>NZ_AGIK01000001.1:314801-629603 GCF_000230675.1 Synechococcus sp. WH 8016 | reverse complement strand
CGTCAGCAGGTTGTTGAATCTGTTTGAAACAGAGCTTCCCCAGTTCCGACAGAACGTCGCCGTTGCTGCTTAAACCAGCCCGACAGCATCACTTTTGCCTCTTCACCCCGCACACCACCGATCACGGACATTCGGTGGTGTGCACTGGTGTGAGTCGCCAAGTTGATCGTGCTCCCCAAGGCTCCTCGCTTCGGGTCCGTGGCAGCAAAGATGACCTGTCCGACTCTTGCTTGAACCAAGGCGCCGGCACACATTGGACACGGCTCCAAGGTCACCAACAGGGTGCAGTCATTCAGACGCCAGTCATCCTGCAACAGGCAGGCCTGACGAATGGCCATCAACTCCGCATGCCCAAGCGGGTCATTGTTGAGCTCCCTCTGGTTCATGCCATGGCCAATGCAGCGGCCTCGCTGATCCAAAACAATGGCGCAAACGGGAACGTCTCCCCGTTCGCCGAAACGACGCGCGCGTTCAATCAAACGTCCCATCCAGGCTTGCATCTGCGTTGGAGATAGGTCGAGTGGAGACTGCACCATCAGGCTGTTCGCTCTGCGCGTCGGGGGATCTGCCGGCCCTTCAATGTGCCACCACAGGGGACAATGATCATTCCCCATCTTGTCTTCTTGGTCGGACCTTCAAAGAATCCTGAACCGGTCGCTCTTTCGGCGTTTGCTTCACCCGATGCGCTTGACCCTCAACTCCTTCAGTTTTTGGAGGGTGCTTCCGAGCGCTTATGCAACTGGATCGGTTCGGCGGCTGAGAGGGGTCCTTTGCCAGCACTTCGGGTGCTGCCAGATGCTGCTCCGCAGACCCATGGCCGCACCATGGAGCAACTTCTGGATGACCTTCAGCAGGTGATGGATGGGGCGTTTCAGCCTTCCCACCCCGGGGCGATTGCCCATCTCGATCCGCCGCCGCTGAGTGCGTCGATCGCTGCAGATTTGATCTGCGCCGGGCTGAACAACAACCTTTTGGCCGAAGAGCTGTCTCCCAGTTTGAGCCATCTCGAACGGCAGCTTTGCGCCTGGTTTGCTGAGCGCATTGGCTTTCCTGCAGGGTCTTCTGGTGTTGCGGCAAGTGGCGGCACGCTGAGCAATTTGATCGCCTTGGTGGCCGCTCGCCATCACGCTGGCTTGGACCACACGCCAGATGCGGTGGTGGTGGTCAGTGCTGATGCGCATGTGTCCTGGCACAAGGCAGCGCGGGTGATGGGGCTACAAAACGACGCAGTCCGTGAAATCCCGGTGGATGGGCAAGGACGCATTGATCTGCAGCAATTGGAGGATGAATTAACAGCGCTTTCAAGAGAAGGTCGCCCTTGTATCGCCGTGGTGGCGACAGCAGGCACCACGGTGCGAGGAGCCATCGACCCTGTTTCTGCGTTGGCTGATCTCTGCAGCCGCTTGGGTCGTTGGCTGCATGTGGATGGGGCGATAGGGGCTGTTTTTGCTCTTAGTCCCACCAGCACCCATCTTCTCGATGGGATTGCTCGCGCTGATTCGATCACCGTGAATCCTCAGAAAGTTCTCGGCATCACAAAGACCTCATCGCTTCTCTTGGTTCGCAATCCCTCCGTTCTGGCCGAAGCTTTCTCCACAGGTCTTCCCTACATGGAGCCAGCCCTCGAGCACGATCACGGCGGAGAACTGGGTTTGCAGGGAAGCCGTCCCGCGGAAGTGCTCAAACTCTGGCTTGGTTTGCGGCAACTTGGTGAATCGGGAATTGAGCAGGTGTTGTCCGCTGCGATTGCTCGCCGTGAGTACCTCCAGCAACAACTGGATCCCAACAGGCTGATGATTCTCTCGGGCCCTTTGCATGTGCTCGCCTGTCGGCCGCAACGAGGACAGGCGCAGCAGCACGAAAGCTGGTCGATCGAGACACGCCGGCTCTTGCTCAGCCAGGGCATCATGGTATCGAGGCCGCTCCATCAGGGACGGCATCACCTCAAGGCTGTCCTTGGCAACCCCCACACCCATGACGGTTTGTTGGATCAACTGGCATCAGCTCTGAATCAATCCGTGGAGGTTCGGCCCTAATGGCGGCTCCCAAGCAGCAACGCGGCCGCTGGGTGGCCATCGTCACAGGGATTGTGTCTGTGCTGATCGGCGTGGCCTATTTGGCCCTGATCACGGTTCTCGATGCCCGGGGCCCGATGCGTCCTCCCCCGCCCGAGGCCCTGGTTGGGGTGGTAAGCGCTTCTTTGCCGTCTGGCGCAATGGCTCTACCACCTGCCTGAGAGCGGTGTCGAGAAATCGCTTGAGGGCGCTATCGCGACGGTTGAGCTCGTAGTGCCGCTGCACAACGTCCTGCACTCCACCATCTCCCCAATCTTGATCTTGCTGGAAATAGGTGATGAAACTGGCTCCGGCAATCCGCGTCAGCCAGGCAGCAGCCACACCCTGAACGGCTTTTCCCAGGAGCAGGGTGGGCAGATTCAAACTGAGTGCGGTGCCGATCAAGGCCACCCCGCCTTTCACAACACCAAGGCCTGCCAGGGTTCTCCCCACCGAGACGGCCAACTCCTGAGCTTTGTCCCGGGTTAACTGCACGTTGTAGACCTTCGCGACCTCCATCACCATCTGGGCATTCACTGCCGCGGTGCCCAGCAAGTCGATGCCGGGGAGTGGTGTCGCTGCCACCACGCCAGCACTAATCCAGCTGTAACGATCCACGATCCGTCGCGCTTCGGTCTGCCGCTGGCGGTTGAGCAGCGAACGCCCCTTATCGCCAAGCGTCCTGCATTGAAGAAGAATGTTGTCCGCTATGAGCTCTTCGCCGTCGGCGTGCAGCACCACGGCCATGCGTTGGAGCAGCACCGCCACCTCAGCAGGAGGTTGCCAGGGTTTTTGGCCAGGTCTTGGCAAGGATTGGGGAGCGGCGCTGGTTGGGATCACATCCTCAGCAGCCAGCAGGCCTTTGCAACGTCCGCGTAGCAAGGCCAGTAGACGCTTTTCCTCCTCCTCTCCCCTTAAATCGCATTTGTTCAAGACCAACATCAAGCGCTTGCCCAAGCCCGCAAGGCTGCGCACCACATCCCATTCGGCAGAGCGAAGATCTCCATCCACCACCACCAACATCAAGTCGGCACGGCTGGCGCGTTCCCGGGCTTCCTGCTCCCGATCTCTTCCGTCGAGGCCGCTTTCCAGGATTCCAGGGGTATCGACCAATTGCAGCCCGCGCTCCAGCTTGTTGAGGCGAAGCCGATAGGTCTGGCTGCCGGTTGTGGAGCCCATCGCTGCTCCAACACGCCCAACAATGTCTTGGAGAAGGGCACGAATCAGGGATGTTTTCCCACTGGAGCCCGTGCCAAACACCACCACCACCAAATCGCCGCGGGCCAATTCACGGGCAACGCGCTCCCGTTCCAGATGCAGCGCTTGCCGGGCTACGTCGTCTTGAAGCCGCTCTAAAAGGCGATCAATGCTTTCCAGGCTCTGTTCAGCTGCTTGTCGACGCGACCCAGGCGGTGAAGGGGCTGTGCTGCTGGCGTTGTTGGCTCCGCGACGGCTTTTCCATCCCTTCCACCAGGGCCAGCCAATCTGTATGACAAAAGCAAGCACCAGGAGGGTGCCGATGAGCAGCACTGGACCCACCAGCCAGGGCGGAAGGATATAGCTGAGATCCCAGAGCAGATTGCGAATCGCCTGAAGCACCAGTCCAAGCACCAGCAGGACAATCAGCCCTGCGGCAGCCAACAACATCAGGCGATTGGATCCCTTCATCGGCCCGCCACACCGCCCTGTCCTGCGGCACGAATGATCCGGCCCCAAAGAGAGGCTGCTACGGCGCTGGAACTGGCTGAGGGACTGTTGTCATCGTTGCCCAGCCAGATTCCCAGCACCCAATGGCGACTCGGCTCATAGCCAATGAACAGCAGGTCACGGCCATCGTTGGTGGTTCCTGTTTTCCCGCCTTCCTGTCCACCCAGCGAGGCGGCTCGCCCGGTGCCGCTGCGAATCACCGATCGCATCAATCCCTGCATTTGCTGCGCTGTCTGTCCCTTCAACACACGACGGGCCGCTTGGCGCTCCCCAGTGCTGTCATGACCAATGCCGCTATGTCCATTGAGGCTGCCGCAGCCACTGGGACGATCCAAGCGACAGGTTTCTGCATCGAGCAAACGACGAATGGTGGTGGGGGGGTGCCAGATGCCGTCATTGGCGACGGCGGCATAGGCACTGGTGAGTTCAATCAAGCGCACCTCACTTTGGCCAAGGGCTAGGCCCGGAACAGGGTCTAAGGGTGTGGAGATGCCCAAGCGTTTCGCCAAACTCACCACTTGTTCCAGGCCGACGCGTTGGGCCAAGCGCAATGCTGCGGTGTTGTGGCTGGAGGCGAAGGCACTGGCAAGCGTGAGCTGGCCCGAACAGGTGCTGTCAAAGCGTTGCCCCCCCCAGCGCAGGGGGCTGCAATCCAAGGTGTCGGTGGGTGTTAGGCCTTGCTCTAGGGCCGCTAAGTAAGTCATCAGTTTGAACGTGCTGCCGGGTTGCCGCATCGCCATCGAGGCACGGTTGAACTGGCTTGCCTGGTAATCACGACCTCCCGCGATGGCGAGAACCCCGCCCGTGCGGCTGTCCAGCACAACAGCAGCCCCCTCTTGAACACCCAGCGTTCCGCTGTTGGCCAACAAACTGCTCAACTGGCGCTCCACCACGGATTGCAGAACCGGGTCCAAGAAGGTTTCGATCAAGAAATTTCCTTCATCAGCAACGTCTGGGCCCACGAGCTCTTTGAGGTCTCGGCGCACTTGATCGGTGTAAAAGGGTGCTGAGCGACTCACCTGCTCCCGACTGCAGGCCGCTTTGGCTAACTGAATCGGTTGACGACGGGCCAGTCGCGCCTGCTCCAACGAGAGGCGACCGCCATCGGCCATCTTGTTGATCACCCGGTTCCGCGCTTGCAGAGCGCGCTGGGGAAACTGACAGGGATCGTGGCCATTTGGTGATGGCAAAAGACCCACCAGAAGGGCTGCTTGTTGCACATTGAGGTCTGCTGCGGATTGATCGAAGAACACGCGTGAGGCATCTTCGAATCCCCAACCAACGCCCAAGTACACGCGGTTGAGATAGCTGAGAAGCAACTGGCTTTTGCTGAAGCGACTTTCCAACTGCAAGGAAACGAGCAGCTCTTTCCATTTCCTCGCCAGGGTGTCTCCATCACCCACGTAGTCGGGATACAGGCTGCGAGCTAATTGCTGCGTGAGACTGCTGCCGCCCTCTAGCACCTGTCCGCCGATCAAATTGGTGCTGAAGGCTCTCAACGTGCCAATGGGATCGACGCCCGGATGCCACCAGAAGCGGTTGTCCTCACTACTCAGAAGAGCATCAACGAGCAAAGGGGAGAACGCCTTCACCGACTTGAGCTCGCGATGACGACTGGAGTCAACGGAGGCGAGCGGTTGGTTGTTGCCGTCGTAGATGGCCAGAGGACCGCGCACGCGTGCCAGTTGCCCACGGATCGGCATGGTGATGTGGGAGAGCAATAGCAGAGCACCACCGCCGCCCAGGCATCCCAATACGAAAAAGCCCAACCAGCGTTCGATCCGATGGCGACGTCGCCCTGCTGCGTCAATAAACTGCAGAAAGGGAGCCGTGGCGTCTAGGGAGGGCGCGAACTGAACCACGTCTCCATCGCGTAGTTCCAGCTGCTTGACCCGCCTGCCTTTCCACCACAAGCCATTGGTGGAATCCAAATCTTGAAGGATCCAGTGCCGCCCCTGACGTTGCAGCACAGCGTGTTGGCGGCTGACGGCTGGATGATCGATGCTCACTTCCAGAGGACCATCGCGGCCAATGCGATAGCCGTCGCCATGCAAGGCAATGGAACGATCCTCCTGATCTTCCTGATGAATGATCAGTTGGGCTGACCAGGGGCCGTCAGGATTTCGCTTGTCCATTGCGTTGGGAGAGAGCGTCGATGGCGAAGCAGAGGACGGCGACGTTGATGGCGATGTCCGCGCCATTGAAGATGGGAAAACGGAATGGCACGAGCTCGAGGAAGTCCGTGACATATCCCAGTTGCCAGCGGTCGATGCCATTGCCCAGCGTTCCTCCCAGCAGACAGGCCAGGGCGAGACCTAACCAAAGATCAAGTCGCTTGGATCGCCAGATCCAGCCCAGCAAACCAACCGAAACGAGCAGGCTGAGAACGCTGAGAAGGGCTGTGGAGTCACTCAACATGCTGAAGGCGGCACCGGTGTTGCGTACCAGCCGCAACTGCAGCAATCCAGGGAGGAATGGCTGCGACAAATTTGGAAGCAGGTGGAATCGAGCCCAATATTTGGACGCTTGATCCATCAGCAGGATCAACAGGCTGATCAACACAACTGTGCGACGCCGGATCAGTCGGTTGCTGCGGCTGATCATTCGATCCAGAGCAAACGACGAATGGGCAGCGCAATGAGGGCAATGGCCACGCAAAGCGTCAGTTGGGCCAACAAGGGACCGAGGCTGTAACTGAACAACAAATCAGGAAGTGATTCATTCCAACGGCTCAAAACCGTTCCGAGAAGCAAATTAAGAATTCCGCATAGCTGAATTGTGATGACGCCGGCAATGCCCGCCAACGTGAGGCGCGCTAAGTCGTTCATCCCTGCTTGATGGGCAAGACGTCCCGTGAGCCAGGCTGCTGGAACAAAGCCAGCGAGATAGCCAAAGGCGGGGGTTTGCACGTAGTCCAAACCACCACCGTCATGGAAGACCGGAAGATCAACCAACCCCACGGTGATGTAGGCAACCGCTGCCATCACGCCCGATCGTGGGCCGCAGACAAGGGCGCACAGCAGGAGTGCTGGCACTTGCCAGGTGCTGGGCAAACTCAGCAATCGGGGAGGAAGCTCTGCAACGGGCAGCAAGACGGCGGCAGGAATCAAACTGCCCACAAGGATGAGAAGAAGTCCCGCGATCGCGCCGCTCCAAGTGGCAAGAGCCCGCACGGCTAAATAACAGCTGCCCCCATCCTGCTGTAGGAGAGGGTGATTGCCCAGGTGTCATGACCGTTTCCATCGGTGACCAAGTCCGACTGATCAGCCCGATGCCCTATCTCAAAACGGCAGATCCAATGCCAATGCTTCGGCCTTCCGATCTCGTTGGCAGTGATGAATCCGGAGCGGTGGTTGCTCTCCATCCCCTCGAGATTGCTGCAGTGCGTTTCCGACGTGGCACCTTTTTAATTCCGATCAATCGCTTGTGTCCCGCTGGAGCAGAGGAGGAACGTTAAGGACTCGTCGCGTTCCCTTGTTCTTAATTCCAGACAGGCAGCTCACATCAGAGCCAGTGATTGGCCTGTTCGGCAGGCGCACGCGTTGCAAGAAGCTTGTTCAAGACTGTTTAAATAAGTGTTCTATATGGCTATGGATTCTTTGGCTTAAAATCCTTATTTGAATTGATCAGGGTGCTGAATCGTTTTTGGTTAAGAGCAAGTTAATTGTTAGTAAAAGATCGGCAAAGAAGCGGGGTTTGAAATGCTTGTAATCAGGGATACAGCCTGTTGATGTCTTGCATACAGGTTATTATTTGCTTGCCGAATAAACTTTTGGCGGGTTCATTCCCTCAATATTTTTTGGTGTGAGGACCGAAAATGAAACTTTTCCGTCAACTGCTGGTGGCCCCAGCGGCCCTGGGCCTTTTGGCTCCTGTGGCTGCAAACGCCACTGATTTCAAAGCGACTGAGCTGAACATCAACGGTGTTTCTGACTACGCCGCCAGCTCTGCATCGAACAGCCGCGAGCAAGTCACCAGCATCACTCAGTTTTCCGACGTTTACCCAACCGACTGGGCTTATCAGGCACTTAGCAACCTGATCGAGCGCTACGGCTGTGTGGCTGGTTACCCCAACGGCACCTACCGCGGTAACAGGGCAATGACCCGCTATGAAGCGGCTGCTCTGTTGAACGCTTGTCTCGACCGCGTCACCGAAGTGACCGACGAGCTGAAGCGCCTGATGAAAGAGTTCGAAAAGGAACTCGCCATCCTCAAGGGCCGTGTTGACGGTTTGGAAGCTCGCGTTGGCGAACTGGAAGCAACTCAGTTCTCCACCACCACCAAACTGAAGGGACAATCCACCTTTGTGATCGGTGCGACGAATGCTGGTGGTAGCAAGGCTGGCGCTGATGCTTACAACAGTGCTTTTGGTGCTACCACTTTCAACTACGATCAACGCTTAGTTTTTAATACTAGTTTTACAGGCAAAGATAAATTGCTTGCTCGTTTGCGGGCTGGCAACTTTAAAAAGGGCAAAAATGCTTTTGCTGGTGCAGGTGTAAACCTCGCCGCACTGGACGTTGCGACCGACTCGGGTGCTGTTGACAGCGCTCTCAGCAATAATGTGATTGTTGACCGCCTTTACTACAAGTTTCCTGTAGGCGATCAATTCACCGTGATTGCTGGTGCCGTTGCTCGTAATACTGAGTCGATCGCTCTGTGGCCTTCTAAGTATAATAAAGGTGGTGCCAAAATCCTTGATTGGACGGCATTGATGGGAACCAGTGGTGTTTACAACAAAGAAACTGGACAGCTGATTGGTGCTTATTGGCAACAGAAAGTTGACAAGGGAGATAACAACTTCAGTGTCTCTGTCAACTATGTTGCTGATGACAAGAATGGAAATATCTCTGACCCCAATAAAGGAGGTTTCATGACTTCCAATTCTGAAGCCAGCTTGATGGCTCAAGTGGGTTACGCCGGTCCTCGCTGGGGTGTCGCTCTTGGCTACCGCTATGGGCAATGCGATAGCGGTAATGGCCTCCGTCGTGGAACCAGTTTTGCAAAGTCTGATGACTGGAACAATGACTGCGAATATGGCGAAAAAGATTCACTTCGTCGTGCCAGCAGCTCGAACAGTTACGCGATTAATGCTTACTGGGCTCCTGAAGATCCAGGCTTCATTCCCTCCATCTCTCTTGGTTGGGGTTTGAATACGGTGAGTTCTAACGACAAGGCAGATGGAACTCCTTTGACGACTCAGAGCTGGATGGCTGGCCTTAAGTGGGATGATGTCTTCTTAAAAGGCAATGATCTTGGCTTTGCTGTTGGCCAACCTACGTTTGCGACGGCTCTTAAGGGTGGTGATACTCCATACGATGGCAACTATGTCTTCGAGTTGTATTACAACTTCCAGGTGACAGATAACATTGCTATTACACCAGCACTGTTTTATCTATCTCGTCCTGAGGGACAGGACACACAAGCTTTCGTGAAGAACGGAAGTGGCTACGATGGCCAATTCAATGTTTTTGGTGGGTTGGTCCAGACAACATTTAAATTCTAAATGCTGCCTAGAATCTATCTCAACTAAGATTGTTGATTTTTAGACCCTCTGCTCTTGCTGAGGGTCTTTTTTGTTTGTGCTCCTTGCTGCATGGCACCAATCACTTTCTCGAAAGATGGGCATAGACAAACGTGCAGACGGGGTGCTGGTTGGCTAAGCTAAAGAAGAATTCCGTTGACGAAGTTTCAAAGGTGTCCGAGTCTTTATGACCACCGATTTTTTTGATATCTCGCAAGGGGCCCGTCTCTTGGTTGTTGATCAAGATCAAGAAACTCGTGATCTCATGTGTGGCGTTCTCAAAGAGGAGGGATTTGAGGTTAAATCTTTGGGTGATGGATTGATTGCATGGGATCTTTTACAGCAAGAAGAGTTTGAGTTAATTATTCTTGATCGTAAGCTCTCCGGGGTCAGCGGCTTTGACCTTTGTAGAAAACTTCGAATGCAAAATAATCAATCTCTTATTCTAATGACTAGTGGTTTAAATACGGAAGCTGACCGTGTCATGGGTCTTGAAGTTGGTGCAGACGACTATTTGATCAAGCCATTTGGATATCGTGAGTTTTTGGCTCGTTGCAGAGCCCTTTTACGGCGCCATCCATCAAGTGGAGCGGCACCTATTTCTGCAAAGTTTGAATGCTGTGATCTCAAGCTTTTTCCGGATGAATGTAGGGCTTCTCGAGATGGCTGTGATATTAAACTTTCACCTAAAGAATTTAAACTTTTAGAGTTGTTCATGCAGCACCCAAAGAGAGTGTGGAGCCGTGACGAATTGCTTGATCAGATTTGGGGTGTCGACTATATCGGTGATAGAAAGACGGTTGATGTTCATATTCGTTGGCTGCGTGAAAAAATTGAAGTTAATCCTTCTAGTCCAGCTAAGATCTTTACGGTTCGTGGTTTTGGTTACCGCTTTTGCTGATTAAATATTGTTGAGGTTGTTGATTCAACTTCTAGGTAATTAGTTTGGTCGTGTAAAGCGTTTTGCGTTCTCACTTGCAACTTTTTTTGCATTTATTTCCTATTTATTTGGCTTGAATTAATCCATTATTTTGCTGTTGGTGGTTATTCCGTTTTGGAAGAAGACTTATAACCATCTTTTGTTGGCTATCATATTGAAGCCAACCACTCTCTTTGAGTTGGCCTAATATCTTTGTGACGGTAACTCGGGTGGTGCTGACAGCACTCGCTATTTCCTGATGGGTAAGGCGTAAATCTAATTTTAGCCCTTGATTGCATGGATTGCCATAATCTTCTGCTAATAACTCTAAAAACCTTTTTACACGATTTTCTACACCACGCAGTCCTAAAAGAGCAATGAGAGCTTCTGACTGATGGGTTCTTCTGATCATCGCCTTCATCAGATTGTTGCCCAGATGAGGCGTTGAATTCACATCTTGAATCGATAGACCAAGCAAGTCGCAATGATCAAGCGTGGTGGCCTGGTAGAGGTCGAGTTGTGTTAGCGGATCACCAAAGGGTTCATTTGGACCTGCAATCGCAATTAACACATCATCACCTTGCTCATTCAGGCAGCTTAATTTCACGATGCCTCGTACAACGATCCAAATATGCTCTGGGAGCATAGGGATGTTGACCCCTGCATCAAAATGAATGGAGCGACGTCGATAGCTGTTCTCTAAATCTCCTAGAAAACCGCTGGAGCTGCTAGGGCTGCAAACCATTTCGCAGTGTGCTCTTGGTGTGAAATAAGGCTATGGAGCTGAATTCAGCACTGAGCAAAGAGTTGGTAATGGTTTGTTTAAGGGTCTTCGTCTCTAGCGCTGAGCCCTTGAATGGTCATCAATATCGCTTTTATGCTCTGATCTTGATCTCTCGCGACCCGTCTGGATTGATCTTTACCTGCTCTGGGGAATGCTTTAACCCTTTCTAAACACACTTCGAGCTTGGGACGAGTAGGTGTGGATGGATTCTTTTTTCAGTTTCGATGCGTATTGGCATCAATGGTTTTGGCCGCATTGGTCGACTTGTTTTTCGTGCTTTATGGGGCCGTTCAGGGATTGACATTGTTCATGTAAACGATTGCGCTGGTGATGCTGCTGCTGCTGCCCACCTTCTCCAATTCGACTCTGTACATGGGCGCTGGCATCCAGAGGTTCTGCCGCATCCAAATGGGTTTCTTATTGGCAATCAGCCAGTTCGGTTTAGCTCAGAGAGTGATCCATCGAGTGCGCCGTGGATTCAATCCGGGGTGGAGATGTTGCTGGAATGTAGTGGAAACTACAAGCAACCAGAATCACTTCAAAGGTTGTTAGATGCTTTAAAATTAAAGAGAATTCTTGTTGCTTGTCCTGTAAAAGGATCTGTTGATGGTGTTGAGATAATCAATGTTGTGTATGGGATTAATCATCACCTCTATGATCCAAATCTCAACAGAGTTGTGACAGCTGCCTCTTGTACAACCAACTGTTTAGCACCGATTGTTCAGGTCATTCATAACAGTTTTGGGATTAAGCATGGCTCGATTACGACCTTGCATGATGTCACCAACACTCAGGTTGTTGTGGATGGTTTTCATCATGACTTGCGACGTGCTCGTTCCTGCATGCAAAGTCTGATCCCCACAACGACTGGTTCAGCAAAGGCGATCGGCCTAATTTTTCCTGAATTAGAGGGCAAGCTGAATGGTCATGCGGTGCGTGTGCCTCTCTTAAATGCTTCCCTCACTGATGCAGTGTTTGAATTGGAGAAGGATGTGACGATAGAGGATGTTAATGGAGCCTTTGAAACGGCTGCCAATGGTGATCTTCGCGGCATTCTTGGTTATGAAACCCGCCCGTTGGTGTCCGTCGATTATGTGAATGACAACCGAAGCACTATCGTTGATGCGTTGTCCACGATGGTTGTTAACCGTACGCAAGTAAAGATTTATGCCTGGTATGACAATGAGTGGGGGTACAGTTCACGCATGGCTGATCTGGCCTGTCATATAGCTTCTCTCGAGGAATGAGGCTCTCTTCGCTGCAGCAATACAGCATCGTGACTGCAAATTATTGGGCATTTACGCTCACTGATGGAGCGTTGCGTATGTTGGCTCTATTTCACTTTCATGAGCTTGGATATTCCACACTCGAAATTGCCTTTCTGTTTCTCTTTTATGAGTTTTTTGGGATCCTAACGAGTCTTTATGGCGGTTTGATTGCTGCTCGGTCTGGACTGCGTTTCACGTTGTGGGTTGGCACGTTGCTGCAGATCCTTGCGTTGTTGATGTTGATCCCTGTTGCTGCCAGCTGGCCAAAGTTGTTGAGTGTGACCTATGTGATGGTCGCTCAGGCGGTTAGCGGCATCGCGAAGGATCTCAACAAAATGAGTGCGAAAAGTGCCATTAAGGTTGTTGTTCCCGTTCGTGATAATGATGTTCAGACCGGGGATCTACAACTTTTTAAATGGGTTGCCATTCTTACTGGATCCAAAAATGCTCTCAAGGGGGTTGGTTTTTTTCTTGGTGGTTTGCTTTTAACCTCTTTTGGCTTCAATGTTGCCGTTGGTTTGTTGGCAGCAGGTTTGGCATTAGCATTCCTGCCAACCTTGGCTTTGCCAGGTGATTTTGGACAGATGAAGGACAAGCCTTCTCTGTCGTCCCTCTTCTCCAAATCCCAAGGAATCAACGTCTTGTCATTGGCTCGTTTTTTCTTGTTTGGTGCCAGAGATGTCTGGTTTGTGGTGGCTTTACCCGTTTTTCTAGAGGCCTCTTTGGGCTGGAGCTTCTGGGAAATTGGAGGCTTTTTAGGCCTTTGGGTGATCGGTTACGGCATTGTTCAGGGGTCTGCTCCTGGATTGCGTCGTCTTTGGGGAAAGACCACTCCACCTGGGGTTTCTTCTGTGCAGTTTTGGAGTGCCCTGTTAACGGCGATACCGGCTCTCATCGCGATTGCCCTTTGGCGTGAAGTCGATGTGTCGGTTGCCATCACTGCTGGATTGACTGCGTTTGGTGTTGTTTTTGCAATGAACTCCTCCATTCACTCCTACATGGTTCTTTCTTATACCGATTCCGAAAACGTTAGCCTCAACGTTGGCTTCTATTACATGGCGAATGCCGCTGGACGTTTAACGGGTACTTTGCTGTCGGGAGCTATTTTTCTTGTCGGAGGCATGCAGGCTTGCTTGTGGATGTCTTGCCTTCTTGTGGGATTGGCATTTTTGAGCAGCTGTAAATTGCCTATTCCGCCTAGACAATCCATGCAGCCTCTTTAATTTCTATTGTGGCTGCTTTTGATTTGCTTGTCATTGGATGTCTTGTGGCATTAAAAAAAGGGGGGAGAATGACTCTCCCCCCTTTTGTTTTATCCTGATACGTTGCTTGACTAAGGATTACTCCTTGATGGTTGCAACGGCTTCTTTGGCTTTGCTAATGACTTCTGGAGGAAGTGAAACATAGCCAAGTTCAGGAGCTTTGGACTGGGCCTCGTCCGAGAGCATGTAGTTAAAGGTCTTCTGAAGAAGAGGTAACTTTTCAGCATTGTTGTTGGCATAGGCCAGCACCCAAGTGAACGTCACGATTGGATATCCACCCATAGGGTTTGGATTGCCACCGATCAGATCTGGACCGAGATCGATGGATCCCAGCGCTTCACTGGCCGTTTTGTTCGTGGGGACAACTTTTTCACCTGAGCCGTTTTGCACAGCCGCTGCTTGGAGATCTCCTTTTACATAGGCCAGCTCGACGTAGCCAATGCCACCATCGATTTGTTGAAGTTGAGCAGACACACCTTCATTTCCTTTGGCTCCAATTCCTGAAGGCCATTGGACAGATTTGTCAGCGCCTACATTGTCTTTCCATTCAGGACTAATCGCTGAAAGGTGTTTGGTGAAGTTGTAGGTGGTTCCGGATCCATCCGAGCGATGCACAATCTTGATCGCTTTTGAATCGCATCCGAGCTCACTGTAGTTTTTGATCGAGCCTAAGAAGATGCCGGCTAATTGATCTTGTGTCAGCTTTAGTTCACAGCCTGCATTGTTGTATGCAACGGCGATAGCACCAGCTGTCATTGGGATCTGCACGACACCACGACTTATTTTTGCAATGGCTTCGGGTTTCATTGGCTTGTCAGAAGCCCCGAAGTCCACTGTGCCGGCAGTGAATTGGCGTACACCTGCCCCAGAACCTACGGATTGGTAATTGACTTGGATTCCCTGCGGCGCTAAGTCCGAAAACCAACGCTGATAAATCGCAGCTGGAAAGGAAGCTCCTGCTGCCGAAAGAGTCCCTTCGATGTTGCTTTTGCTGTTTTCTGTGCTTGTACACGCTGCAAGGCTGAGGCCTGCAGCCACACCCATGAGAGTGATGGATGAGCGAATTGGGAAAGGGCGACGCATGCTGTGCAATTACTGCCCGCTTGTTTTAAATGCTGATCTTCATTACCAATTAAAGGATGCATTAAGGACTGGTTATCAGTTCCCTCTGTCTCTGCTTTTTTGAGGCAGTGAGATCTCAACAATGGATCCGGACGGTCATGCGTTGGGCGTGTCTTGAAGCTGATTGGTTTTGTAGTTTTGAGGGCAAATCAAACGCGTTGCGACGGCGTAGCGATTGAGCCAGCGATTGACTCGGATGCGCTGTACAGGCGGCACTTCCTCAAGCAATTGGGATAGTTCAATCGCTCCAAGCCGTCTTAACTCGCGAACATCAACGTGCCAAAGCGATTCGGCTTCTCGGATTAAACGAGCCCAAGTGCGCACCTGTTGCCAGCGCCGCAGGCGACGCCGCAAGGGATCCATGCTCCGGAATTCGCAGTGGCTGAGAGGTCTCTGCACGCTGAGCCGTAGTTAGAGAACAACCGTACTGACAGCCTGATGCCGCGGACCCTCTCCGTGAAAAATCCCCTATGTGGCTTCGGATTGCTGAAACAAAACTGGATGCTTGGCTTCAAATCGCGTCTTGAGTCACCACTTGAAAAGGCAGCTCCGCTGCTTCGCGCGCGCTGAGACGTCTTGTCCAGGCCCCCTTCACGGGATCATTCCAGCGGAATCCCGCCTCACGAGCGAGTTGGCGATCGTCGTAGGACACCTGTGCTCGCATCAGGGAACGGGGTTCCCGTCCTCGTTCAATCAGCTTTTCAAGTTGATCGCAACGGCGGAACACTTCGGCCAAATAGATGCAATCGGTCAGTGCGCGGTGGGCTGCCCAAACCGGAATCTCGTAGGCGAGGGCCAAGTCTCGAACGGAAGGGCGGGGCCTGAGTTGTTTCTCGGAAGGCCAACGGATGTCCTCCATGCTGCAGAGCCACGGACGATCGGTGGTAGGAAGAGACCCTCTGCCAAACCACTGCTGGTCGAAGGCTGCGTTGTGTGCCACCAGTAGGTCGGCTGCGTTCAGCAATTCCTGGAAGTAGTCCAGCCCTGGTTTCCAGGGTTGGGGCAGACGTGTAACGGCGGCGGGGATGCGGTTGATAGCCTCCGCCGCATTCGAATCAACGGGCAACAGGCAAGACATCTGGGCCAAGATCTGCCGGCTTGGGACATCAAACAAAATCGCCCCAATTTCAAGGCAGTGATGCTCTTCAGGCTCTAACCCAGAGGTTTCCGTATCGAGGATCAACAGGGTGTGCGCTGGGGAGGGATCGCCTGCTTCTCCTTCTGATACGGGGAGAGGTTGCGGCTCTTCCATCTCAAATTCACCCAGAAGATTCAACTGACCAGGAACAGCGCCCGACTCCATCACTGCAGCTCGTTCATTCTTAAAACCATTCTCCCGTCTAGCCCTAGGTGCTTCCTAGGGTGCCTGAAATTCTTGATTTCCTCCATGGCTCTCACGATCGGAGACCGGGCACCAGAGATTGCCCTCGAAGATCAAGACGGCGTGATGCGACGTCGCGAAGAGTTGCAAGGCAAGGTGTTGGTGTTGTTTTTCTATCCCAAAGACGACACCCCTGGATGTACGGCTGAAGCTTGTGCTTTTCGCGACACCCATTCCTCACTCGAGACCCTTGGTGCTGTGGTTTGGGGTGTGAGCAGCGACGATGCCGTGAGCCATCGCAAATTCGCTCAGCGTTATCAGCTGCCGTTCCCCCTCCTCAGTGATCAGGGGCAGCAGCTACGCACGCGTTTTGGGGTTCCCAAAGTTCTGGGATTGCTTCCAGGACGGGTCACGTATGTGATTGATGCCGAGGGAACCATTCGCCATATTTTCAACAACATGCTCGATGGTCCTGCGCACGTGCGTGAAGCCGAACGGATCGTGAAGGAGTTGTCCCAAGGATGAGCCGCTGGCAGCGACAACAGGGCTGTTGGTGCCTCTGGCCTGCTTCCGCAAAAGGGTTGGTTGAATTTATTGGGGGGAGCTACCTAGCCACCAATCCCCAGATCAGTTACCGACGATTGTTGGAAGGGTTGGCGGCTCGTCAGCTTGCGGTTCACGCCTGGAGTTACGTCCCTGGGTTTGATCATCAACTGCAGGCGCGGGAAGGTTGGCAGGCCTTACGCGCCTGTCGATCAGCGCTTCATCAGCGCTTAGGCAAAGATCTTGTTCCGGTCCGTGTGGGCCACAGCTTGGGCTGCAAGCTGCATTTGTTGGCCCCGGATGGCGGGAGAAACAGTCTTGCGATGGCCGCTTTGAGTTTCAACAACTTCACCGCTGAACGCTCGATTCCTCTGCTTGGCACATTGGCGCCAAGCCTTGGCGTGGTGACGGAATTCAGCCCTGGACCCGAGGAAACTCTGCGCTTGATCGAACGTTATTACCTCCAGCCCCACAACCTGGTGATCCGCTTTGGGGCTGATCAGTTGGACCAGAGCCAGGACCTGATGCAGGCGTTAAGCAAGCGCTCCGGTGATCAAAGTCAGTTTGTTCCCATGAAGGGAGATCACCTCACCCCTGCCAGTGCTGGCCTTCGACAGGGGCTTCTGGGGGACTGGGCCGATGATCCGTCTAGAGCCAGGGTGATCGGAGAACTGATTCAATCCATTGGCAACGTGGGGCTCGGTATTGAACGTCAGCGATGATTGAGAAAGCTCTTTTCAGATCGTTGTGAGCGACAACAAAACACAAAACGTTCTTCTTCAGATTGCTCGATGCATCGCTCTGAGTGATGGCACTATTTCTGATGAGGAAGATCGTTTGCTTAAAGACTTGCCTGAGCGTCTCTATCTCGAGGAAGCCACCCCTGATTACAGGCCCAATCAGCCACAGAGTTTGACAGAGCTCGCCACGTTGCTGACAAATCACACCGATCAGTGCACAGCGGTGAGAGTGGCTTGCTTGGTGGCAGGCGTGTCAAGGAATCCAGGCGATGAATCGGATATCAATCCAAAAGAGCGTTTGGCCTATCGCGAGTTGATTGAAGCTCTTCAAGTTTCGGACGAAGAATTAAGTGAAATTCAATGGGCTGCAAAAGAGGAGCTCCAACAGAAACGTTCGCTTCTCAACGTGATTTTGGACGCCATTTATGGAAAGGATGGATGGCCCGATCAAGCGCTTCTTCCACCAGATTTCCCGATGATTTGAGTGGTTTCCCATGCAGAAACAGCCAGGGCTGCTCCTGCATGGGTTGGTTGGCCTTAGCCGCGTAAACGATCAAGAACGGAGCGATCTTCCAGCGTGCTGGTATCGCCAGTGACCTCCTCACCGGCTGCGAGAGCGCGCAGAATCCGGCGCATGATCTTGCCACTACGCGTTTTAGGCAAGGCATCGCTGCAGCGAATCTCGTCTGGCCTTGCGATCGGCCCGATCTCCTTGCCGACATGGGCACGCAGTTCAGCGACGAGGGCGTCGGTTGACTCACGTCCAAGTTCCAGCGTGACGAAGGCAACAATGCCCTCACCCTTGAGATCATCGGGCCGACCGACCACGGCGGCTTCAGCGACGGCGGGATGGCTCACCAAGGCCGATTCGATTTCCATCGTGCCCAGACGGTGGCCAGAGACGTTGATCACGTCATCCACACGCCCCATCACCCAGAAATAGCCGTCGTCATCCCGGCGTGCCCCATCACCAGCGAAGTAAAGGTGCGATCCATCTGCAGGACGAATCGCTTCCCAGTAACTCTCTCGGAAACGCTGGGGATTTCCATGAACGGTGCGCATCATGCCTGGCCAGGGCGCTCGCACTGCCAGGTACCCGCCTTCATTGGGTCCACAGCTATTGCCCTCTGCATCGATGATGTCGGCTTGAATCCCAGGCAAGGGCAAGGTGGCAGAGCCTGGCTTGGTGGGGGTTGCTCCCGGAAGGGGGCTGATCATCACGCCACCGGTTTCGGTTTGCCACCAGGTGTCGACGATGGGGCAGCGCTCACCGCCCACCACATCGCGATACCACATCCAGGCTTCAGGATTGATCGGCTCCCCGACGGTGCCAAGCAGGCGCAGGCTGCTCATGTCGTATTGATCTGGCACCGCACGGCCACTCCTCATAAAGGCACGAATGGCCGTTGGAGCGGTGTAGAAAATGCTGACGCGATGTTTCTGGATCAGCTCCCAGAATGCCCCTGGCTTGGAGGGTCGAGGAGCACCCTCGTACATCACGGTGGTGGCGCCGTTCGACAGAGGCCCGTAGACGATATAGCTGTGTCCGGTGATCCAGCCCACATCGGCTGTGCACCAAAACACATCGTCGTCACGGATGTCGAAGATCCATTGAAACGTCAAATGGGCCCAGAGGTTGTAACCCGCGGTGGTATGGACCACCCCTTTGGGTTTTCCTGTTGAGCCAGAGGTGTAGAGCACAAACAACCTGTCTTCGCTCGCCATCGGCTCAGCGATGCAGGCTTCGGATTGATTGGCGACGATTTCGTGCCACCACTGATCTCGCCCAGGCACCATCTCCACCGGTTGGTCGGTGCGTTTCACGACGAGCACTGACTTCACCGTTGGGCAAGCACCATCGGCAAGCGCTGCATTCACCGCAGGCTTCAGCGACACGGGCTTGTCCTTACGGAAACCGCCATCAGCGGTGATCACCGCTTTCACTTCACCATCGATCAGGCGATCACGCAGGGCTTCCGCTGAGAAGCCACCAAACACCACGGAGTGAGGAGCACCAATGCGCGCACAGGCCAGCATCGCGATGGCGGCCTCCGGCACCATGGGCATGTACAGAGCGACAAGGTCGCCTTTGCCAATTCCCATGGCCTTGAGGGCGTTGGCCGCACGGCACACCTCAGCATGCAGCTCCTGGTAGGTGAAGGTGCGCACATCTCCTGGCTCGCCTTCCCAGATCAGGGCTGTCTTATTGGCCTTGGGTCCATTGAGATGTCGGTCAAGACAGTTGTAGGAAAGATTGGTCGTTCCCCCCTCAAACCAGCGCGCAAAGGGAGGGTTGTCCCAGTCGAGAACGGTGTGAAACGGTTCAAACCAGTGCAGTTCACGCCGTGCCGCGTCTCCCCAGAACGTGTCTGGATCAGATTTGGCCGCTTCAGCTAGAGCGCGATAGGACTCCATCCCAGAAATTCGCGCATCCCTGGCGAGATCCGCTGGTGGCTCAAAGACCCGTTGTTCTTGAAGCACGCTCTCAATGGTGGAACCCTCACTCATCGCCTGCTGCTCAAATGCACTGACAGCACAACACTATCGACGCTTTCTGCATCCGCACCAGTCGCGTTGTCAGAATCCACAGAACAGTGATCAGGCAACGATGCCAAAGGCTGGATCTTTGTCAGCGCCAAAAGCATGCCTGTTTGATCTTGATGGTCTCCTGCTGGATACCGAACCGTTGCAGGCAGAGGCTTGGAAAGCAGCGGCAGCGTGCTTCAACGGATCCCTCTCGACGCAGCAACTTCAACAGCTCAAGGGACGTCGCCGAGATGATAATGCCAACTTGGTTTGCTCATGGTTGCAGCAGTCGGTTTCAGCGGAGCAACTCCTGAAAGCGCGGGAGCCCATTGCCAAGCGTTTAGTCGCTGAGGCTCCAGCGGTTCCGGGCGCTGAGCAACTGATCCGGTTTTGCAGTTCCCAGCATTTGCCCATGGTGCTGGTCACCAGCAGCAAGGAGGCATCCCTTCTCTACAAAATCTCTGGCCACCCTTGGTTGGATTTAATTCAAAGCCGTGTGTTGGGCGATGACATGGACCTGCGTGCAGGAAAACCAGCTCCTGATCCCTATCTGCTGGCAACCCAAAGGCTGGGGTTGTCTCCCCGTGAATGCTGGGTCTTTGAGGATTCACCCGCGGGCTGTCAGTCTGCCTTAGCGGCGGGCTGTTGGGTCTGGCAGTTGGTCGAAACGCTCAGTGAAACCGCTGTCATCCAACCCCCTGCGATGCAACATCCTCGTTTAACGCTCATCACCAGCTTGGGGCAGGGAGAGGAGCAACTCCGGCACAGCCTCAGTACAGACGGCTAAGAACGAAATCTGGTAACTCCAGCAAGGCCGCCCGTGATGGGGATTCGGGCATCCAATCCAGGGCTTCGCGTGCTTCGCGTGCAAACGTTTTGGCGAGTTCACGGGTGCGAGGAATGGCTTCCGACTCACGAACCAACGCCAAAGCGGTTTCAAGATCACCCTCTCCGCTGAATTCGCGTTCAATCAAACCCGATAAAGCAGGACGTTCCTCAAGGGCGTAAAGAGCGGGAGCTGTGAGATAACCGCTGGATAAATCACTGGCTGCTGGTTTGCCGAGCTGTTGATCACTGCCGGTGAAATCAAGGATGTCATCCACAACCTGGAAGGCCAGACCCAGCTGCCGGCCGTAGTGGTACAGAGACTCGAGCTGAGGCTCCGACAAGTCGCTTAAAACACCAGCCGCTTTGGCGCTATTGGCAATGAGTGAAGCGGTTTTGCAGTAGCTCTTCTCGAAATAGGTTTCGAATGACTGGCCGGTATCGAAGCGAAACAAGCCCTGTTTCACCTCTCCATCGGCGAGATCCATAATCACGCGACTGAGCAACTTCACGACATCGAGATTGTCGAGATTGGCCAGGTGCCAACTCGCCTGGGCAAACAGGAAGTCACCGGCGAGAACGGCCACTCTGTAATTAAATCGGCTGTGGACGGTCTCAACGCCCCGCCGTGTTGAGGCTTCATCCACAACATCGTCGTGAACGAGCGAGGCGGTGTGGATCATCTCCGTGATCTCTGCCAGACGTCGATGGCGTGAGCTCAACTCTCCGTCTGCGGACAGTGCCCTCGAAATCAGCAACACGATTCCAGGTCTGAGGCGCTTCCCTCCAGCGCTGAAAAGATGTTCAGCAGCTGCCTGGAGAATCGGATGACCGGCTCCTATCAAGCTGCGGAGGTCGCTTAGCAGGATCTCAAGATCCGCCTCGACCGGCTGCAGCAACTCGGTGACGGTGGCCATGAATCCCCTCGGTGCAGAGATCCTAGGAAATGCAGACCTATGGCTGCAGATTCACCAGATCAACGCAAGGCCTTTGCCCCAGCCAAGCCGTGGCTCTCTCGGCAAACCCTGCGGCGTCTTTTGTGACGCACATATGCGTTGCGGCCAGTGATACCGGCTGATTTTGACTTCCAGGCAAGGGTTGGCCAAGAAAGGCATCGAGTTGGGTGGCGACGGCGACAGCTGGGTCGATCAGACGCATGTGAGGGGGCAATAAGTTCGCGAGCAGCGGCACTAGCAGGGGGTAATGGGTGCAACCAAGCACCACCGAATCAACCGAGGCTTCAAGCAAGGGCTGGAGGTATCGAATCGCCGCTTCGCGCAGTTCATCGGAACCGAGATCTCCGGCCTCGATCAGCGGAACAAAATCTGGACAGGCCTGTTGAACCACCAAGGTTCCTGGATGGAGCGCCTCGATGCTCTCCCGATAGGCGCCTGAGGCCACCGTTGCTGGGGTCGCGAGAACGCCCACTCTCGACTCTTTCACGAGGGCAGCGGCAGCGCCAATCAGCCCTACAACGGGAACGCCGGCTTGCCCCTCGGTGACATCTCTGGCGAGAGCATTGGTGGTGTTGCAGGCCATCACAACGGTGGAGACCTCTTGGACTCGCAACCAGGCCACCACTTCAGCGGCAATCGAACGGATTTCTGAAGGAGACCGACTTCCGTAGGGAACACGGGCGGTGTCGCCTAAGTAGGTCACCGGCACGGCACCGTGACGCTCCAGGATTCTGCGCAAAACGGTGAGCCCGCCAATGCCACTGTCAAACAGTCCGAGACGAATGGTCAACGCACTCCTTTCAGATAATCGAGGATGCCGGTGGCAAGGGCTAAAGCCAGCCTCTGACGGTGGGACGAGGTGGCCAGGCGCGGAGAATCAATGTTGCCAGTGACGAATCCCATCTCCACGAGAGCTGCTGGCATTGTGGTGCGCCTAATCACAAAAAATCGACCTCGCTTAACACCTCGATTCGGGCTGCCGGGGGACACATTTAGCATTTGCTGCTGAAGGTGAGCGGCCAAGCGGGCGGAACGACGGTCGGAGTAAAAAAACGTCTCGATCCCGTTTACATCAGGCCTGGCCATGCTGATCGCATTGGCATGAATGCTGACGAAAGCATCCGCACCAGCCCGATTGGCAATTGAAACCCGAGGCGGAAGATCGACATCCACTTCAGCTGTTCGCGTCATGATCACCTGGACCCCCTTGGCTTCCAGCAATCGAGCGACTTGCAGGGAGATATCGAGAACGATTTCACTTTCCCTGATCCCTCGGATTCCCACAGCGCCGGGATCGGGACCACCATGGCCTGGGTCGATAACGACGCGATATTTGCCTCGGGTCACGGTGGGTAAGCCCGCCGCATTCACAGGAGTTTTGCTGGGTTGGATGCGCAGGCCACCCGCCCAGGACCCAGAGGATGCACGGTTGAGATCTCCTTCCCCGATCGCACTTAACCCTGTGGTGGAAAGCCCTTGAAAGCTGAGCTTCCAGCGATTGGAAGCGGTACCGATCAATTTCAATTGACTGGGATCGAGATCGACCCCTGGCTGAAACTCGATCACCAATCGGGTTTCACCTGCGCTCGGTTTTCCAAGCCGAATTTCGCGAACGGGGCCGGACCCGGGCAGGCTTCTCGATCGACTGAGCTCACCTGGAAAATCGATCCATACCCTTGGACCGCGGGTGCGATCCCCGGCTTCGAAGAAGGCTTGAAGTCGCGCACCCGCTGCGGTGCGCAGCAGGAGCTCCCCTGAAGAACTGAGTTTCCAGGCCGCCAGGGCACTGGCGGCTTGGGCCGGCAGGCTGAGAAGCAGGGATGACGCTTGGACAGCCGCCGAAAGAATGAGCGCACTGAAGCGGAAGGTCAGCGGAGCCATGCCCTTCAGAACAGCGAGGGTTGGCGGTGCTGCAGGCTCGGCATCTGCCCGCGAATGCGCTGGAGATGGCTGGGGTCAATGGGAGCGATGGCGGCCCCTGGAGCCACCCCGGCATCGGACAACACCGTGCCCCAAGGATCAACCACCAGGGAATGCCCGTGGCTCTGTCGTCGCTTGTAGTGCACGCCTGTCTGGGCTGGAGCCAGCACGTAGGCCGTGTTTTCGATCGCCCGTGATTGGAGCAAAACTTGCCAATGGTCCTTCCCTGTGAAGGCTGTGAAGGCAGCGGGAATCATTAACAACTCAGCTCCGGCTCCAACGAGGTGGCGATAGAGCTCAGTGAAGCGCACGTCGTAGCAAATGGACAGCCCCACCCGACATAGTCCAGGCACATCCACGACGGGTGGGGGGGATGTCCCCGGGCTGAAGCTCGCTGATTCCCGATAGGAGCTCCCGTCTGGGAGGTCCACATCAAAGAGGTGGATCTTGTCGTAACTAGCCAGCACTTGACCGTCACGGCCTACCAGCTGTGACCTTTGAAAGTGGCGTTGGCCATCACCGACAGGAACGGGGAATCCACCACCCAGGATCACGACCTGATAGCGACGGGCCATGGTGACCAGAAAGCGCGCCGCCTGGTCAGCCAATGCCGGTGCCAGCTCGAGTCGCTGCGCGTCGTCACCCATGAAGGCAAAGTTTTCGGGCAAAGCGATCAGCTCTGCGCCACGACGCGCCGCCAAATCGATCTGCTCTTCAGCGGCCGCAAAATTGCTTTCAGGGTCAGTTGTGCTGGTGAGTTGCAGGGCCGCAGCCAAAAAGTCACTCACGTGCGTCCTTTCCGATTGGCAGATGGTATTGGCTTATTGCCGTCCGGCTACCCAGAAACGGCACGAAGCACGCCTGGCTCAGCCTGTGTTGGCACCACCGAGAGCTGATCAAGACCAGCACAGCGTTGGAAATCAGCGTCGTGATCCCCCAGGCGAATCAAGCGCTGTCCATGGGATGCGATCCGTAAACAGGCCTCGGGATTGTCTTTCCATTGAGCCCACAGAGCGAGTGCTGCTTGCATTTCGTCGTTAGCCACGCTGGCCCCTGCAGCCAGGAGCGATTCGGCGAGGGCACCAGCTGCTAAGGAATCCTCTAAGGAGTAGGTGCCTTCCCAGCCGCTTCCCACCATCCAGACCTGCTCGGGCTGATCCTGGATCAATTGTTTTGCCACCGCTTCCCGGTTCGGCAAGGCCACCGTGAGCACACAGGCCACCTCTCGGACCCGGTGCAAGGAGCGGGTGCCATTGGTGGTGCTCATGAACAGGCGCTTGCCCTGCACGGTCTCGGGGACCACGGAAACGGGGGAATTGCCGAGATCAAATCCATCGAGCTTTGCCCCTCCCCGTTCGCCTACCAACAGGCGCTTTTGCTCGGGCCAGGCGTTGGCTTCTGAGCGCAGTTCATCGAGATCAGCAAAGGTTTGAATCGCCTCTGCTCCGTTGTGCAACGCCCAGGCAATGGTGGTGGTGGCGCGCAGGACATCGATCACAACAGCGGCGTCAGGACCCTCTGGACCGTTGATGGTGTCTGGCACTTCACCAGCAACGTGGAAATAGGACACCTTCATGGCCACGATCTCGATCAGCGTGCGTCACAGTAACGAGATTGCTTCCTGATCACCCTTTCATCTCCATGGCTTTGATTGGACCCGGCCCTGGAACGAGAGATCTGCGGGACTTTCTCAAGCTGCTGGAGGAGCGTGGTCAGCTACGGCGGATTACGGCACCCGTGGATCCAGACCTTGAGCTGGCAGCCATTGCTGATCGGGTGCTTGCTGCCGGTGGTCCAGCCCTGCTGTTTGAAAATGTGATTGGCTCCAGCATGCCGGTGGCCGTCAACACGCTCGGCACTGTGGAGCGTGTGGTTTGGAGCATGGGCCTGGAGCGGGCTGAACAGCTTGAGGAGCTTGGATCCAGACTTGCCATCCTTCAGCAACCGAGGCCTCCAAAAGACCTCAAGGAGACCAAGCAATTTGCCAGGGTGTTTTGGGACCTGGTGAAGGCACGACCAGACCGCGATCTCGCCCCTCCCTGCCGGCAGCAGATCTTTTTGGGAGATGAGGTCAATCTCGATCAAATCCCCCTGATCAGACCGTGGCCGGGGGATGCCGGTGGTGTGATCACCTTGGGCCTTGTGATTACGAAAGATCCGGAAACCGGTGTCCCAAACGTGGGGGTGTATCGCCTGCAGCGTCAATCGGTGAACACCATGACGGTGCATTGGTTGAGCGTTCGTGGTGGGGCCCGTCACCTGCGGAAGGCAGCGGCGATGGGCAAAAAGCTGGAGGTGGCCATCGCCATTGGTGTTCACCCTCTGCTTGTGATGGCGGCAGCAACACCGATCCCTGTGCAACTCAGTGAATGGTTGTTCGCAGGCATTTATGCAGGGGAGGGAGTGCGGCTCACCCCCTGCAAAACAATTGATCTGCAGGTGCCAAGTTGCAGTGAGGTGGTGTTAGAGGGAACGATTACTCCAGGAGAGGTCAGCCCAGATGGCCCCTTTGGTGATCACATGGGTTTTTACGGGGGTGTGGAGGATTCACCTTTGGTGCGTTTCCACTGCATGACCCAGCGGCGGTCGCCGATTTTTCTCACCACATTCAGTGGCCGGCCACCGAAAGAAGAGGCGATGCTGGCCATTGCTTTAAACAGAATTTATACGCCAATTTTGCGTCAACAAATCCCTGAAATCAGAGATTTCTTCCTGCCAATGGAGGCGCTAAGTTATAAATTGGCAGTTATTTCTATTGATAAAGCCTATCCAGGTCAGGCCAAACGAGCTGCGATGGCTTTCTGGAGTGCTCTCCCGCAATTTACTTACACGAAGTTTGTTGTCGTGGTTGATAAGCACATCAATGTGCGGGATCCCCGTCAGGTTGTTTGGGCTATTGCTGCCCAAGTGGATCCTCAGAGAGACCTATTTGTCTTAGAAAATACTCCTTTTGATACGCTCGATTTTGCTAGCGAACAACTCGGACTTGGTGGAAGAATGGCCGTTGATGCCACCACCAAGATCGGACCTGAGAAGAATCATGAATGGGGTGAACCCTTAAGCCGACCAGCGGAGTTGGAGCAACAAGTATCGGACCGGCTCGAGGAGCTTGGCTTGGCAGATCTGGATCATGCTGAACCAGATCCTGCCTTGTTTGGTTATGTATTGGACAAGCTTATTTCCATCCAGCCTCGGTCATGAGCTGGATAGCTTGTTTGTTGTAGTTACTTAGCTGCGAAATCGTGACCCGATCAGGAGTGAATTTTGTCATTCCCTTCAAGTACGTTGATCCTCCAGCCCCTTTAAGTGGGAACTCATAGGTGGGTCCAGCTAGCCCAGAACTTCCTTGAGGAGATGCTAGAAATTCAATCAATTTAATCGCATTTTTTTTGTTGTTCGAATAGCGTGAAATCGCTGCAGCGCTGATATTAACGTGAGCAGGTTTTGGCATTACGATTTTAACTTTGTTGGCAAATTGTTGATCTTTTTTTCCGTTAACTCCTGCTCGCATGCGTGCCAGGTAGTAGTGATTCACAATTCCAACGCCACACTGGCCTTGGGCAACAGCACGGATCAATCCGATATCGCCGCCAAAATAGGGCTGGCTCACATTGCGGGTAAGACCCTTTAGCCAAGATTTAACCTTGCCAGTCCCTTTCAGTGCTAATTGATCAGCAACCAGTGATTGGTTGTACACATTCTTACGCTTTCTTAGGCATACTTTGCCTTTTAAAGATGGGCTTGCAAGTTTTGCATATGATGTCACTGAGGATGGGGCAACGATGGCTGGATTCACGATGATCGAGCGTACGCGTCGCGTTAGACCAAACCATCTTTTCTTGGGATCTCGATAACGAGAAGGAACAGATTTATTTAAAGACGACGATTGAATGGTTCCAAAGAGTCCAGCATTGGCTGCATTGTTGATGCGTGCAGCATCAACTAAAATGATAACGTCTGCCTTTGTGTTTTTTCCCTCACTTTTTAGCCTTTGAACCAATGAAATCCCTGAGGCTTCCACTAAGCGAACCTTAATGCCGGTTTGATCTGAAAATTTTTTATAAACTTGACGGTCAGTATTGTAATGACGACCTGAATACACTCTCACTTCTCCTGCCGCAAGTGCTGGTGTATGAAGAACGAGTGGCAAAAGAGATGTGAGAAACAAAAAACGTTTCATCTCAATAAAGCAGCATCTTTTATTATAGGAGCCTGTTGGGATGCAACCGAATCATTTGTCACATGACCATGCTCGTCAACCATGCCAGAGATGAAAGGGCTGAACAATGAATCATTTGCGCTTGCCATTACTTGACCAAGAAACCTGTGAAAACTTGCTTGAGAAACTTGCTCAGGAAGCAGAATGGCAGGATGGTTCACTCACAGCTGGTGCTCACGCGAAGGGAGGAAAAAGAAATTTACAAATTATCTACGATTCTCCATTGCGAAAAGACATCCATGAGCGTGTCGAACATGCCATGTGGAACCATCCAGTCGTGAAAGGATTTTGCCTTCCTCGCAAGCTTCACCGATTCTTAATTACAAAAACAGAAAAGGAAGGTGGGTATGACACCCATGTTGATAATGCCTATATGAGCAGTGGAAGAAGTGATTTATCTTTTACGCTCTCCTTAACGGATGACACGAGGTATGAGGGTGGTGAGCTGGAGATCGATAGTATTTCTGAGTCATTTCCGATCAGGCTTAAGCAGGGTGAAATTGTGATCTATCCAAGTACATCGTTGCATCGCGTTTGTACTGTCACGAGAGGTGTTCGCACGGTTTGTGTGGGTTGGATTGAGAGTTATGTGCAGGCTGAAAATGATCGCCTTTGTTTGTTTCAGCTGGAAAGTGGTGCGCGAGCGGTTTTGGCAAAGCACGGTCGTAGTGACGAACTTGATTTGATCTTCTTGGCCTACACCAATCTGTTACGGAGATTAGGTGGCTAGGCATGTATAAAAAGATTCGGGCCATTGCATTCTGTTCAGTAAGCTGAAGTGGATGCACCAATCTCATGAAAAAGACGACGGCTCTTTCCATCTTTCTTGCTAGTGCAGCTGCATTGTCAGGTCAGCTAGCAAGCGTGGAACCCGTTCAGGCGGATCAAGCGCCCGGCGGAGGCCTTCAGGAATGGTCCACGGACCAAGATCTTGATGCAGCCTCTAAAAAAGATGCTGATGCCAAGGCCGCAGCTAAAAAAGCCGCAGAGCAAGATATTTGTATTCCCATTGGTGAGGGTGAGAATTGCTGGTAAGGCGAAGCCTGCTAGAGGGCTTTGTAGGAGGGTTTATTCAACCCTCCTTTTTCATGGAAATAAATCATCAAAAAAGGAGGGTTAACCCCTCCTTGAGACTAAACAAGCGATTGATGGTTCAGAACTTGAATGTTGTCAAGACCAGACCACCCAGGGTACTGAAGGTGTCGGCACCAGTGCCACCCGTGGAGGCACTCGATCCTGTTTGTTGGCCGAACGGACGACTCAAGTAGAACAAAGCAGGCGTCACGGTGATGTTATCGGTGACCTGGAAGTCGTAATACAGTTCGAAAGCATAGTTGCCATCGTCTGCATATCCATTGCCATCTTTACCCTGATTTTTCAGAGCTGTCGCGAACTGAGGTTGACCCACAGCAAACCCTAAGCGGTTGCCACGCATGAAGGCATCTTGCCAGTTAAGACCAACAAGCCAACCTTGAGATTGCGTGACATCACCAGCATCAAAACCCTCTTTGTTGTTGAAGCTGGTGATGCTCCAACCAACACTGATGCTAGGAATCCAACCACTGTCTAAGGGCTGGTAGTAAGCATTTAAATTGAACTGATTGGCATCAGAATAACCACCTTTATTTAGTCCAGCTTTGGTACCACCGCCACCAACAGTCATGCCTGCCTGGGAATAGGCATAGGCAGCAGAGACTTGCCATGAGGGTGTTCCGTAGGCAATTTGGCTAAGGAACTTCCCTTTGGAACGATCGCCTGCGATACCACCATCATTGGGATCACTCTTGGTGCCATTTTTAGCGACATAGTTGGCGCTAACTTTGAACTTAGGATCGAGGTAATTAGCATTTCTGTTGCTGATCCAGTTGATCCCTGCACCAGGTGATGTACTCGCGCCGTAGGCACCGTAGTAGCCACCGAGCTTGAACTGCTTAAGCACATGCTTGTAAACGCTAGGAGTGGCGGCCAGCATGTAATAGTTTTCGATCAGGGGGCCAGCAAACACTTGGAAATCGTTTCCTAGGGGAAACTGATACCAAAGCTTGTCCACCTTCAGGCTGTTTGCGCTGCTCTTGGATGCTTCGATTTGTGTTTGCTTACCGGTGTAACCGCTGCCAGAGAATGCGTTGTTGTTGAAGTTACCCGTTCTCAGGCGGGTGTAGAGCAGATCTTTTCCGGTGAAGCTTGTATTGAGGTTGAGGGTGGTGCGATACGAGAACGTTGTTCCCGTGTCGCCTAAATAATTTCCATCTTCATCTTGAAGGGAATTGGTTTCATCCCCTCCATAGGTTGTGGCACCAATGGTCATCTCGGCCTTACCGGTGAGTTTGGTGGTGGTGGAGAACTGAGTTGCTTCCAGTTCGCCAACGCGAGCTTCCAAACCGTCAACACGGCCCTTGAGGATGGCGAGTTCCTTTTCGAACTCTTTCATCAGGCGCTTCAGCTCGTCGGTCACTTCGGTGACGCGGTCGAGACAAGCGTTCAACAGAGCAGCCGCTTCATAGCGGGTCATCGCCCTGTTACCGCGATAGGTGCCGTTGGGGTAACCAGCCACACAGCCGTAGCGCTCGATCAGGTTACTAAGAGCCTGATAAGCCCAGTCGGTTGGGTAAACGTCGGAAAACTGAGTGATGCTGGTGACTTGCTCGCGGCTGTTCGATGCAGAGCTGGCGGCGTAGTCAGAAACAGCGTTGATGTTCAGCTCAGTCGCTTTGAAGTCAGTGGCATTAGCAGCCACAGGAGCCAAAAGGCCCAGGGCCGCTGGGGCCACCAGCAGTTGATGGAAACGTTTCAAAATGATCCTCACATAAGTGGACGCAAAATGCGTCGACAGAAATTTAATTGTTCTTTCCTGATGTTGCGATAAAAAAATGACACTTTCTCCCCCTGTACAGCACTATTCTTTTTGTCAAAAGGCACATTTTTACGTGCCATTTGTTACGTGCCTTGGCAAGTCTGTTTCAGTGGCTAGACAATGACGTGGCTATTTATTTGAGAATTGGACAATACAAAATTCATTCTTAGAGCGTCTTTGATGGCTCTGGCTGCGCTTGTGGCAGTTGCCTTCGTGATGGCAAGAGGAAAATGCAGTCGTTTTGGGGCAGGAAGGGTCGAATTCGCACACAATCCTCTTCAACAAGGTAACGCTATTGAGAATCGATTGCAGAAGGGCTCAAATTCGGGTATATTGCTATCAATTCTCATTAGCGTTTAATCCACTCCGTGAGCTTCCGCTTTCTGCCAGACGACCCCACGTCTTCGATCCAAATCCCCACGGGGCAAACCGTGCTTGTTGACACGCACGGACGCAGCGAGTGCATGAAATTGAATGTGCTCGAGGGTATTGCCAGGGTGTATTGCCCCTGTGAAGAAACAGAGGGAATGACCCTTGCCTTCTTGCAGACGGGCGATCAGCTCAGAACGGATTGCTTATGCAGTGACGGTATTTGCGTGGAGGCGATGACGCCTTTGAGGATCGAGACCAAATCGATGGAGCCGTCTCCGAATGGTTATGACTCCGTGAATGAGTGGACGTTGCAACTCCTGAGAATCCGTCATTTAGGGCAGGCAGAACAGAGGCTTCATGCCTTGTTGAGTCTGTTGGTGAATCGGCTAGGGAAGCGCTATGGAGAATGGTGCAATCTTCCTTTTCGTCTCACTCACGATCGAATTGGTGAATTGATTGGATCCACCAGAGTGACGTCTACGCGTTTAATCTCCAAGCTGCGCAATGGTGAAATGTTGGTGACTCATTCCGGAGAAGCCACCATGAAGCTGTCTCCCCAATTCATTGAATCCAGTCCTCTGGGCTTTTAATGAATCCGATGCATTGCAATACAAGTGAAAGCCTCATGCTTACGTTGAGTCATGAGGTTGAACATTTAGCGAATTATCAGTGCATTGCCATTGAACGCATCATTAAATCCATCAGTCCATCATTGAAACAGCGTTTAAAGGATGATATGGAGATGATTCATCAGAGACTCGAAGAAATATATAAGACTTTTGATGCTCTTGATCTTGAGCACCTTCCCCTCGGTGCTCGTTTGCTCTATGAGCAAAACAAACGAGCACTCCGGAGGTCAACCTCGTTGCGTTTGACCTGCTCTTAATTCGTTGTCGATCACGAGCAAAGCTGTGGGGTCACCATTCGCGAACTTTACTCGTCCAAGTAAATAAGCGAATTGATCTTCGGATTGGATTTGGGCTTCCATCAATGGGTCTAGGAACACGGTTGTTCTGGTATCGCTATTGCGTTCAGCCATTGCGTACACGCTTTGGATCGACGACGTTGTGTCGGCTTCCATCTGAAAGGCTGTTTCCATCAACGAGACTAAATTCTCCCAGGTTTGCCGTGGTGCCTCCAGTGATTGCAGATTGTTGGACTGACCTCGAGCAATCAAATATTGAGTGAAATGCACGGCGTGCGACTGTTCGTCTTTCGCTTCGGCATCAAAAAACTGATAACACCCTGCCAGTTCTCGTTCCGCGCACCAAATCGACATCGCTAAGTAGGTAATGGAGGCATGCCTCTCCATCGAAATATGTTGCTGAATGGCGCTGAGCAAATCTGGATTCATGGATTCGGCCAATGCACGTCCGTTAGGGCCTGCCATCACTTCGGTTGAACTCTGTATCGGTGAATTTGTTGTTGACATATTGAACATTCCTACGAATCAAAAAGCACCTTCGAATTATTGACTTTTTTGACTATTTCGTCAAGCAGTTCTGATTCATTTGTGCGCTTTCGACCATGTATAATGAGAGTCAGTCTCAACACGGTACGAATGGCAAGACCTCAGGGTTCTCAGGAAGGACTTGGCATTGAAAAAATTACAAAAAGGGTTTCAAGCGTTACCCTTTTTAGCAAGAAAAAGGGCTGTAAAAAATCCAAATGTTCTAAATGGAAGGGTGGCCATTGCAAATGTGGTCGAGGTTGATTACATCCACTGTAGATGCTCAATAAAGATAGATTCTTGCTTCATTAATCGTTCGCTGACGAGGATTTCTTTGTTTCTTTTGTCAGAGCTGACGAGTCCCTTTTCTTTCATTAACCCTATTTGTCGTGTAACAGTGGAGCGGGTGCAGCCGACTAATAAGGCGATTTGTGAATGGCTTAACTCGAATGGAAGGGTGTAATTTTCTTTGCCCCTTTTTCCGAAATAATAGATTAGGATTGTGATTAAACGACTGATGCGAAATTCGATTTGCATTGATGACTTGATCATGCATAATATCAAAAGCCAACGATTATTAAAGACAGAATCTGTTTCTTTGCTGCAACCGTCGTTGGGTGAAATTTGAAATTTTACTCTGTTTAAGGCTTCTAGCCGCAGTGAATACTCCCCTAGCCTGACTTTTTCTATCTTCATAGACTCTGCCCCAATAAATCCAATCGGGAAAAGCTCGTGATTGATTGTTGAGACGAGGCAGACTTGTACGACCCCTTCTTTTATGTGTATGTAACTAGCGGCTTTGGTCTCATCAAGATCCAACAACGTGATATCTAAACTCTGACCTCTTTTGAGGCAATGCAATGGATGTCTGTTTCTCTGTTCTGCTGACTCTATCTATTTTATTTGCGCCAATGGCTATCAAATGAATCACGAGATTGTATAAAATGATTTCTGTGTGTAATGGCTTTTGCTTGGGCTTAACTGTTGTTCTCCATTCTTTTGATCCTCGTTGATCTTCTTGCTGAATGTTGGTTAAATCTTTAGCACGTTTGATCCCATTTGATTGCTTCTGATTTTGTTCTGGCTCTTCAATGGGGCTCGCTGTTGTTGATATTTTATCTCTTTCTCGGATTATTTTAAATAGGGGTTTGTGTGTGCTTAGGCGTGTCTTTTGCTGTTTGCACCAAGCCTTGGTGACAACTTCAACTCGAGTCCAGAGCGTTTGAAGAATGAGCTAATAGGATTGATTTCAATCAACCACAGGCTGTTCAACGGTGTCTGGATCAAATGGCTCCCCAAGGGATCTGAAGGCAGGTGGCAGCCTCCGTGGCCGGGTCCGCGTTCCAGGAGATAAATCCATTTCTCATCGTGCGCTCCTCTTTGGCGCCATCGCAGAGGGCACAACCACCATTGAAGGTCTCTTGCCCGCTGAGGATCCGATTAGCACGGCTGCCTGTTTGCGCTCGATGGGGACAACGATTTCCCCTATTCAGAGTGGTGAAATTGTGACCATCGAGGGCGTTGGTCTCGATGGTTTGCAAGAGCCTTTAGAGATTCTCGATTGCGGCAATTCCGGAACCACGATGCGGCTGATGCTTGGTCTGCTCGCCGGCAGGCAGGGTCGCCATTTTGTGTTGACCGGTGATGCCTCACTCCGTCGTCGTCCGATGAACAGGGTTGGACAACCCTTGTCTTTATTAGGGGCCGATGTGCGCGGGCGCGACCACGGGAATTTGGCCCCGCTTTCTGTTCAAGGTCAAAGGCTGAGAGGTGCTGTGGTGGGAACACCTGTGGCCAGCGCCCAGGTGAAATCTGCCATCTTGCTTGCTGCCCTCACCGCTGAGGGAGCAACGAGCGTGATCGAACCAGCGCCCTCTCGAGATCACAGCGAGCGCATGCTCAAAGCTTTTGGTGCTGACCTTGAAGTGGGTGGTGAGATGGGTCGTCACATTGTGGTGCGACCAGGCGCCACCTTGAAGGGACAACATGTTGTGGTGCCAGGCGATATCAGTTCGGCTGCCTTCTGGCTCGTGGCTGGTGCCCTCGTTCCTGGAGCCAATATCACGGTGGAAAATGTGGGCTTAAATCCCACGCGCACTGGCATTCTCGAAGTTTTGGACTTGATGGGTGCTTCTGTTCAGGTTTTGAATCGGCGTGATGTTGCCGGTGAACCTGTGGGTGATCTTCAGGTGAGCCACGGTCCCCTGAAGGCTTTTCAGTTTGGAGAAGAGATCATGCCCCGTTTGGTGGATGAAGTTCCAATCCTGAGTGTGGCGGCTTGTTTTTGTGATGGTGAAAGTCGTATCAGCGGTGCTGCTGAGTTGCGTGTGAAAGAAACGGATCGACTGGCTGTGATGGCGAGGCAACTCAAAGCGATGGGCGCCGATATCGATGAGGATCCGGATGGTTTGACGATTCGAGGCGGTCAGTCCCTGAAGGGTGCTGAATTGGATAGTGAGACCGATCATCGTGTGGCGATGAGCCTGGCGGTTGCTGGTTTGATGGCCGAGGGGCATTCAAGGTTGAGCCGCAGCGAAGCAGCGGCTGTGAGTTATCCCAATTTTTGGGACGATCTCGAGAGATTGCGTTGCTGACCCCTCTGTGCTGAGTGCTCGCTTTACCGCAGACGGAAGCTTCAGTTTGCATAGCGACAGCTTTGCCGAAAGCTTCCATAGTTCTGACGGTGCCCTCGAAGAAGCGAACAGCAAGTTTGTTCTGCCAGCCCAGCTGGATCGCTTTCCTGATGGCAGGGATTTGCGCGTTTTAGACGTTTGCTTTGGGCTGGGATACAACACGGCTGCTCTGATGTCGGCGCTTCCCCACCGAGGTGGTCCAAGCTTGCAATGTTGGGGGTTAGAACTCGATCGATCTCCTTTGCGGTTGGCCCTGGCTGAGCCGACCTTCCAAGCCCTTTGGCCTCCTCACGTTGTGGCTTGCTTAGGGGCACTTTCTGCTGAGGGCTGCTGGCAGGATTCGGATCGTCAGCAGTCTGTTCAGATGCTCTGGGGCGATGCGCGTCAGCAGCTTCGGCAATTGCCAGCGGATGGTCGGTTCGATTTGATTTTTTTAGACGCTTTTTCGCCGAGCAAATGTCCCCAGCTCTGGAGTGAGGAATTTCTGCAGAGCCTTGCAGATTTGCTTGCCCCTAGTGGACGGTTGCTGACCTATTGCAGAGCAGCAGCCGTTAGAAATAGCCTGCGCCATGCCGGTCTTGGCTTGCGCTCGCTTTTACCGAAATCAAGGGAAGGTTCAGGCTGGAGTGCGGGAACCTTGGCGTTACGCCCTAGCGATGATCATCAGCCTTGTCCCGCAATCGGACCTGGTTGGCGTGGTTTGAGCGTGATGGAAGAAGAGCATCTACAGACCTGTGCCGGGGTGCCCTACCGAGATCCCACCGGTACGGATGCAGCTGCGTTGATTTTGAATCGCCGCCAACAAGAACAGGCTTTCGCTGATCGTCCAAGCACCAGTGCATGGCAGCGAAAGTGGAGAGATCCTGCAGCGCAGTGACGATGCTGAGGTTGGCTTTCGTCTTCCGGCCTTGGAGGAAAAGGCTCGTTGAATGGACGCGTTCATACTGAGTCTTTAGCAGGTTTTCCATTGCGCAAGCTTGTGATGGTGGTTGTCGCAACGTGTCTGCTCTCTGCCACGCCTTCGGTCGCGATTCCTGCTCTCGACGATTTGGAGATTAAGTTGCGCGGTGAGGCCCAAGGTTGGCTGAATGCCACGTGCACGTATTACGGCCTCGGTTGGCTTCAACCTGATCAGGGTCGGCAGGCCTTAAATCGCTTGCTGCTATTGATTGAAGGCCATCAAATCGGCCATCTGAATCTGGAGCAGGTGAAGGCCACCGCCTTAACCCGAGATCCAGGATGTAAGAAGATCTGGCCTGACCCGATCGATGAACGTTAATTGGCTTGTTGTTAAGGACTAAGAGCTTCCGCCCTCTTTTGAGCTGATGGTTCGTTTGGGTCACCAACGAATACTTGCATCCGCAAGACCCATGATTGGAGGAACAACATTATATTTTTCGCGTATTTCTTTTAGGGGGATCGTAGCCATTTCAATATGATCCATCGTGCTGAAATCCATCGGGCATTGTGATCCTCTTTCCAAGGCATCAGCCAACATTTCAGGAGCTCCTTTTAGGGTCATGACACCGCGCTGACCCTTCAGGCCGTCAAATGGATCTCCATCGGCGCCGACGGGTTCATATTGAGCGCTATGTCCAGGTTTAAAAACACCGGCTTCATGGATTAAAAAGTTGGTCATGGATGCCATCCAATTGGCATCAGAATCATTCATGCTCAATTTAAAAGCACCTAGGCAAATTTCTCCAATCCCTGTTGGTTCATAGCCGGCGATGACATGGTTCATATCATGACAAACATAGTAACCAGGGTTGATCGATGTTCTGCTCGGCAAGCGCATTCCATTGCGCTCGTAAAAGTTGAAAAATTCCCGGCCTAAGCTGCCTGGGCTCATGCTGGAAAAGGAATCGAGTGTTTGAAAAAATAAGTCATCATATTGGCGGCTACCTTCGTGATTAAACGTTTCAGGTCCATGCTGTTCCTGTAGGGCTAAGAAATATTGTTCATAGCGTCTGATGTAATCCGTGGTTGCTTCAAGGGCCGAGGAGTCAATCATGTTTCTGCAAACGGTTAATGCATCTCCCTTGAGGCCAAGTAATTCGGCTGCTGATTCAAGCTTGCTGAGTTGTTGTTGGGATTTTGGGTGCCTGCAGAGTTCAAGCATGATGGCGAGTTGGATGTAGCGCCTTCGTAGGAATGGCTCATCCACCGTCTTTGCTAGTTGATGTTGGCTGACGGATTGCAGGTTGTTATAGGTTTCAAGAGGTATTTTGAAAATCCCTAAGGCGATCGCTTTGAGCACACTGATTTGCTCTTGAGTGCCTTGATCACCGCAATCGATCAGGTCTTTAAGACCAGCAACGAGGGAGTGGCGATGAGGATTATTGAGCACTTTCTTTGTCTCTTTTCTTGAGTTTAACATGGTTGTTTTTCTTTTCTAAATCTGTGTTTCAAGCTTGTCTGATTTGCTCATTGTCTCGCGCCATGGTCTGTGTTTTGGGATGTTGAGCTTTCCGATCAGAAGGGCTGTTTGCTGATGGGTCTTGATTGTGCATGCTGCTGATTCCTAGCGGTTTTCGATAAGGAACAGTGTTGAGTTTTTTGTCTCTCTCAGCTTCGTGTCTTGAGCGTTGCTTGTTCGGCTGAAATGGTTTGGCGGCATTGCTTTTCCCCTCACCCTCAAGGGTTGTCTGCGGATCTGATTGCAGCAGCTGACTGATGGTGTGTTCCCAGCGTGAGGTATCACCGGTAGATTTCGCCGGTCTTGCCCCCGTCTCATGCTTGCTGTTGCCGTTCTTGCTGCTGGGAAAGGCACCCGCATGAAAAGTGCGCTTCCGAAAGTGCTGCAACCTCTAGCGGGCGCCACCTTGGTGGAACGCGTGCTCTCCAGCGCCCGCAATCTCGCGCCAGAGCGCCGGCTCTTAATCGTTGGCCATCAAGCTGAACGGGTGGAAGCGCAGCTCAGCTCCATTGGCGGGCTCGAATTTGTGCTCCAACAGCCGCAGAACGGAACAGGCCATGCCGTTCAGCAATTGATGGCTCCCCTCAAGGGCTTTCAGGGTGAGTTGTTGGTGCTCAACGGGGATGTTCCTCTTTTGCGTGCGGAGACGATTGATGCCTTGGTCCGCTCCCACCGCGATAGCAAGGCGGATGTGACCTTGTTAACGGCAAGGCTTGAGGATCCCACTGGTTATGGCCGGGTGTTTGCTGATGCGAATGGTCGTGTCAGCGGAATCATTGAACACCGTGATTGCAGCAATGAGCAACGGTCCAACAACCTCACCAATGCCGGGATCTATTGCTTCAACTGGGCAAAATTGGCCGAGGTCTTGCCGAAATTGAGCACCGATAACGATCAGGGCGAGCTCTACCTCACCGACACAGTGCAGCTCTTAGATGTTGCGATGCAGATGGAGGTGAGTGATCCCGATGAAGTGAATGGAATCAACAACCGCAGGCAATTGGCTCAGTGTGAGGGCGTTCTGCAACAGCGCCTTCGTGATCACTGGATGGACGAGGGTGTGACCTTCGTGGATCCTGCCAGTTGCACCCTCAGTGAGGACTGCAGCTTTGGCAGTGATGTTGTGATCGAACCACAAACGCATCTGCGTGGAGCCTGCCGCATTGGCAATCACTGTCGCCTAGGCCCAGGCAGCTTGCTTGACAATGCCGAACTCGGTAACGATGTCACGGTTGTGCAATCCGTGGTGCGCGATGCATGGGTTGGCAACGATGTAGCGATCGGGCCTTTCGCCCATATCCGACCAGCCTCGGAGATTGGTGATTCCTGCAAGATTGGAAATTTTGTTGAGATTAAAAAGAGTGTGATCACATCTGGCAGCAAGGTGAATCACCTCAGTTACATCGGTGATGCTCAATTAGGCGCCAATGTGAATGTGGGAGCTGGCACGATTACCGCCAATTTTGATGGCAAGAAGAAGCATCTCACCGTGATTGGTGAGGGAAGTAAAACGGGGGCCAATTCTGTGCTAGTTGCTCCTGTTGTGATCGGCAAAAATGTCACGATTGGGGCAGGATCCACGATCACCAAAGCTGTTCCAGATGGTTCGCTTGCGATCGGTCGTGCCAAGCAATTCACCAAGGAAGGATGGAACGCCTAGGGCCATTCATTTCGATCTTGATCGCTGGTCTGTTGAAGGCGGATTTGAATCAACAGACTTTTTTCACAGCGTTCCCTTGGCCAGCGTTCGTTGATGCGTAAGCGTGGGGCGACAGGTTATGAGTTCCATGTCTGATCAAAAGCTTTTTACCGTTCGTTATCGCGATGCCAGTAGCGATCGCCACGAACAGTCCTTTTATGCCGGCGATGCCTTTGAAGCGCGGGTTTTAGCGATGGAGGAAATTCGCTACATCCATGACCATCCCCATGCGATTGATTTGATCCGCTGCGAAGAGCACGCGGATGTGACCAAAGCCGCCTGACCTAGAGCTCTGGCAGTAACGGCAGCAACCGTTCCAAGGCAATCCCTCGACTGGCTTTCAAAAGCACGGTGTCTCCAGGTTTCAGCCATTCCATCAGAGGTTCAGCAGCCTGCTCGGGCGTTTCTACCAAGCGAAACCGTGACAAGGTCGAACTTGCATCTGTGATCGCCTGGGCTTCTCGTCCGCTAGCGACAGCCACCAATCCATCCAGGTTCAAGCTTGCAGCGTGATCGATGATCGCCTGATGCAGGCGAACACTGTCGTCCCCGAGCTCCAGCATGGTGCCGAGCACGGCAAAGCGTCGACCTGGTTGAGATGCCAATAAATCCAACGCCGCCAACACCGCTTCCGGTGAAGCGTTGTATGTCTCATCGAGAATCGTTAATGCACCGATCTGTCGCCGGCGATTGCGACCTCCTGGTACGTCTACATCCAGCTGTTCAAGATCTGCAGGAGACACGCCGAGACTGTCGGCGACGGCGAGCGCCAGCATCAGGTTGCGCGCATTATGTCTTCCTTCCAGGGGGCAGTGATAGAGGTGATTCCGGAGAGTGATCTGCCCAGTGGAAGGGTTGTAATCACCGAGATCATCAGCCCCTTGATCAGAGTGGTTGGCATCGTCGACCAGGGCCACACGCCGGACGCGGCCACTCCAACAGCGAGCAAGGGCTGCATCCAACAGCGGGTCTCCAGCGGGAATGATGACAAGGCCATCGGTTGCAAGGGCTGCTGTGATCTCGCATTTGGCCGAGGCAATCGCCTCGCGACTGCCTAAGCGACCAATATGTGCCGTGCCGATATTGGTGATCACGGCAATCTCTGGTTCTGCACAACGCGACAAGCGTTCAATTTCCCCGGGCCCGCGCATCCCCATCTCCACCACGACAGCGGCGTGGTGCTCTTCTATCCCGAGCAATGTGAGTGGAACACCAACGTCGTTGTTGTTGTTGCCGATACTGGCCTGAACGGCTCCCAGTGGTGCCAGTGCGGCGCGAATCAGCTCTCTTGTGGTGGTCTTTCCGGCGGAGCCTGTGACGGCCACAACAGCGCAGCTCAGGTTGCGCCGCACGAGACAGGCGATCTGTTGGTAGGCCTCCAGCGTGTCGTCCACGCTCCAGTGGAGCAAGCTTTGCGGCACTGGGATCTCACTATCTCGGGCGACCACAGCGGCCTGGATTCCTTGCTCCGTGGCAGATGCGAGGAAGCGATGGCCATCAAAGCGTTCACCGCGTAACGGCACAAAAAAGTCGCCTGGAGTGAGCAGTCGGCTATCCGTGCAGATCGGTCCCAAACGTTGTTGGAGGTTGGGCGCTGCGCCATCACCCCGTTGTGGAGGCCCCCAGAGCGAAACGAGATCAGCGAGATCCAGCACCTTCAAACCCTCTTTGGATCGAACACGATCATGCCTCCACCGATCCTTGCCGGTCGAGCCAAGAGATCTTGTTGGTCATTCACAAGACGAAGATCGGCGTATCCCTGGTCTTCCAGTCGGTTCCACCAGGCTTCGGCCAATTGTTGGCGTTGCTTTGGAGACCGTTGCCTCCAAGCCTCCGCATCGATGACCAGGGTCACGGCGTTGCGCTCCGGTTGGGGTTGGGCCGAAACAATCAAGGCTGATCCCTGGTTGCTAGCTGAGCTGCCAGCTGTGCTGCTATCGGAGCTGCTCTCTTCTGCCAGAAGCTCGAGGAGAGGATCAAAGCGCAACAGATCTGAGGTTGGCTCTGCCGAAGGCGGTTCGAGCTCCAGGTTGCTCAGGTCAGGATCTTGTTCCGTGGTGCTGAGCGCTTCTGGTCCACTGGAGCTGGTGCTCGAGCTGCTGCTGGAGCTGCTGGGATTCGTGTCCGTTGGGGCGCCCACCATGCCCTCGTTGTCGAGATCGGTCTGCAGGTTCGTGGGGATGGGCAGGGGACGCGCTTCAGGGAAAGGGGTGGTGCGGACGCGCTCTACCTCTGGAGGTGAAGGCGGCGACTGATCGCGAAGGATCTCACGCAGTTGAATCCCGCCCAGGACAAGCAACGTGAGGAGGAACCCCAGCAGCGCAGGCCAAAACAGGGACGCCAGTGGCTCTGGCCAGAAGGCTGGCACCGAAAGATCGCCCTCACGGTTTCGGCGCCAGAGCTCTTGGCTCCGTAAGCGCAGATCGGCGCTTACGGCCTGCAGATCTTGGCCAAGGGCCTTCCAGGGACTGTTGTAAGGAGCCGGAAGAGCGCTTTCGTTGTCAGAGGATTGCGGTTCGAAGGAATCCTGCATTCGTGGTTGCCTGCACCATCAGCGTCGCTGACCACCAAACAGTCTGGCTATGGGGTTGCGTGAACCCGGACCCTTGGACAGGTCGTCCGAGGGTTGTTCAGAGCTGCTGGTTGGGGCTTCGCGTTGGCCTTGAGCTAAGGATGGGTCCGCATCCTGGCCTTGGGAAAACTGTTCAACGACAGCGGCATCGGGACCTGGCTCCTTGAGGCCACAGACCTCCTGGTACATCTGGTCGTATTCCAGGGCTGAACGCGCCCAGCTGTAGTCCTGCTCCATGCCACGTCTCTGCAGTTCGCGCCAGCTGTCTTGATGGCGGAACGCTTCCCAGGAGCGCACGAGAGCGGTGAAGAAGTCCACGGGATCGAACCGATCGAAGCAGAAGCCCGTGCCGCTTTGTTGGGCTGGATCGTGCGGCGGAACCGTATCGACCAAACCACCCACCTTTCTCACCACAGGCACGCATCCGTAGCGCATGGCGAGCAATTGACTGATGCCGCAGGGCTCAAACCGACTGGGCATCAGGAAGGCATCACTGCCGGCATAAATCAAACGTGAGAGGTCGTCGTCGTAGGTGAGGAACACCGACACGCGTCCTGGATGGCGGGAAGCCATCTGCCACAGACCGGACTCCAAGCCGCGATCACCGGTGCCCAGCACCACGATTTGGGTGTCGGTGTAGGCGAGCAATCGATCGGCTACTTGCAGCAGCAGATCGACGCCTTTTTGATCAACCAGACGGCTCACCATGCCCAGCAGATAGGCATCGGGTCTGACTTCAAGCCCCATGCGCTCCTGGAGCACCTGCTTGTTGCGGGCGCGACCGGACAAATCATCGGAACTGAAGGTGGCGGGCAAGGCCCGATCGGTGGCTGGATTCCAGGCCTCAAGATCAATGCCGTTGAGGATGCCGCGCAGCTTGCCGGAGATGTAATTGAGCAACCCATCCAGTTTTTCGCCGTATTCCGAGGTGCGGATCTCTCTGGAGTAGGTGGGTGACACCGCGTTCACGCCATCGGCGTAGAGCAGGGCGGCAGCCATGGTGTGGTCGCCTTGCATGTACCAAGGGCACCAGGTCATCCGGTCCAACTTCCAGCGCCAGGGGCCCTGGTATTTCAGGTTGTGGATGGTGAAGACGGTGCTGATCTCAGGGTCTTGGTGCATCCAGACCGGAATCATCCCGGTATGCCAGTCATGGCAATGGAGAACATTCGGCTTCCAGACGTTCCAGGAAAATTCAGCCGCAGCACTGGCAAAAAAGGTGAAGCGCCAATCCTCATCCTCTCCGCCATAGATCCGTTCAGGATCAAAGACCGGATGGCCGACGAGGTAGATGGTGAGGCCGTTGGTGGGATGACGGGTCTCAAAGACCGCGAAATCGGTTCCCATGGTCTGGCCACGCCAGATCGGTTCCGTAGGGATCTCCAGGCGAGACCAGAGCTTGCCGTATCCCGGCATGATCAAGCGCACGTCGTGCCCAAGAGCTTTCAAAGCCGGGGGAAGGGATCCGACCACATCGCCCATCCCACCGACTTTCACCATGGGGGCGCATTCAGCGGCGGCAAACAGCACGCGCATGGTCGATCAAACCTGTAAGCCGCGAGACTGTAGACGCTTTACCGCGTTGTGATCGCTTTCAGGGGAGCACGGTCACCTGAGTTCCAACGCGGACGAGATCGAACACCTCTTGAACGTTCTCCTCATAAAGACGCACGCAGCCATGGGAAACGGCCCGTCCAACCGTCCAGCGAAAGGGTGTGCCGTGGAATCCGGCCACGGTGCAGCCATTGATATCGAGGTATTGCTCCCCGTCCCAGCCAGTGCGCCCCTTGCAATCGCGGTGGAAGCCAATCCAACGTGACCCCAGAGGATTCTTCTCGCTTTCTGCATCCACAAGTTCACCGCTCACCGGATGGGTCCACAACGGTTCCTTCACCTTTTCAAACACCCTGAAGCGTCCGGCAGGGGTCTCCCAGCCTGTGGTGCCCACCGCCGCTGGAAAGCGGCGCGTCATCAGGCCATCCTTCAGCACCAGGAGTTGGTGGTGCTTGCGGTCGAGCACGAGCTGCAACCCCTTGCGCTCCATCACATCATCGGGAATGCGGGCCAGCGAGGCCGCATCGCTTAAGGGGATCGCCAGGGGAGGAATCGGATCGGATTTGCGTTTTGGGACCTCTTCCTTAACCTTCACCAACAACTCGCCCTCACTCCCTGCTGGGGTCTCTCCCCGTAACTCTTGCGCTGAGCCAACGCCTGCCGATCCAACGCCTGCTCCTCCAACGAGCAGATAGAGGGTGGAAGCCAGCAGGGCAGCACGCAGTCCCAGGGCGGAAGCTTGCTGTTGACAACGCATCGGAGCAGGCGAAACGGGCTTCCAATTTTTAGCGAGTTTTGCGACTAAGGCAGCCATGGGGTGTCGGAAAAATCAGGATTGCGTTTCTCGAGGAAGGCATTGCGCCCCTCCTGGCCCTCTTCCGTCCGATAAAACAGGTGGGTGGCCTGTCCGGCCAACTCTTGGATGCCAGCTAAGCCATCGGTTTCGGCATTGAACGCTGCTTTGAGGCAGCGGATGGCTGTGGGACTGTGCTGAAGCACCTCTCTGGCCCAGCGCACCCCTTCGCTTTCCAGGGCGTCGAGCGGAACCACCGCATTCACCAGTCCCATCCCTAGGGCCTGGTCAGCGCCGTACTGACGGCAGAGGAACCAGATCTCCTTGGCTTTGCGTTGTCCCACCACGCGAGCCAAATAACCGGCCCCAAAGCCGCCGTCAAAACTGCCAACCCGCGGCCCGGTTTGACCAAACACAGCGTTGTCCGCCGCCAGGCTGAGATCGCAGAGCAGGTGAAGTACCTGACCGCCACCGATCGCGTACCCCGCCACTAGGGCGATCACCACCTTGGGCAAGCTGCGAATGATGCGCTGAAGGTCGAGCACGTTGAGGCGTGGCAGGCCTGTTTCGTCGAGATAACCCCCATCGCCGCGCACGCTTTGATCGCCGCCTGCGCAAAAGGCGTAGCCCCCATCGGCTGCCGGTCCGACACCGGTGAGCAGCACCACGCCAATGCGGCTGTCATCGCGGATCCGGGCAAAGGCATCACAGAGCTCCGAGACCGTGCGGGGCCGGAAGGCATTGCGCTTGGTGGGCCGATTGATCGCTAGCCGGGCGATGCCCTCATCACACCGATCCAGCAGCACATCTTCGTAGGTTCCCCAGGGCTGCCAGTTCACCCCGCTGGATCCTGGGAGCACCTGTCGGATGACGGGCTCTGGCATGGCGATCAGGAAAGGCTGATGCTCTGTTGTAACGCCTCACGGAGATCGAGGCGACGTTGGGCGTCGCTGCTGCGATCGGTGCAAACCCGCAGAAGGGCTGGGCCAGTCCGATCCAACCCCCATTCCAGAGCGGTGGGGAGATCATCCAGGCAGGCGAGCTGACGTCCAGGGATGGAATGGGCTGCGGCGAGAGCGAGGGGGTCCACCTGTTGGGGCATGGCGAACAGCTGGTTCAACCCATCGCTGGAGGGGGTTTCAATCGGCAGCTGTTCAAAAATGCCGCCGCCGGCGTTGTCGATCAACAGCACAAATAAGGGCAGCTGAGCGGCGCTGGCCAGGAGCCAGCCATTGCTGTCATGCAAGAGCGCTAAATCTCCTGTGATCAGCAGCGTTGGACCGAGCTCAGCCGCTAGGCCCAGGGCCAGAGAGAGGGTGCCATCAATGCCGGAGGCGCCCCGAAAGCTGTAACAGCGCCTGCGGCCGGTATCGCCTGCGGCAAAGGCTTGCCAATCGCGCACCGGGCTGCTGGCAGCGAGCATCACGGGCAGCTGAGCTGGCAAGAGCTGAGCCAAGGCGAGCATCAAGGCGGGTTCGTTGGCCGCTCCATGGGCTGGCAGCAGCTGGGAGAGGCGCTGTTGGAGATCACGATCTGCCTTGCTCCAGGCCTGAATGAGTGTTGGTTCAACAGCGTTGGGTTTGGGGCTGAGCTGGGGGGTGAGCTGGGGGGTGAGTTGAGGGCTGAGCTCTTGCCACCAACGCGCCATGCCGCCGCTCCACTGCTGCGCGACCTCGAGGGGGTCAAGGGGCCGTGGGTCCCCCTCTGTGATCAACAGCTGTGGGCCCTTTTGGCTGGCAAGCCAGGCCTCGAGGCGACGACTGGCCGGCATCGACCCCAACCGCAACACCTGGGCATGGCTTGGCAGCTGGCTTAAACCGTTGGGGAGCAACAGATCCCAATGGCGGATCACGCCTCCTAAGCCGCTCGGGATCGCCGCGAGGGGATCGGTGAGCACGGGCCAGCCACTGCGTTGTTGCCAGGCGATCAAGGCGGCCTGGTAGGCCTCAAGGTGGAGGCTTAGTCCCCGCCAGGGCCCGGCAACGATCACACCGGGTTGATCAGGATCCAGGCTTGGTGCGGCGGTTTGGGGGGTGGAAGTCCAGAGCTCAGGGTTAGCGGCATCAGCAGCGAGGGCCTCGGAGCTGTTCCATTGCGTCCAAAACGCCTTCTGTTGAGGCAGATCGGGGAGCAGGGGCTCCTCAAAGGGGCAATTGAGATGCACAGGACCTGGCTGCTGATGCAGATGCCGCCAGGCGGTCTCAGCGAGGGCTCGTAGCTCGTGATCCAGCCCGTTGCTGACGCCATCCAAGGGCCCGGATCCACACCAATGGCAAACCGGGGTGAGAAAGGCTTCTTGATTCACGGTTTGATTGGCCCCTTTGTTTTTGAGCCTTAGGGGGCGATCCGCGCTGATCAGCAACAGGGGCTGGTTGGAGCGATCCGCTTCTACGGCGGCCGGCAACAGGTTGGCCACCGCGGTTCCGGAGGTGGTGATCACGGCCGTGGCAACACCCGATGCACTGGATCGGCCGAGGGCATGAAATCCAGCTGATCGTTCATCGATCGCCGTGCTGAGCGTGATCAGCCCGGCGTGCTGCAATCCTGCGGCGGCAAGGGCTAAGGGGCCGGAGCGACTGCCAGGGCAGAGCACCACGTGGCGCAGGCCCTGTTGATGAAGGGTCTGGAGCAACAGGACAGAAGCCTGCAGATTGGCGAGGGCCTGGGTCAGGAATGCGGCGGTGGCTAATGCGATCCTCGGCTAACGCAGAACCGGCCATGGCACCTACTCCCAACTCAGAACCCAAGCGCAACGGTTGGAAAGGCCTGGTGGTGTGGGTGGTGTTGGCCCTGCTTCTGCGCTGGCAGGTGATTGAACCCCGTTGGATCCCCTCCGGTTCGATGTTGCCCACGCTGCATCTGCAGGACAGGATTTTGGTGGAAAAAATCACGCCGAGATTGAATCGCCAACGCCACAAGCCGATCGGCTTGGGCCAAATCGTGGTGTTCGCCGTGCCACCTCAGCTTGTGGAGGCTGGTTACGACGCCAACGCGGCCTTGATTAAACGCGTCGTGGGACGTCCTGGAGACACGATTGAAGTGCGAGATGGGCAGTTGTTGCGCAACGACATCCCTGTGCCAGAAGACTGGATGCCTGCGGCCATGGATTACAACCAAGGACCGCTCAACGTGCCGCCAGGGCAGTACTGGGTGTTGGGCGACAACCGCAATGCCAGCCTGGATTCTCACGTGTGGGGTGCTCTGCCTGACGAGAGGGTGATTGGTACCGCGGTTTGGCGTTACTGGCCCTTGAACAGGTTCGGTCCGATTCGGTTCTCACACCAAGATTCCGAGCTTCCGCCCATCGCAGCTGCGATAAGGTCTTACGACTGACGAAAGGTGGGCAGGATGTTCAATCCAGAATTCCTAACCACGGACAGCCAGGACGGCCAGCCCGTTAACAGCTTGATCCAATACCTCCAGGACCAATCTCCGGATGTTCTGCAGAGGGTGGCTCGATCCGCCAGCAACGATATTCAGGACATCATTCGCCATAACGTGCAGGGTTTGTTGGGGATGCTCCCCGGCGAGCAATTCGAAGTGAAAGTAACGGCTAATCGCGACAACTTGGCCAACATGCTGGCCTCCGCGATGATGACGGGCTACTTCTTGCGTCAGATGGAGCAGCGCAAGGAGTTGGAAGAAACGCTGTTCGCGGATGATGAAATGGCTGTTAATCCAGACGACGATCTGAATCTGTAGGGCTTTCTTGAAACGTTTGGAAGGAAAATTTGCCTTTCAAACGATCACGGATCGTTTCAAATCATCCCCTATTTTTGATCCAATTAATCCTGTTGAAGGGGGTTTTCGGGGACAACGCCAAGCTTTAAAAGGCGCTGATCGATGCTACCGAGGAAGCTCCAATTTCCTTCATTGGGTGCCCAGTTTTTTTGTTGCAGTTCCGTTCGTAAAGCCTCTGCCTGTTGAGCAGTGAAGGACAGGGGTGCGCTGTAGTGGGCGGGGATCAACCAGCGGAGATCTGATCGGGATTCCAGTTGTTGAAGCCAGACGTTGATCGCTTGTTGAGCTCGCGGTAACACCAGCCGTTCAAGCACGGGAGCCACCTGCACTTTGGCGGCCTCGTCTCCCATTAAGGCCGCAGCGTCGTCACGCCAACCGTCTTGCCAATCGAAGGGATACAGCCCGAAGTGGGCTTTCCATGAGCGCAATCCTGGCCGGAAGGCATGGCCAAGCATCTCGGCAATGGGTGGCACGCGCAGGCAATGGGGACGGAGGAAAGAGGCAAACAGCACCAAGCGCGCCCAGCCACGCCGGCGAGCCTCGGGGGAATCACTCAGCGGTTGATCTCCACGGTTGCGGGCATGGAACAGCAAGGGTGTGGGATCACGATCAAAAATCGCGGGTGGTGTGGCCTCAATGCCCACGAGGGCGTCGGTAATCAAGAGGGCGCCACTGGGTTGATGCAAGCAGCTGATCTCCTGAAAACGGCCCACACCGAGATCGAGGGGGCCAAGCGAGATCCATTGGCACACCTCCGGATGGGGCACTCCATCGCTGAGCAAAAATTTGGTGCGTTCAGCCGGCACCCCGAGCCAACTCAGGGGCAGCTGCACCGGAAAACTCCACTGGCCTGGACACACCCACACCTCAGCCTTGGGAAACTTGCGAGCGAGCGGCCCAAGTGGAAGTTTGTGCTCCAAACCGGATGCGCTGGGCAGCACGATCGTGCACACGGGTCCGTGGTCCGCTTCCAGGGCCCTAAGGCCAGCGACCAATTCAGCCGTTGGTGGCAAGGGGTTCACCAGCATCAAGCCGCCGGGCACCTTCACCACGGTGAGCCGAATTGGCACCGCCACGTAATAGATGCCCTGGAGCTGCTCGAAGCTCCACAGCTGGCCAGGGATCAGCTCTTGAAAATGGGTGGGGCGTTTGCCATAGGGATACAACGGCAGCAGCGGCCACCAAGGCCAGTGTTGGTCGGCTGGCGAGATGCCCTCAGTTGCACTCAGATCTCCTGCCATGACTGGATTTAGCTGTCTCGTGGTCTCAAGTTGTGCAACTGGGCACAACCTTGTGCGAGTGGCTTTAGGGACAAAACAGGGATAGGCTAGGCGTGTAAGCCACTCTGTCCCTGTATGACAGCAGCCACTGGGCTTCGCCGCAACAGCGCAAGGCTGAAGGGCCTAGCCAAGTATCTCCGCACCAAGCACTCTGACCGCTTCGGTCTGTCACTGCGACGCAAGACGAGGCCCAGTGGAGAGGAGTTGATCTACCTGACCTTCAACTCCAGGCCTGACGGAAGTGGTGACCAGAAGTGGCTGAAGTTGAACGCGTCATACCAAGACGGGGACGTCGTGATCTCAACCGCAGTTGATACAGCACTCGCCGAGTTCGACAACAACCTCAAAAGGAACGCAGGCGGCCCCGTTGGCAGCTCATTAGGGATCTACCAGCGGGAAGCTTTGGGCCGAATTGAGAGCGCAGGGAATTCGGAGAAACACGCTGCAAGGCGGGTGAAATGGGTCCAATCATGTGTTCGGTGGCTCGCAGAACACAACAGCAAGGCCAACAGCAGAGATGCCCTTCTGGAGTGGATCAAGAGCTGGCCAGCTGAAGCTCGAAGCCGGCGTGATGCAATCTCAGCAGCTTGCCTTTTATTCGACATCGCTACGGATGGGAAAAGGCTCAATCCCGGGAGAGAAAACGGATATCAAGAACCCGCTGCAGGGCAGGGAAAACCAGTCGATCCTGCCGAAATAGAGCGCATCATCCTGGGCCTTTGGGACCGCTCTAAAACTTCAGAGCTCGCTCATGCTTGCGCCTGGATCACGACTTGGGTTGCCGTAACGGGTGCCAGAGGGGCCATGGTGATGGCCTCGGAACTCCTTTGGAAAAAACCTGGTCAGGTTGAAGTTGCTGTAGGTAGCTACGTGCGCTGTCGGGACAGCAAGCGAGGCAGAAACCGACCAGCAAATCTTTGCCCGTCCTGGCGGGGGTTACTAGAGAGCGTCGGCGTAGAACGACTGCAACAGCCACCTCAACGGCTACGCAACGCCGCAAGTCCTTGGGACGACAAACCCACTCAGGATCAGCAACGGAAAACAGAACAAGAGCTTGGTGCCGTTCACGGCTGGCTCTGGAGAGAGCTCTCTGATGAGAAAGGCCTCAAGGCAGACCGAGAACTTATTGGACTGCGCACACTGCGACATAACGCTGCACGACGCCTCCTCGAGGTGAAGCAGTTAGACCTACTGCAGATTGCCGGCCTGCTCTCCACATCCGAAGAGATGTTGAGGCGCACCTACGCCGACCATCACCGATTCCGGTCACACGAAATCATTCGCGAAGTTTTTGGGTAGCTCAAAAGGATATCTACTTCTTCCAGTGCCAAGTGCTGCAGGTATTCCAATGGGATCAGTTACAAAAAAGTCCCTCAACTGAGGGATGCCACCTAGGCCATCGAATGCCAATCTGAAGAGTCTGAATGTGGAGCATGTCCACCCGCCTGATCACTCCCAGCCAGCTGTCGCTGTTCAGCATCAGCCCAGTGATCGGAGCCTGGTGGGAGGAGCTGCAGGCGCACAAGCTTTTTGAGGCAAGCAAACCAGAGCCGAGCGAACTGGAGAAACAACTCCGATCAGACGGAGCACGCCATGAAGAAGTGCTGCTGGAAAGACTTAAGGCCAATGGCCACAGCATCGCGCGACTGTTTGGAAAACAATCAGACGCCGATTACGACGCCACGCAAGACGCCATGCACCGAGGGGTGGAGTACATCCACCAGGCATCACTGCGCAATAACTCCATGCGCGGCAGTGCCGACCTGCTCAAGCGCATAGAACAACCCTCATCGCTTGGCAGCTGGAGCTACATCCCAATCGAATGCAAGCTAGCCAGCAAGCCCAAAACCACTTTTCTGGTTCAAGCGTTGGCCTACTGCGAGTTGCTCACTCCGCATCTCGGCAACAGGCCAGAAGAATTCGAGCTGTATCTAGGTGGCGCCACGTTCAAGAAATTCCGAACGAAGGACTTCTGGGCCTGGTATCAGCAACTGAGAGATCGCTACGAAGAGTTTCTCGAGTCCTTCGATCCGCATGCCATTCCTGAAGACGAGCGGGGAGACCACGGCAGCTGGTCGGCATTCATCGAAGAACGGCTCATGGGCCAGCGCGATCTGATCCTTGTGGCAGACATGCGAGAGAGCCAACGGCAGAAACTGCGCGCGGCAGGAATCACCAGCATTGATCAACTCGCCAATAGCCCAGAGAACGCAGAGATCCCCCAACTGGATCCAAGAATTTTCAAACGGCTGCAGGAGCAAGCCGAAGTGCAGTGCTCCCCCAAAGACGCAAAAGGGCGACCGGCCTATCGCCTCAGATCATTGATTGAAGGGAAAGGGTTGTACGCACTGCCGGCAGCCAATGCAGGTGACATCTGGTTCGACATGGAAGGATTCCATGACCCGGTGCTCGGCACCAAGCTCGAATACCTGTTTGGTGCCTGTTATCGCGACAGGGAAGACAAAACACCCCAGTTCAAAGCCTGGTGGGCTCATTCACCGGTCGAGGAAAAAACAGCGTTCCAGGCATGGGTGGATTGGGTCGAAGAACGCAGGCGTCAACACCCCGGCCTGCGGATTTATCACTACGCCGACTACGAAAAATCAGCGATGCGGCGCCTGTCGCAACAGCACGCCACACGCGAACGCGAAATCAGCGAATGGCTGAGCAAGAACGTGCTAGTGGATCTTCGCCCGATCGTTAAGCACGCAATTGTGCTGGGGGAACCGAACTATTCGATCAAATCGGTGGAGCACCTCTACATGGGTGCACGCCAGGCAGGTGTCACCAACGCAGGCGATTCAGTGGTCGCCTACCAACGATGGATCGACTCAGGCGAGCCAGCGTGTCCAGGCCATGAACCGGATGGCAGCCCACAACTTCTTTCTATCGAGAACTACAACGAAGAAGACTGTGAATCGACGACCTATCTCCACGACTGGTTGTGCGATCTCCGCCAACAGCAAGGCTTGCCCGATCACTTCGTTGATTCGAAAGCAACGGAGAACGCCGAGCCACGGGAGCTGAAGCCACTCGAGCAGCTCAGCGAACAACTCCTGGCCCAAATCCCTGCTGAACCGTCCGAGCGTGTGGGGCTGAGCCCGCTTCAACTCAGCTGGAACGCCCATGAACTCGTGGCGCAGCTGCTGCCCTTCCACATCCGCGAAAACAATGTGGCTTGGTGGGCGTTCTTCGATCGGCGGGAACAAGCCCTCACCAACCCCAGCGACCTGAGCGATGAAGGAGAAGCCGTCGCCGATGCGCAATGGGTGAGCACCGCGGCTCAAGAAAGTGCGCGGGCCGGTGCTGACTACCACCACTTCCGCTTTGACCCAAACCAGCTGCTGAAGTTCAAGTGGAAACCAGGGGGGTTCCCGCAAAAAGTGGAGTTTGCCGAAACAGGCCTGCAGCTGGTGATCGACGACCTGAACGAATCTGCAGGATCGATCACTTTGAAAGATCCATGGAGCAGCCGCGACAAACGACGGGCCAATGGCTTTGATCCGCCGATCCCCAAAGGCCCAACACCGTTGATCAAAACACCATCGCTGCCATCGGAAGCAGTGTTGGACAGTCTGGAAGAACAATCCCTGGCATGGCTGGAAGGCTCGCAGTCGCTTTCACCAGCAATGGTGCAGATCCTCGAGCGAAGCGCTCTCCCCGAGCTGGAAGACGTGAACAGCGCAATCAATGGCAACCCCAATCAGGTTGCAAGCGAACTTGCTCGGTTTTTTGGCCAGCACAACGGCATTACCGTGACGCTGCAAGGGCCACCCGGCACAGGCAAATCAACGGTGACCAGCCAACTAATTGCTCAGCTTGTTGAACAAGGCCAGCGCATTGCAGTGAGCTCCAACGGCAATGCCGCCATCAACAGCTTGCTGCTGAAGACCAAAGAAGCACTGGAGGGTTCAGGTTCCGATGCTCAGATCGTCAAGACCGGCAGCAGGGAAAAAGAACTCAACGACCAGGGCATTGCCTGCATTGCACCCAAAAAGCTGAACGGAATTGAACGGGTCGTGGGAGGAACAGCCTGGAAGCTCTGCCTGCCAGAGCTTGCCTCGGAGTTCGATTTGCTGGTGGTAGATGAAGCAGGCCAGCTGTCACTCGCCAATCTGCTGGCCATGGCACGGTGTGCGCAGTCGATCCTGCTGGTGGGCGACCAACAGCAGTTGGCGCAACCCTCAAAAGCGGATCACCCGGGGGATGCCGGCCAAAGCTGCCTGGATTACCTGATGGGCGAAGGACAAGCCGTGGTGCCCAACGATCGTGGAGTGTTCTTGCCTACTTGTTGGCGGATGGAACCGAGGCTCACATCAATGGTGAGCGAACTCTTTTACGAAGACCGTCTCCGAGCCCACCCTGATAATTATGCGAACCGAATTGTCTCGCCCATTGCCTGCCAGGGCAGCGATGGTGAGCCATACCCGGCGCAAGGCCTGGTGTTTGAGGCGGTAGGGCATAGCGGCAGAAGCGTGCATGCTCCAGAAGAGATCGATCGGATCGAGCAGCTGGTCTGTGCGCTGCTGGGCAGCCGTTACGCCATCGCCCGCGGTAACCGCACAGAAGAAGGCGTGCTCGATGCCAACACAATCCTGGTGACAGCCCCTTACAACGTGCAGGTGAACCGGCTGCAACAACGGTTGCACGGCCGAGCTCGGGTGGGCACGGTGGACAAATTCCAGGGCCAGGAGGCCCCAGTAGCCATTCACTCGCTCACGGCTAGCACTGGTGATGACGCCCCGCGCGGGGTTGGCTTCCTGCTCGAGCCCAACCGCCTGAATGTGGCGATCAGCCGAGCTCAGTGCCTCTCGGTCGTAGTGGGATCACCTGGCCTGGCCAGTGGTGTTGCCAACACGGTGGCGGAGGCCGAGCAGATCAATCGGCTCTGCACATTGATGAACTGAGCTGATACAGCAGGGGCAATAACCGGTGACAGGAGTACATCTGATCTTTAAAATTTGCAGACACCAGATACAGTGCCACCACGCCTGAAAAGCTTCATGCCGGCACCATTTAAGTGGGTATCGACTCCGGCACTGGGTCAGGGCCGTGCCAGCGGCGGGAGCACTGCGGCCGAACTGTTCGAGACGGGAAGCACTCAGAGGCGCAGGCCCCTTCTTGAAACGCTTGTCCGGGAGATCTGCCAAAACAGCTGCGATCAGCGCACCGGCTCTCAAAAAGCATCCGTCTATTTCGACCTGCTGCTGCTGAAGGGCGAAGAGCGCGAAGCATTCCTTAGAGCCGCGAACTGGGATGGCCTGAGTCCACATATGGAAGCGGTGAGCGGGCTCAGTGGCGCTGCGCTCACTCTCAGGGCAGGGGTCCAGGCCATGGCAGCCGACACGCTCGTCTGCCTGCGCATCAGCGACAGCGGCACTGAAGGGCTGTCGGGTGATGACTGGGATGAGGCCGGCAACTTCCGCCGCCTCTGCATTCAAAATTTCTCCACGGGCAACGACACCGGGCGAGGTGGGAGCTTCGGGCTCGGCAAGGCGGTGAGCTGGATGCATTCCCGCCTGCTCACGGTTCTGTTCTCCTCGCGCGTGCATGGCAGGGAACAGGAAGGCCTGAGGGTGTTCGGGCGAAGCGAGATCCCGGCCCATGAGCTCGACGGAGCTTCATTTCTGGATGGGGCCTATCTCGGCTCACCCGGTCTCCGCGACGGAATCGATGTGGCTCTGTCTGACTGGAGATCGGAGGAAGCATGTATCGATCTGAAACTGGACCGGGCCGGGCTCAGCGGAAGCGGAACGACCCTGCTGATTCCCGCCTTCCATGAACCGGATCGGGAGGACACCGGAGAACTCGGCATCCGTGATCCTGAGGAGCTCTGCGCAGACCTGACCGATGCTGCAGCGAAATGGTTCTGGCCAGCGATCAGCTGGGGGCGCCTCGAGGTTCAGGCCCGTGTCTTCCGCAGCGGAGAAACACATCCGAGCCATGTGTGCCGTGCCGAAGTGAACGGCGTCTGGGCCCCCTTCCTCGCCGCCAGCCGGACCGAACCTGGCACCGTTGCCGCCCTGGAACCCGGAGACTCCGCCGCTCTGGATCTGACCGGGTTTCCCCTCCCCAGGAGAATCCACCCTGAGGATCGGCCTGACCTGCTGCATAAGCCCGCGGAAACCACCATCCGCCTCGGTGTGACCAGAGTCAGCCCGACCGAAGGCTGCCTGCCCTGCCGATCCACCATCGCTCTGATCCGCGGCGCGGGCATGGTCGTCGACTATGTCGACGGAAACCGTCTGAACGATGGAGGTGCCTACTGCGCAGCTGCACTGGTGGGCAATGCCATTCAGCACATCCCGGCTTCCGCAGCCATGGATGCTCAGAGCGCAGTGCCGGCGGATGTGGAGGAGTACTTCCGGGCTGCGGAGCCCGTCACCCATGACGACTGGCTGCCGACGACCCGGCGTCTTAGGGAGAGCTACGACTGGCGTGGATCGGCCGGGCGACTGAGGGGCCTTCGCTCGGAGCTGCGGCAGCTGGTGATCCAGAAACTGCTGATTGCAGATGAACCGTCACCGGATGAAGGCCCCGAACTGCTGGCACGGATGCTCAATCTCGGCCGGGCTGTCAGCTCGCCTTCGGAGCAGAAACGCGGCGAACGACCGCGACTGGAAATCGTTCTGGACAGAGATGGATGCTGCTTTGATCCATCACGGGAAGGGTGGTCGCTCCAGGGTGAGCTGATCCGCCATGGCAAGGGAGAGGCAAGCGCCACCGCAGGCCTCAGCTTCAGCAGCCTGGCCGATTCCGGCAAGGGAGAGGCCTGGAGAATCAGCGACCTCGAACTGATGGGCTCCGTCAGCGAAGTGAGCCTTGATGATTCCGATGCAAGGCGCTTCGTCTTCTCGGTGAGCTCAGGCTTCGGCACACTCCCGTTCCGCTGTCTGGTCCGGCCACCGGCGGGCGTTGACCCGACACTGGCCGGTTTCCGGCAGGGGGGTTGAGCCATGGAATTCCTTCCCTGGAAGACAGTCGACCTGGATGGCGCCTTCCGCGTCACCGCTCCGGAAAGCATTTCCGAAGAGGTGATTCAGGAGGTGAGCAACGCGGTCACCTTCCGTTTCAGCAGTGCGACAGAAGCCGTCCGTCTGGAGATCCTGCTGACACCGCCATGGGGCTGGGAAGACTGTTTCCCTGCTGAGGAACAGAAGCAGCCCCCCGCTCGCTTCATCTGCCGCCTGATCAGCAGATCAACCGGTCGCAGAATCGTGGTGCCGCTTGAGGATGACGGCCTCGGACTGTGGTTCGCCGAGCATGATTTCTCAGCTCTTCTTGATGGAGAGGAGATCCGAGCCGAAGCTCTTCTGGTCCGTACGGCAGCAGCGGAAGAGCCAAGCGAAGGGTTCGCCGACAAGAAGGGACAGATCGTCGGCCGCAGCCGCATTCATACGGTGCGCTTCACAAGCAGAAGTGCGAAGAGCGAAGCCCTGTTCCAGCTGCGCTGGACCGACTTCCCCAGTGGAGCGAGCCAGCAGCTCTGGCGGCTTCAGCCCGGCGAGCCGCCGGTGCTTGAACTCAACGCCAACGTCTCGGCTCCCCTGCGGAGGCTGCTGATGAGCCGCGGCAGACGCCGCAACGGTCCGGCGCTGCAGCGTGATGCTGTGTTCATGGCGATCTGCTCAGGCGTCTGGCCTCTGTTTGTCTCCGGAGCACTCGCCGATCTGCAGCGCATCGTGGATCAGGACCGGAGCATCGATCCCGAAGAGGCGATCGCATCAATGAACAGCTGGCAGAGCCGGTTGCTCGGGCTGTTCGCTCCGGGGCTAACCGGCGCTGATCTGCCTGCCCACAGCGCCCTTCCCCTGCTCGTGCGTGAACTCCACAGCCCGGGAGGATTCATGCGCCTGATGCTGAGGATGCCGGCACTGATTCAGGAAGAGACACGTCTGGTGACACTTGCCGAGGCAATGGCCGATGCCCAGCAGGTTCACCCAGCGGCGGAGGCTGAGGCGGCCATCGAAGCGGAGGCGGCATGAGCAACGATCTGTTCCGGCTCGTGCATCCGGTGAGTGAACAGGGGCTTGTGGAAGCGCTTCGCGATCCCCATCTGCTGGAGGTGAAACGGGTGGATGCCGAGGTGGACCTCTCGGGTTTCGATGCCGCACTGGAGCAACTGCTCAGCAGTGATGTCCGCGAGTCCGCGATGGATGGCGCTCTAGTGGAGCCACTGCACAGAGCCCTGCGACACTTGCCTGAATCGGTGACCACCGACATGCGCGTCTGGCACTGGTTCTGCCTTGTTCGCCATCACGATCTGGTGTGGAGGCGATGGAGGGGAAGCGCACCCGCCGATCCCGAGGACGGATTCCTCAGCGGGAAAGGGCATCGTCCGGTGCCGGCGGTTCGTTTTCTGGGCACCGCCTCGATCAACGGCCACGGCCGCAACACCTTCGCCCGTCTCTTCTTCGCCGCTCAGAGGCTTATCGGCCCCGAAGGCGAGGACTACGATCTCGTCAGGCGGCTGTTCACCAGCCAGGAGCTGCATCTCGGCATCAGTGACCGGGAATACGGCCTGCTGCCGGCGGTGAACAGGGTGCTCACAGGTGAACTGGCGGATCTTCCTGATCTGAGGGTTCGTGCGGGAGTCCGCCGCCTAAACGGCCTCGGCGGATCGATCTGTCTCGACCTGCTGGAGGAAGGCGAGATCGCGGACCTGATCCGAAGCAACGACGAGGGGAACAACGCCTGATGGTGAAAAGCCTGATCCCGGACGATCCGCATCGGTTGAAGGCCTTGAAAGGGCCCGAACAGGTTCTCGAGCCGAATCAAGCCAGCTGCAGCCTTGATGAATTGCCCGGCTACATGCGCTCGATCGCTGCGGATACCCCGCTTGCGGTGGATTTGTTCAGCGGTGCCGGAGGTCTAAGCCTTGGCCTGCACCGGGCCGGCTTCGAAGTGGTTCTGGCCTGCGACATCCGGCCGGACTCGATCGCGACTCACCGGCATCATTTCGGCGGCTGCTCGGAACAGTGCGATCTGAGTGACCCCGAGGTGCTGGCGCAGCTCTGCCGCCAGCTCAACGCCGGTGGGGAAGTTGCACTCGTAGCCGGTGGGCCACCTTGTCAGCCCTTCTCCCGAAACATCCGCTGGCGGAAGCACGACGATGACGTCATCGAACAACACAAGGAGCTAAACGAGGGCCGCCGCGAACTGTGGGAATCGTTCCTCACAGTTGTGGAGGGCGTCATGCCGCGTGCCTTCCTGATGGAGAACGTTCCTGACATCGCCCAGACGGGTGACCAGGAGGTGTTCCGTGGAATTGTCAGCCGTGCTGAAGCCGCCGGCTACCGGGTGCATGCACGCCTCGTGCATGCCTGGGAACACGGCGTTCCCCAGCTTCGGCCGCGGCTATTCATTGCTGGCACCCGACTGCCTAATGCGAAAGGCAACAGCTACTGCTCACCGCTGGTCTGGCCGGAACCCAGCTGCAGTTCCCTGGAAGAAGCGGTGAGCCTGGAGGAGGCCATCGGCGATCTGCCGGAACTGAAAGGTGACTGGTGGGAGAAGTGGAACGAGACCTGCGATTACCGCGGCCCGGGCAACGCTTACCAGAAGCTGATGCGTAGCTGGCTTCCCGTTGATCGGGATGTCCTGCACGACCACATCACCCGCAAGGTGCGAGGCGATGATCTGGAAACCTTCCAGCTGATGCGTGATACAGGTCTCCGCTATCACGAGCTGAGTGAGGAACAGCGCCGTTATGCCGTCACCAGCCGCGCCAAGAGGGAAGGAAAGCTGCTGAACAGAAAGGACCGGGAGAGCAGCTTCAGCAACAAATACAACATCCTCAAGGGGAAGGAGCCGTGTCTGACGGTGACGGCTCACATGGCGAAGGACGGCTACTGGTACATCCACCCCCAGCAGAACAGGACCCTGTCGATCCGGGAAGCGGCAAGGGTGCAGTCGTTCCCTGATGGCTTCCGCTTCCACGGCACACCTTCAAACCGTTTCCACCAGGTGGGGGAGGCGGTGGCCCCACTGGTGGGGGAAGTGCTGGGCAGAGCGATGCTGGATGCGATCAAGCAACGCACCGAAGAAGTCCTCTGGCGATCACCTGAGACGATCCGTCAGGAACTCCTCGACTGGTATCGCGATGAAGGTGTCGTGGCACTACAGCCATGGGCACGGCAAAAGGAGAACGGAGTGGAGATTCCCGAGGAGCTGAAAGCTTGGAGGGTGTTCCTCGGGGAACTGCTGGTGACCCAGCTGCCTGTACAGAGGCAGATGCAGTTCTGGCAACGGGTGCTTCAGCGCTGGCCCGATCATGAGTCGTTCCTCGCCGATGCCGAACCCAGCCGGCGCAGAACCTTCCGCAGCCTTCACCTCGAGAAGAACGAGAACCTTCTTCAGCAGGTGGCAATCCAGTTGAAGGAAGGCCTTGAATGGAGGGAATGGGTTCGCACCGATCTCAAGGGCCTCGGCCGGGACAGGATCCGGCAATGCCTGGCAATGGTCGGCATCACGACGGACCGGAGCTGCAGCATCGGGCTGGGGCGGATGGTGGGTCGGATCAACGGCAGCGATGAATCGGAGCAGCTGCTCTCTCGTCAGCACCGTGAGCTGAACCTCGGTCTAGTGCTCGGCGGGGATGAGGATGGCCGGATCTACCGCTCAGCTGTTGTCGTGGCTGATCGTTGGTGCGGACCGAAACCTTTCTGTGAGGGGGCGCGTGAGACGGATGAAAGGCCCTGTCCCCTGTATTGCGCAGGTCTCTGCGCGCAGGTGGGTTAGCTATCTACCTGATCAGAAAATATCTGCCCGCTTGTCCGTCTGATCTTCTCCAGTCGTTGCGTGAGTGTTTTCAGGTCTCGCAGTTCGCACTCCCAGATGACCATTACGGACCAGCCCATCTCACGAAGCTGGTGCTGTTGGCGTTCATCCCGTTCCATGTTCTGCTCAAACTTATTGGCCCAGAAATCCGCCCGGGTTTTCGGGGACGTGGTGTAGCGACAACCTGGGTGCCGATGCCAGAAACAGCCATGGACGAACACAACGGTTCTGTGTCTCGGCAGAACGATGTCCGGTGATCCGGGGAGATCACGCCGGTGCAACCTGAACCGGTAGCCGAGGCCGTGCAAAAGGCTGCGGACCCTGAGCTCCGGAGATGTGTTCCGTCCCCGGATCGCGGCCATGTTGCGGCTGCGGGCCGCAGTGATGGTGGTTTCGCGGACATGAATTTCAACCACCTTCCAGAATCCGTTTGAGAAAACTTTTCCGCACTTGTTTCCTCGTCAATTCCTGCTTGGCCTGAGTGCCTGTTTCGGAGCCAATGGGCAGTTCAGCGGCAGCAGCCAAATCGCCTTCGTAACGCAGGAACGCCGAACGAATGAGGGTTTCTCTCTGTTCGGTCGAGAGCAGATCTAGAGGTTGCACAACGCCATAGGCACGGATGGCCTTCGTGGCCTGACGGTAGATATCCACTCGATTTCCTTTGCTGAACTGGCTGAGACGCTGATTCATCGCAAGGAATTCCTCCCCAAGGCAGACAGCAACATCTCGGTTGCTGCTCAGGCCAGGTCGTTCGAGGATCGCACTGAAATCATCCTCCTGCAGCTCGCGAATCAGTCCCCAGCGATCCGGGTGCTCCGCTCCACGATCAAGACACATCACCCGTCGGAAGATTCGCTGGAAGGTGTTGCGAGAACCTCCCAACATCCTCACTTTCCACGAGCGGCTTCCTGATCCGTCCTCTCCTCCTTTCGAAGGCCAGCGCCATAGCGCAACATCCGGAAGCACCACGATGGTGATGAATGTCCAGCAGTCGTTGCGCAGCGCTTCCCCTGTTGGAGCCCCTTCCTCTATCCACAGTGGTGACCATGCTGCAAGCGCCTCGGCAACCTCCAGTTCGAACCGCAGGAAGCTCGTCGGTCGGCTGTCGGGAAAGCCATGGTTACGGGCAGAACTGACGATCGAGACGCGAAGTTCCTTCAGAAGCGCATCGGTGATCGGCATGCCGCCCGTCGGCTGGGTGATGGCCTGCGGAATCCTGAGCTCATCGCCGGGATCAAGATCAGCGGACCGGGAGTGCGCAAGCTGAGAGAGAAGCGATTCAGCCACCCCGGCCGGAATCTGCGGGATGAGCTGAGTCATGGGTAGTCCGTCGCCGAGAGAACACTGGCCGCCTGGCAACGCTGTCGGAAACGGTGTGGCTCTCTCCTGATCTGCTCTGTGAGCTTTTGCAGAGCCGAACAACCCTGCACCCCCATGCTCATGAGCCATCCGGTTGCGATGGCACCGACGGAGCCGTCCGGCCACTCCTGATCCAAGTTGAACCCGAATTCGTCGTTGAGCAGCAGCCAACTCAGCACCGTTGCCATGACATCAGCGCGAACCGCCCAGCGCAGAAAGCCCGTCTGTTCTGCCTCGCTCTGCAGTTGTTCGATGAATACCTGTCGATCGCTGTTGAGAAGCAACGAAACCGAGGAGATAAGTGGATCTTCCGGGCTGTCGGCATGACAATCAACGAGCCACAGACCGTCTCCGAGGCTGTGGGGGCGGAAGGCGAGGGATCGCATCGGGAAGCTGCCGAGATCCCCCTCAAGCTGCAGTGTGGCGTCCTCTCTGTAGAGGATGCTTCCACCCAGAAGTCTGATCCCGGCGATTTCTCCGCCGGTGCTGTAAACAAAAAAAGAGCTTCTGATGCGGTTGCAGAGGCGAGCCGACTCAAGATTGATGCGGAGCATCGTTCCCTCCCCTTCGTCACACTCCGCACAGTCCCGCACAGCCAGATCGGTCGCCACAAAACGCCGGCCGGTGCCTTCAGATGATCCCGTGGAAATCACCAGAGCAAGCCTGGCGTTGTCGAGCAGTGGGGTCAGTTCCGCCTGCTCGAACAAGCTTTCAGCTGTCCAGGGAAATCGGCAGATGACATCCAGCCCCGAGTCGTAGTCCCAGCTCCCCGATCCATCTTTGAAAAGCCTCTGGTTACCGTCGATGAAGGCTTCCCAGGAGCCCTGCTGACGGACATGAGGAAACAGCGTGGGATAGGGGAAAGCGATCCGGCTCATTCCTCATCTCCTGCGACGATCTCCGGGCTTATGCCGACTGCCACATAATCCGGGATACTCACAAGAACCTGAATATCCGTGCCACCTTGAGCCACCTGACAGATGTATCCCTTTTCGCTCAGAGGCACCTCGTTTTCATCGATTTCAACGCTGATCACCTCGGGTGACTTTCCGTTCGGAGCGAAAGGATCTCCGGCCCCCTCATCCATCTGTACCCATGGTGTGAAGGTGATTGACGGCCTGGTATCACTCTGGCCAGTGAGACGGACCCTGAAGCGTGCCACAAGCTGACCGTCGCGGAGGCTTGTTCCTTCCGACACCGGTGATCCGAGACGGAGAGCGGCTTTTCGACCACCAGTACCGCTGCTGCTGCTGGGTCTGCTGCCATCCGCTCCGCCGGGGCCTGCACCGATCAGGGAGCGCCCGATGTCCCCGGCTAGGGCAGCAAGAGAACTGCGGGCTTCACCACCAGGCAAACCTCCCTGGCTGATGTTGCTCCCTGAAAGGGTGCTGATCCGTTCCCGTATCCGTCTGAGTGCAACATTCACGTAGGTCCGTTGGTGCGGCGTCAGAGCTTGAGCCGCCTTCGGTTGCCAGTCATCATGTGCCGGTGGCTCAGACATGGCGAAAGCCTTCTCCACCTCGGCGTTCTTACCGATATCGGTGATGAAGACACCGGCCCACTGACGCTGCTCAGTTTCGTTGATCGAGCCCTCCATGTAGCGGACGACCAGCTCTGCCGGCCGAAGAAGAGCGACATGATGGAGCCGCTCAGGGATCAGTGCCGTATCTCGAAGGTGACGACGGAAGCGGTCATCAGCAGCGAGCTCGAACGATGCGCTGCTCTGTCCGAAGAAACCGAGAAGTTTCTTCGGTCTTTGGCAGTGAATCAGCTCTTCCTTGTCACGTGCCATCGCCAGAGCTTTGGTCATCAGAAAGAGAGGCGAGACGGTCTCGGGGTCCGGTAGAGCGAAGTCATCCCCCAGGATCGACAGACGGCATTCCATCGGCAGGCTCCCATCAGAACGGCGGGTGAATTTCGGCCAGCAGTGCCAGAGGATCGTGTCCTGAAGCCTTGCTCCAAGGTGGTTCTGGATCTCTGTTGAGGGTGAGTTCGCGAAAACCCCGGAAGGGTCGAACTCCTCGAGATCCGGATCAAGGATCATCAGGGAGGTTCCTCTCTCTTCTTGCGTGGTTCGGCTCTGGAAACCGAGGGAAGAAGCGATTACTTCCGCCCTTTCATTAAGAACAGGATCCACCGAACCACTTTCGTCTTCACCGGCTGCCCCCCACCAGTGCCTTCCGGTGAAACGTCGACCGTCATGATCAAACGCAGCGCCGAGAGCCTTGCCAATCAAGCGGTGCTCAAGCCCATCCGCTGTAGCGATAACGGAATGGACAACAACTGTTTGACACCGGCTGATCTTGAACAGGGATGACTTACCGAATCCGTAAGTCCCACCACCATGAGCAACGTCTCTTGCACTGCCGATGTTCCTGATGAAATTAACGAAATTCGCTGACTCGCCATCTACAAGAGCTCTTGAGGCGGATGTGGGTCCATCCAGCCCCTGAGTCCGTGCATCGCAGACCTCCATCACAAGTCCAGGTGAGTCCAGGAATCGACGGAGAACTCCTGCGATAGGTTCATTGGCCTGATCAGGTGGAAGCTCTTGGAAAAAAGAGTGCATCGCCTCCATCTGAGAGGAGCTGAGATGGCGGATACGGATTGAATATTGGGGTGTGCCTTTTATTTCGAGTGATGCATCCCAACTGTTCTGAATGGTCTCGCGGATGACGAGCTCGAGAGGGGAGAGTGCCGGTTGACCGAGGAGGCGTGCTGCTCCATCCGCTGCAATGTTGCCATCGCGGCTGAAGGGTTCGCTATGAAGGTGTATCAGAGTCATGTCGCGTCCACTTGTCCTGTCAGAGCGGCAAGAAGTGATTCCTCTTCTGAAGTCGAAAGACGAAATTCGGAGCAGTTAGAAAGCAGGATTTCATATCGGAGTTTGGACACACCAGCAGGGAGATTGCCGTCCGGGAAGTCGCTCCTGCGGATCCTTGGAAAGCCATCACAGACCCTGTAGAAGGTGGATCCGTGAAGGGTGAAGCGATGTTCGAGCCAGAGCTCTTTCTGCGCACTGAGGTATCCGGCGCTGACCAGTCTCGTGTCGAATGCTTCAGGGTCAGCAATCTGATTCCTGATTTCATCAACCAGTCCAGGGACATCAATCGATCCAGCGGGGTTGTCTGTGAGAACGGAATGGTGAATGAGAAGCTCGCGTCCTTCCTCCGGTTGGAGCTGGTCAAGCCCGTTCACAGTGAGCTTTGAATCACCAGCCATTCTTGATGCTTTGGCTTCGATATCGACCGATCCCCAGGAGTAATCACGCGCCGATCCAAGAGGACCGTTCCAGCCCTCCCAGAGGTGCGGTCTGGTGTTGACCAACCTTCTGAGCAGTAGGAGTTCTCCGGTCAGACCAAGGATCTCTTCTTCAGAAGGAAGAAGGCCGCCACCTTTAGAAAGCAGGCTACGGAATTCGCGAACTGCTTCCATGCACGCCTTGGTGGCTGTCGCACCGGATGCAAGATGCCTGACAACCTGGCTGGCCAGCAATGCGAAAGGAGTCTCAAGGTCTGATTCCAGACATTCGATCCTGATGTAATCGTCCGGTATCGAACCCTCCCTCAGTAACTGCTCACGTCTCACTATCAGCCGGCCACAGCCAGTCTTTGGCATGGGCGAACTACCACCTTGGCTTCTGAGAAGGAGACCAGCATTACTGTCTTGCGTAATACAAAGCAGTACATCGTTCTGATCGAGACCACTGACAGGAAGGGGGCGTGCGCTGATCGCATCTGAAGCTGGACGGTTCTGCCTGATCTGACCCCATATCTCTTTAATCTCCTGGATCATTACTGTTCCTCCTCACGTTGTTCAATCAGTTCATAATCAACGTCATCAAAAGTCTCACCCTCCACCTCCCTGTTGAGCTTGACCTTGAGGAAATGCCTTGCGGTGCTTGTGGTCACTTCCGGAAACACAATTCCGACCCCAAGCAGTCCATCAGAAAGATCATCTTCTGAATGGAGACCGTGGAGCAGAGGCAGACGGACGGATTCACTGGCTTTTTGGTCGGATTTCCATCCTCCCGGTTTCGAATCTTTGTCAATTGGATAGAGAAGCAGAAGGGGCCTGCAACCGAGTGCGTAATCTCTGTATCTCATGATAGATCGCCAGGAATCCTTTTTGCGATCAAAGTCAGGATCAGGGACAGTCTTCATCCACTCACGATAAGAATCGCGATCAACGTCAATCAAAATGTCCCGCGCACCCATCAATGCTTTGATGTAGATCACTCTCTTCAGCTCTAAATCCAAAGACTCATCTAATCTACTTTTGTAACTCGGATTAACCTTTGTGCGGGAGATTAAGGAATGATCCTTGATGACTCCGAAGCTGCTTTGTTTGCCTTTGCTACTACCTATAACGCCTAAGTTCCAAATCTCCATTGCTTCCTCGCCAGCGTCGATTTCACGTTCCAGGAATTCAGTAATACTAGTCATCGATTCTTGGTCGAATCTGTAGGTACGCAGGAATCGGAGGATCGAGCGATATGGAACATCGCGGAACAGACATGAGGCACGTTCCTTGCTGAAGCTGATATTACGATTGGCCATGACTTCGTTCACCAATTCAACACCTGCATGCCAGTTGGAGTGGTGAAAGTTGCGGTCAACTGGAAAACTGGTGGTCTGCTCGTACGTTCCGTAATACCCGATATCGCATTCTTCCAGGTTCTCCATCACGAGCTTGTTGCGGGCAGTGATGCTCAATCCGGCGATCTGAGGCACCCTTACCGCCATCTCAGATGGTGTCCACCCCTTACGGCTGATGGTTGCTATCTCTTCTCTGATCATTTCTTCAACGTTGACCAGATCCCTGAATGCACTCTCAAGTTCCCTTGTCATCCAAATGCGAGGTAGATCCTCGAAGCCGCGTCTATAGCCGAACCATCGGCCCATCTGCATGAGCGTGTCGTATTGCGAGCTTGTGCGGATGAAATAGCTACATACAAGACCCTCAATGGTCAATCCTCTTGCCAGAACATTGCCGCCAATCACAATGGTGTGTACAGGACGACCTGAATTGAAATCGAGTCGTTCGGACAATTCGCTTTCCGAGTTTTCAACAGTCATTGAGATGCTTTCTGCTGCTGAAAAAAGGAACGGAATCAGTTCATCAAAATTTTCCAAGGTATCTGGACAATCCAGCTCTTTTCTTCTTTCTACGCTGAGAACTGAGCTTTCTCTGTTCCAAAGATTTCTAAGCTGACCGAGTCTTCCTTTATCGTTATTCAGTAGAGCATCACGCATAGGCATTAACCACGACCGACTAATCATCGTACGGATGCTTCGATGACATCCTGCGTAAATCGTTGTATGAATCAGCATGCAGCAATGTGAAAGCTCTTGTCCTCGAGCCATTCGAGCAGCTAGCGACAGAAGGAACCAGTCGCAGGCATCCTCGAGGCTGGCAGTCATTTGGGGGGTAAAGATCTCACGTTCCCTCCGAGAAGGTGGTTGAAGGTATTCTCGATCATTAGCAGGAACTCTCCTGATATATGGAAGCTCATTCGCATTTTCCGCATCGACGTCGACACCGAAAAGTCTTCTCGCTCCAAAGTAGCCTTCGGGTTCATCTAAGGAGATGATGAATTCACTCGGATAAAGGTCTCTGCTTCCATCAACTGAGGTTTCTGACATCAGCACATTCGCGTACGGTGTCGCTGTGTAGCCGACGTAAGTGACTCTAGGAAGCTTTTCACAGAGATCCCGGATCAGTCCGTTGATCCGCGTAACTGAACTTCGATGTGCTGCTGTATTAATGCTTGCTTGATCGCATTCATCATCGATCATTAGTGTCGGAATTCCCTTGCGTTCGATCTCAGAGAGTTTGTTGAGTGCTTTCTTCAGCCTTCTCAGAACAGCTGCATTCTTTTTGACTACAAGAAGAGAGCAGTTACCTTTGCTCGCGACTGGAAGTTTCGGACTGCTTCCAGGCTTGAAGTCACACTCAACGGTCGTTCCTTCAAGCCATAAAGACGGATTGTGGTTGACTACATCTGATAAAAGACGAAGCTGCGTCTGTTTCCTGAGAATCTTGGTCATGCCTGACAGAACAATAACCATGCGATAACCGCTGTCTGCGGCCTTCGCGATTGTTGCTGCAATGCTGGCTGTCTTGCCACTCTGTACATATCCGAGCACTAGACCCTGGAAGCGCCCCTCTCTTGGCCCGGTTGGACATAGCAACTCGTTGGTGATCTTTGTGGATGCTCTATCAATAGAGTTGATCACCCCTTCACTCCAACCCTTGGCTGAAAGATGCGATCTGTATGCCTGCCAGCTCGGTGATTGATTGTCTACTGGGCCGAAGTACCATCGACCCTGTTTGGCAGCTGTAACAAGTGGTACAGGGTAAAAAGAAATTATCTGCGTTTCTTGGCGAACCAGTTCTTCGGCTGCTCTGTCTACTCGCTCTGCAAATGTATCTGGAATCGGGGCAAGTTGTTCTTTGAACTTTTCAGCAGCCGTCTTGATGTCCAGCGGTTCCGCTCTCAACATGTTCTTGAGTTGGATGACGATCCCGCTGATGTCGTCCATTGCTTTTCGGTGTAATTGAGAAATTAATTTTTACATTTTTAAGGCATCAAGAACCGCTGCTTTTCGATTCTCTTGCAAGGTTATTTCATCGACTACATATTTTCATTGACACCAGTAACGTCTCTTATTGATTATGCGGGATCTTCATAACCCCCGCAACTCCTCACAGGCCTGTCCATCGCGATAGAGATAGCTGTGCCCCTGCCTGAGTCACACTTGGGTCTGTCGTAGGTGCCGATTATCTTGCAGGTGAGCCGGCTGCCTGAGAGGGTCCACTATGGCTAGAACCAGAGCTGCGTCGCCCGTGCAGGTAGTCCCAGGTGCAGCTCCACAGCCTGTGCCTGAATCTGGCCGATGTTTTTGGCGGCCTCCGTTTGCTGAATCGTCATCGCCAATCCCTTCAGGATCGCTAGCAAGCTGGTGGGGAAGGTGAGGATGAAGCCAGCGATTAAGCCGGCCATAACGCCGGTGATGAACAGAAGGGTGGGAGCCATCGCACAAAGGAACCATTCCCTTCAGGTTGCATCGATGGACTGGGATTGGAATCCCTCATCCGGGGGAGATCTCTCTGAGAGGCTCCGAAGAACGCCACAGGCCCTTCTTATCTCCCTCAGTTGAGGGATCCGTATGGATCGCTGTATCCCTCGTTTGAGGGAGAAAGACTTCGAGCGAGGGATATGCCTTTAACCACCTGCGGCGGAGCTTTCCCATGGGACACCCCGGGCATGGATCAAACAGAACCACAGGCAGACCCCGCCCATGACCATCGCTAGCGTTGACAGCAATGTCAGCACTGCTGGCAACTTCAGCCCCATGGCCACCCTCACGATCCGCAACCTCGACGACGCCGTGCGCGATCGCCTGCGGCAACGCGCCGCCGCGCATGGTCACTCGATGGAGGAAGAGGTGCGCCAGATCCTCCGCCAGGTGGTGAAACCGGCTGATATAGAAGCGCCCAGCGAGGGCCTGGGCTCCCGCATTCACAACCACTTTGCCCAGCTCGGGGGGGTCGCATTGGAGTTGCCATCACGGAGCGACACGCCAAAAGCACCGAGCCTTGAGTCGTGATTGTTCTCGACACGAATGTGCTGTCGGAACTGATGAGACAGCAACCAGCCGACGCTGTTCTGGCCTGGGCGAATCAGCTCAGCGCGCAGGACGTAGCGATCACAGCCATGAACGAAGCCGAGATCCTGCAGGGCATCGCGCGACTGCCTGACTCCCAACGCAGAGAGCAACTGCAGCAGGGCTGGGGAACGCTTCTTGGCACCGTTTTCCAGCAGCAGGTGTTGCCGTTCAACAGCGCGGCAGCGCAGTGGTTCGTGGCCCTGGTGAGCCATCGCGAAAGCATGGGAAGGCCGATCAGCACCGCCGACGCCGTGATCGCGGCGACGGCTCTGGCCCATGACGGACACCTGGCCACCCGCAACACCGCTGACTTCGAGGCCATCGGCCTGTCGTTGATCAATCCATGGGAGATGAATGGGCAAAACCCCTGATCAGGGCAAGAGCATCTGCGTCCTCGGCATTGACGCGGCATGGACGGCCCGTCAGCCCAGCGGCGTCGCCCTGGCGAAGAACACGGCTACAGGATGGAGCTGCCTGGCCATCGCCCCCAGCTACGCAGCTTTCATCGACCAGGCATCCGGCCAAAGCTGGGATCCAGAGCAGAAGGCCACGGGCAGCAGGCCAGACCCAACCGCACTGCTCCAGGCCTCCCAACAGCTCGCTGCAACAGAGGTGAGCTGCGTGTCGGTCGACATGCCCCTGGCGACCACACCAATAACCAGTCGACGGGCGGCAGACACCGCCATCTCGAGCCGGTTCGGACCCAAGGGTTGCGCCGTTCACAGCCCCTCAGCCAAACGCCCCGGCGCCATTGCCGATCAACTGCGCGCCGACTTCGCTGCCCTTGGCTACCCCCTTCACACCAACGGCAACGAACAGGCCGCCCCTGCCCTGATCGAGTGTTATCCCCACGTTGCCCTGCTGGCCTTGCTCAAGCGGGACTACCGCGTGCCCTACAAGGTGAGCCGCTCAGGCCAGTACTGGAAAGCGGAAAAACTGACACGCACCGAGCGAATTGAACGGTTACAGGGTCAATTCCAGGCCATCAGAACTGGACTTGAGGCCCATATCAGCGGCATACCGGACTTCATCCCCGCGCCATCCGAGGTGACAACACTGGCTTCACTCAAGCCCGTGGAAAACATGCTCAATGGCCTGATCTGCGCCTGGATCGGCATCGAACACCTCTCAGATCGAACCTTCGGCTTGGGGGATGACACCGCCACGATATGGATACCAAAAGAGGTCAAAACAAGAGAGGCTGTGTAAGCCAATAAGAGTCACTGGCATAACTAAGCTTCTGAACATCTGATCCCTATGTGAGTACTCGAGAAGTCAAAGACGGCCGAGAGTCATCAAAACGGCTTCTTGATTCCAGAGAAATTCACCCCGTGGAGCCAGTGGATTGATCTTTCGGCGATGTATACCTTCGCGCAATAGACCTTCCCGAAGCATGTTCCCCAGGGTGTTGCGATGAACTCCGAGATAAGAAGCTAATTCTCGAGTGCGCATCCAGGTAATAGGCGTTTCAGACATCTGAGTTAAGTCACTACGTCAATCTACCGGCGTTGAATTCAGTACCTCTAAAGCCTCTTTTTTGTGCTGATAGACAATGCTTCATTCTCGAGAAAAGCTGCCACACCAAGAGCAGCTGCCTCAATGTTCATGGCTCCTTCCAAGGCTTTGCAGGCAGCGGCCATTACTGAAGGAAGCTCTCGTCCCTGAAGGACGGTGCCGGCTTCGAGGTGGTGTTTCAGGCTGCGTTCGACGAGGGCAAGCAGCTCGTCCGCTCGTTCTGCTACCGAACGTGCCCGTGCTAACTGCTCCTGGCGGAAGGTTTCGAGCCGCAGCGCGTAGCGAGCGAGATCTTCAGTGGTTCGCGCTTCGGATACCTTCTTCAAAACGCTTGAGTCATATGCCTCTAGCCGCTCAGCCCATTGCCACTGTTCTGCTCGTCGGCGCAAGGTCGATTCGGAACAGCCCACAACATCCGCTGTCTGACTTAACTGTCGGCTCGGTCCGAAGGCACGATGGAGGACAAGCTGCTCAAAAGCTTCTGATGGTTCGCCAGGAAGCTGAGAAAAAGATGTCATTGTGCAATTGCCTTTTCCATCAGGCTTCCAAGGAATCGCAATTAGATGCAGGTGACTTCAACCCTGCGGCAGAACGAGAAGAAGTTAATAATAAACGCCGATAGTTTGTAGTTGTCGCTAGATCTCGCTTGAAGGAAAATCTCACCAATGCCCTTCCTCTTCCAACGGTTGGGGAGCTCCTAAGAAATCATGGCATTGATCCAATGATCTTTCATACAAACGCGATTGAGATAGGACCTGCAGACGTCTACACCACTGGGCTCGACCAATGGTTGGTAGGAAAGAATGCTGAAACATCCCATGGGCAATGTGTAACGCGCTCCAACAACTGTTCACTCTGGAGAAAAAGAACTGATCAGGCTGAGGGGGGTTGGTCACTGTTTTCTGTCGGAGTAAATCGCCAAGGCTGGCCAACGAACTTTCCAGCTTTTGTTGGCCACCGAATTCATCCATCACGGCGCACGCCGGGACCAAGAGGCTTGAAACTTGATGCCACGGGATGGGATGAAGTCAACCGAGGACTCATGCTCCCGCCCTTGAGCTTTGAGGGCGCCCAAGTTCTTCTTGGAGAGCACGGATTCTCATCAACACCGGAGACCTACACACCCGAACAAGCCTGGCTGTTCATCTTCAAGACACCAGAGGTGCCTGTCTGGATTGAGGAATCAGCACTGAAGGCGATGGCGGCTTGCTCGATCGGCCAGCTCGCAGTGGGAGTGAATGGCATCAATGGCTGGCATCAGAAAGGCCGTAGTGACCGACTCATGCCTGCTCTGAAGCTTCTTGCCAAGAAGGGCCGCAAGATCGTTGTTCGCTTCGACTGCCCAGGCTCCAGCAAAAGCCAATCCATCCATCAAGCCAGGAAGCTGGCACGGCGCATGGAGCGTGAAGGAGCCCGCAACGGCGGATGGTGGTGCTGGCTGCCGGACAAACCTGGCAAGACCGATGACTTCGTCGCAGCCCTAATCAAGGCGGACGCTGAAACGAAGCGCGAGCTGCGGGGTTGGCTGGATGCCTACGTCACCACATCCGCCACCAACAGCAACTACCGGCGCATCAAGGGCACTTGGACCACCCATCAGACCAAAGATGAGTTCAACGCTGATGACCTGTTGAAGGTCGCCGAGACGCATCGCGTGATCGTCTTGAAAGGTGCGACCGGAACAGGGAAGTCCAAGGCCATGTTGGCGGCCCTTGAATCTTTAGAAGACCACGCTCAGACCAAGTTCACCGTCCTTGGTGCCTACCACCGTTCTTCATTGGTGCATAAAGGAGCCCATGAGTTCGGGGTCAAGAACCTCAGCGCGCCCCCCAAATCGGCAGAAAGGGCTGGCCTCCATGAAGGGCTAACCATGCGGGATGGCTTGTTCTGCTGCGGTGAAAGCGCTTTCAAGGATTCGAGCGAACAAACCCTTTGGAAATGGCTCAGGGAACTCCGTGACAACCCACGACCGACGCTGCTGGTCCTTGATGAAATCAGCCAAGTTCTCGCGAACTGGACCATGGGAGGCACCGATGCGCTTCGCAGCATCCGCTCGAAGGCTCTGAACGCCTTGGAGGGATTACTCGCCCTGGACTGCATTCATGTCTGGGCGGCCGATGCCCTCGTTGGCGACATTGAGCTGAATTGGCTGAAAAGCATCACAGGCTGTGATCCGCTGCTGATCCACAGCACATTCACCCGTGAACGCGACCTGTTCATGGGGCTTCCGAACTCCACCAACGAACGGACCCTGAACTTGCGCTTAAACGATGTGATTCAAGCCCAACAACGGTTCTGGCTAGGGCATGGAACAGTCGCCGGCTTGCACCGATGCCTTGATGCACTTCCTGACTCGCAACCATCAGAGGAGCTAAGGATCACCGGAGAGAAGGAGAGTCGAGACGACCCTTGGGTACCTCGTCTGATGGCCAATGCAGAAGGCGAAGGCCCGCAATACAAACGCATTGGCTTCAGCCCCGCGGTGTCATGCGGGATCTCCATGGCAGCAACGCCAGTAGCACTGACAGCAATCGTTCAGGCCTATTGCTGGAAGGCAGAGGATGTGATCCAGGCTCTGAACCGAGCACGAAACAGCAGCCAACGCATCCTGCTTGCACCAAAGGTCGTGCCAGAGGCCGCCGGAATCACCAAAGAAACCACTGCGAAAGAGGCCTCCAAGGCCCTGGAAGAACGAATGAGGGCAGGGGCTCTTGATGACTACGCAGCGTTACTCGCAGATCGGCATCCAGCAACCAAAAGAGCCGTTGCCGAACTCGAAGCCCGCAACAACTTCGAGTGCTTCAACAACAGTTGGTGCCTTCATGGCCTGCTCCAGGAAGAGGGCTATCGCATTCGTGACCTCGAGGCACTTGAAAGACAGCAAGGGGAAGTGAATGAATCACCCCAGACAAAACAAAGTGACCGAAGAGAACGATCGCTGGAAGCAGCAGATGCTTTTCGCATGGAAGCTCTGCAGCGCCTAGCGCTGGGAACCTCGGATCTTGCCAGCGAGCGACGTGAGGCCAGACGATTGATTGCGGGAGGGTCGTTTCTTGATCTTGCGGAAGTCGATGTGAGCGAGACTTGGAAAGTGGCACAGGAGCTACAACTCGACGATCTGATCAAGGCGACAACAGTCTTTAGAAACAGCCCAGAACTCATCACGGTCTGGAGGCAACTTCAAGCTTTGGATCGCTCAGGAGTGAAGCGGGTTGCACGAGCACTTGGATGCAGACCAGACCGACTTCCAGGCCCGATGGACTTCATAGACGTTCGCAAGATCTGGCCCTTGATCAAGGTCCTGGGATTTCAAGTGAAAAAGACAGGAGAAACAAGAGCCAATGGCAAGATCTGGATGATTGAGCCAATAGACATCAACTCAAAGTGACCGTCGTCGATCTGGCATGGAGTTCTATACCCCCGTCATGTCAGATCGCAGACCATCAGCAAAAGATTCTCAAATGCAGAATCTCCAAGAGCTTTTATAAAGCGATCACACGTTCATCTCATACCTAATCAGACGAGCGACTTACAGAACTGTCCCCAAAGCCGTCCCCAAAAGTGTCCCCAAAAACAAAACCACAACTCACCCATGTCTTCAGTCATTGCAGTTGATCTGGGCCATCAGAGCACAAGGGTTGAAATTCACCAAGTACTACGACGCCTGATCGAAAAAGAATTACGTTGGACTTAAGCGCGATCGATAGGAGTCGTACACAACGACCTCCACTTCACACCATAAAGATCCCCACCTGGGGGTCTTTTTTATGAGGGACTACATCGTCCAGCGAACAGCAGTGCTACATTAACAGTCGCCACAATTACGAATCGACCAGTAAATAAGAACATTTTCAGCTTTCCTCAAAACAGAAAGCAAATGAAAATTGGCATGATATTTTTGCATAGCCAATAAATGGTCTTCAAAAATTCGACAAAGAAGAATATCTAACGATAGTCAAATTTGAGGTCAAATTAGAAAGACCATCCACACATACGACTCAAATCAGGTGCCAGGATAATGACTCCGTACTAGATACTCCAAGCGCTCTTGCACATAATGTTCCGACATAGAATCGATACGACAGATCAACTCATCTCGATAAGAGCTTAGGCCATTGCAACCTTTCAATGGATCTAAAAGCAGATCCAGAAGATAAGACCTAGCGTTAACGTGATTCATACTCTTAAATCTCCTTTAGTGATTGAGCAAATGAAGATGCGTAATCATGCCTACGTATAATCTTAGTCTTTAATCATCAACAAAGTCAATCATGATTTTTAAATACGAGGCTAATAATGACAACACCGTACTTAGGCTGACGGATGAGACTCATAACGTCTCAATCTCGATAAGTTCAGGTACAACGCATAACCCTGATTTCTTGATTTCAGGATCAGAGTTACAGAGACGAAGTAGAAGAGTTCTTTGATCAAGCTCGGACAAAGAGCCATCTGACGCCCACTTGAGGCAAGTGGAATCAAGGCAGTTTTCTCTTGGGATTCTGGTGGCTAAACGAGTCACTGAAATCACCAGTTGTATAGAAACAATTATCAAACAATATTTTGAACAGCAAACCCCCATTCGGAGAAAAGTCGTCTAAAAAAGAGATGATTTAAAGAAAAACTAGCAACTAGAAATCGCAGACGGAGCATCTTTGAAAAAAGAAATTCAAGGGCATTACTTGGAAATAGCGCGGTGGTGTGTATAGTGATATGTTGGCGTATCAGGAGAGGATGATTGCCGAAGCATATCTAGTTGAGCGCGACAAACTGAAAGGGACCTCAGAATTTGATCTTCCGCAATCTCGAGATCGCAAATTCTTGCAGCTGATGATGCTTGCAGTCTTTCCATGATCATGATGGCGAATTAAAAAAATAGACCTAAATAAACAACTGAAGATTCACCTTGCATCGGTATAAATAAGTATCGCATGAATAAAACAGCTGCTCACGGTTTCTCAGACAAAACTCAGACAACTTGCAACTTGCTTTCAGTCAAAGAGCTATGATATTTACCCTACACCACCTGCTCTGAGCACAGATTTTTAACTTAATGCGTTGTAGAAATCAGTTGACCAGGGTGTGGGCCTTGTACAAATGTCAGCCCTGATGGAATGCCTACTGATCTGCTGGGATGCAGTCACCAGAAGAGCCATAGCATTTGAGGTCGCATAGGCCGCTTACAACATGTTCAGGAAAGGGGTTAACGACAATATGACTTAGTTGCAGACCAGCTTGAACAGGGAAGAACAGTAGTTAAAGCAGTGGTAGTGATTTCCTACCCGTCAACAAGAACAACCTAGCCCATCTCATTGAGAGGCATTTTCAATGAAATCGGTGCTAGATAGTCAAGAACTGCCGTTAGCCGATGTCAGAAGAGCAACTCAAGGCCTTCCTGGAAAAAGTCCAAAGCGATGCCAGACTTCAAGAGATGCTTATAGCAGAAGCGAATGCCGATGCTATTGCTAATATTGCAAAAAAGGAAGGATTTAGCATCTCTATTGACTTAATCAAAAACGCACAATCAGTATCTGAACTTGGAAAAAATGGAGGACGTGGGTGGTGGCTAGAGTAATAGGCGCGAAATCAACTTTGCGGATAATATTATAAAACAATTATTATAACCTTGCCTAATCATTGCCATCGTCAATCCATGATCTTGGTCGCATCAATTGATACGCATACGAGTAAAGTCAGCACGAAGTATTGAATTTAGTAATATTGCATTCTACCAACATTGTTTTTTATAAGGCTTATCCAGAACAATTTGGAAGCTCTGCAGCATTTAGCACTAGGAACCTCGCACCTTACCAGCACACAACGTGAACCCAAATGATTGATTGCGGGAGGGTCGTTTCTTGATCTTGCGGAAGTCGATGTGAGCGAGACCTGGGCAGTCACCCAGGAGTTAAAGCTCGACGAACTCATCAAGTCGAAAACAATCTCGAGAAATAGCCCAGAGATCAGCGCGGTTTGGAACCAACTGCAAACGTTGAATCGCCGAGAAACAAAGCGAGTTGGACGAGCACTGGGCTGCAGAGCAGACCGTCTTCCAGGCCCCATGGAAAGCATCGACGTACGCAGGATCTGGCCCTTGATAAGAAGAGTGGGTTTCAGAGAACGAAGGACAGGCCAAACTAGACACGACGGCAACATCTGGACGATTGAACCAATCGACCTCAGCTAGCGATCACCGTCATCGATCTGGCATGGAGTTCTATACCCCCGTCATGTCAGATCGTTGACCATCTGAATCTCTTGATCAATATTCAATCCCAGCTCTGATGAACGGGAGGGAGCGATCCTTTGGAGACCAGCACCGACCTCTGGGGGGAAGACAGGCCGCGGAAACTCACTGGTTTCCCTCTGCACTAACCCATGAATCCGTTAGGGACACTTTAGAAACAGGCAAGTTTAGACATGCTGAATCAAGTCACCACCGACAACTCACACAGGCCTGACCTGTTGCAGCCAAGAGTTGAGCTGCATCCCACTAGGTACCGCTTGAGGCCATTGCTGGAGAATCCGAGACACCAACAATCCCTGTAGTAACCAGAAGAAAATGAATACAACTGAGCCGCAACAAGACACAGGAGCGACCAGTAATTCAGGAACAACGTTGAAAAGCTAAGTCCACGGACTCAAGTTTCGGAACACTCGGGCAGTCAAATTCTGATCAATGCCCCAACTCAATTCAGGCTGGACACGCGAGGCTCAGCAGGTCAAACCGAATTTGGCAGGATTACCAGTCAGATCAGCCATTGATATCGCGATGCAAGACAATGCCCAAGAACTAAAAGAAGAACTTCGATCACAGCCCTTTTACATCGCTCCGACACGAACACAACCTGGACACAAAATCAAATCAATCTCTAAAACTGCAAGCATCAAAAAGGCATTCTGAGGTCATCAGTAATCTTGAACGGAAGATTGCCGCAATGGCTGTCGTAGCTCAGGCTAAGCACTCTCCTGGCTATAGCTTGAGCAAAGCGACAGAGCAGAGCTAAGACAATTTTATGAAGGAAGATCGCTCTAAACGATTTGCTTTCGACCCTGTCACTCCTGAGGAGGCAGGGACAGTGAAAGATGCCCAGGGTTGCGAACTGTTTCCTAGCGACCCTGGCTTTCTAGAAGCTCTCGCCAGGAAGAAGGGCTTCGAGTTGGTGATCGAAGGTGAGATGATCAGGCCTAAAGAGTGACCTCCCAGACTTCAAGATCTTGAGCATTGACCTTGATCAGCCTTTGCGGCTGACAACGAGAGCCCGAAGGCACGAACACCCCACCTCCTGAAGGCATTGCAGGCATGAATTCAGTCAGAGCATGGTTTTCGTTCATCGCGAATTTGGCCACGACGCCGAAGTCAGACAAAAAACCTCGAGAGTCAGATACTTACGTTTTGACAGAGTCGCCTTAGTGGCGGCCTCGGCCGCTAACGCAGTCAAAACACTGCGCCATCAGGCAACTGCTCAAGATCAAACTTGGCCTCTTTCTCCACCCTCACTTGTGTCGCCCCCGGAATCACAAGCTCATAGCCGAGTTTCTCAGCCACACGACTCATGGCGAAGACCATGTCACGAACCTGGTCGCCGCCGGCGCAATTTATCCCTTGGCAGTACATCTCATCCAGGGCCTCGCGAATCGGACCGCCATGTCCATAAAGATGAAAGAACTCATAACGAGGGTCACCATTGCCGTTGGATGACCCCATGACAACGACGCAAGAGCTTTCAACCTCAATCAGCATTGATCTGTAGCTCATACGGAGGCGTTGTCTACGGAACGGAACCCCATACGGCTTAGCCCATTCATCTTCTTGAGATAGACGAACCAACGCTGGAACCGAGCAAATGACTACAAAGGAGAGAGACGAGGATGCTGCTCAATTGCTCAACGTTGACCTCGATCACACAAAATTCCAGGGGCAACTCAGGGTTTTGCCCTTCAAATTAATTGCAAAAACTTGGGCGAAAGAGGCAGCAACGGCCACCAGGGCCAGCGTTGATCAGCAGGATTCACACCATCTCCAGCCACCACACTCCCCATCACTGCAGTGATTCTGCAGAGGAATGGATCAGGGAAGGGGGAAACCACCAACAGCACAAAGGCGACTAATGTCAGACTGAACTCAGAGCCGCCCCGGATTCCCGTTTGTGCCAGTCGGGTTGAAAAAAGACACCAAAGGATACCCACTACCAAACCATTGATGCCCAACTGAGCACGACTCATGTTGCATAGGAGTACATAAAAATAGCAACCGAATCCAACTTCTTTCGGACGGAATCATATCAACTGATAGCTTTTCACCATTTCGCAAACAACCAAGCGAGCAGCAGCATCAATAGTAGACCTGCTTAAGCATCTCATTAATTCAAGCTTTTTGCAAGCTTTCCTTAGTATTTAAGCCTGAAATTATACGACCAAACCCTAGCAAGTCATTCTTATTTCGACAGGACAAAACAGAATCACCCTTGGCTTCAGCACCAATAGGATGTTCCATAAAGACAATCCCAAGACTGCACGCGCAATTGAACCAAATCCAGCAATACCAGAAACGGGATGATTGATGATCGCAGTAGAAACAGAAAAATTATTGTTACCCATTGCATTCATGCCAATCCCATTCACATCTGCCGAGTCCAAAGGAACCCTCGAATTACCAGAATTAACAGTTGCGTTAGTATGGATAATATCTTCAATAAGCCCACTCGAAGGGTGGATCTCATGACGATTCAGGCCACTTAGCAGCGAGGAACCTATTGCGAAATAGATAGAACCAACACGAAGCCGATCACATGCCCTGGTGCGAAGGCTGCCCCACTGGGCTCGGTGATGCCACCGCTGCCATCTGGGTGCCGGCAAACCTGCTGGATTGATCGCTATGGCGCCAGTTGGGATGACGGTGGTGGCGGTGCATTGAGCAGAGCGAGCGTCAAACCCACCTAGAGTGAAGATCTCCACGCCACCAGGCGGCCACCTCCGTGCCGCCACCTCTGCGACCACCCGGCTTGCGCTTTTGAAGCGCGCAGCAGGCATGGCCTGGCTACTTTGATTCCACAACCCGTACAACACTCCAATCGGACCCTCGCCACCAACGAGGCCATTTCAGACAGCACAACACCAGCAGTTGTTTACTGCGAAGGTCACTTCTCCGGACTCGATGGCAAGACGGCCCACGGTTTAGTGCGGTCCTGCGACGTGTACAGCATCCGCGCTGTGATCGACAGCCAATGTGCAGGCCTCGACGCAGGATTCGTGCTCGATGGCATCGCCAACGGAATCCCCATCGTGGCCGACCTGGCAGCAGCCATGGCTTTGCTGGGAGGATCGAAGGCAACTCTGATCTACGGCATGGCTCCAGCCAGCGGGCTGTTCAGCGATGAGGACCGCCACATGCTGCTGACGGCGATGGCCGCCGGGCTCAATCTGGTGAGCGGGATGCGCGAATTCCTCGGTAAGGAGGCCGCCTTCCAGGCTGCTGCGAAACACCATGGCGTGACGATCCGCGACGTGCGTCGTCCCTCAGCCCTCAAGGATCTCAAGCTGTTCAGCGGCAGCATCAGCCGTGTTCGCTGCGCCCGCATCGCCGTGCTCGGCACGGACGGTGCCATCGGCAAGCGCACCACAGCCACACTGCTGGTTCAGGCCCTACGGGGCCATGGCATCAGGGCTGTGTTGGTGAGCACGGGCCAGACCGGCCTGATCCAGGGGGGCCGATTCGGGGTGCCTCTCGATGCAATCCCCTCCCAGTTCGGCTCCGGAGAGGTGGAGGCCGCAGTGGTCGCGGCCTACGAGGCCGAACATCCGCAGGTGATCGTGATTGAAGGCCAAGGAGCCCTCAGCCATCCGGCCTACCTCTCCTCGAGTTTCATTCTGCGAGGGAGCCAGCCCCAGGCCGTGATCCTGCAGCATGCGCCGGCACGGCGTTGTCTGAGTGATTTTCCCTTTGCGCCGATCCCCACCCCAGCCAGTGAGATTCGGCTGATCGAGTCCTTCGCCCCAACGCGGGTGATCGGTCTCACGATCAACCACGAAGGCATGAATGAAGCCCAGCTCACCGCGGCGATCGCCCTCTGTGAGGCTGAACTCTCCATCCCGGTGACCGATGCCATCAGCCGGCCCGCGGCGAATCTGGTGGCCATGGTGGTGCGCGCCTTCCCTGAACTCAGTGGCGTACGGCAGCCGGTGGGCCTTTGAGTGCCCCTCGCCTCGAGATCAACCTCCAAAAACTGCATCACAACGCCCGAACCCTGGTTAAGCGACTGGCCGGCCAGGGGATCGCGGTGACCGGCGTGAGCAAGGCCACGCTCGGAATGTTTGAAATCGTGCACACCTGGCTGGGCGCAGGCGTGGGCTCCATCGGCGAATCGCGCATTGAAACCATCGAAGCCCTGGTGCGCAGCGGCATCACCGTGCCGCTGCTGTTGGTGCGCTCGCCGATGCTTAGCCAGGTGGAACGGGTGGTGGCCAGTGCATCGATCAGTTGCAACACAGACCTCGGCGTGCTCAACGCCCTGGCCGCCGCAGCGAAGCAGCAGGGTCGACGCCACGGGGTGCTGCTGATGGTGGAACTCGGCGATCTGCGGGAGGGAATTCTGCCGGCAGACCTGGAATCGGTGGCTCAGCAGATCCTGGCCATGGCCAATCTGCAGCTGATGGGCATCGGCACCAACCTTGGCTGCCAGAACGGCATCGCACCCGATGCGCAGAATATGGGGGATCTCTCCAGGCTCACGACGGCCCTGGAGCAACGCTTCCATCTGACCTTGCCCTGGTGCTCCGGCGGCAATTCCGCCAATCTCCCCTGGCTGGCCGCTGGCGGTGATCCAGCGCGGATCAATCACCTTCGCTTGGGGGAGGCCCTGCTGCTGGGCCGCGAACCCCTCCATCGCACGGCGATCCCTGGCCTGCACACCGATGCCATCAGCCTGGTGGCCGAGGTAATTGAAGCCACACACAAGCCCAGCCAACCCTGGGGCGAGCGCGGCCGCACAAGCTTCGAGGGATCGCCGAGTGCTCCGCGTCGCGAGGGATCGTCCCAGCGTGTTCAGCGTGCCCTGCTGGCGTTGGGAGAACAGGATGTGGATCCGGCTGGCCTCATCCCCCCCCGGGGCACTGTGATCCGGGGCGCCTCCAGCGACCACTTGGTGGTGGAAAGCCCTGGGCAGCTTTTGGCTGTGGGTGATGAACAGCGCTACGAGCTCAGTTACAGCGCCCTGCTCCGAGCAATGACTTCTCCCTTCGTGGACCGTTGCTTGGTAGATGGTTCCATTATCGCTCCATCCGCCCGTTGCCGATGATGGGGATTGCTTGATGGAGGTGCCTGATGCCATCGCTTGATTTAGAAGGCGACGACAGAAACACCTCCAAAAATCCATTCCGGACCACGAGATCGCAATTTCAGCCAACCCGTGGCGACGATTTGTTAACCGGCTCCAGTGACAGGCAGTGCACTGCGGGAATGTTCGCCCTCAACTGCTGCAGAGCCTGCTTGAGGCTGGCATCGGCACCGGCGGGACTTGTCCAGTGGGATGTCGCGAGGATGAACCCACGATGTCAATGTTGATCATTCCGCCGTCTCAAGCGAGCCACATCCCACGACGCTTTCGAGAGGACTTCTCTCAGCTGATCAAGAAGGAATTGCTTTGCATCATTCCAGGCCTCCTGATTCGCGAGCCCTTTAGGGAAGAACAGATGACTCGCAAAAGCCGATCTAATGGCTCTGAGATGCCGAAGCAGTTGCTCATAATTCAGCCCAGTTGCACAAAATGCCAGGGACAACTCAGGGACAAGCTCCTTAGACCTATTGCTGCAACTAAGAGCAAATTGGCAGCAGCGACCACCAGGGCCAGCGCTGATCAGCGGGATCGCTATCTGCATCCACGCTTGATCCTCAGTTCCGCACATATCAATTTTGTACCCTTATCGAGGCGCTGTCGTTGATGTCATCGTCCTGAAGATTCAGGATCTTTAGGCTGGTTGAGTTTGCAGTTCAGACCAGAGCTTCAGTTGATTGTGCAAGACATCAAACACCGAATCGATACGATCGGATTCCGGTTTGGCAATCGAGAGAATCAGAGCCAGATGATCCAGATGCCGGCGTTCTTCTGGCTCGTAAGGACCGTCAGATCGCATCAACTCTGATGCCATGGCGTAAGCGGTGAGTGATTGGCTGCTGCTCAGCGCCTGAGCCGCTTCAAGCATGAGCGCGTTGTTACCGATTTCCCGGCGGCGTGTCAGGAGGCAATCGATCAGATCAATCATGGATTGCTCACGCATGTTGCAGTAGGGCTCGCGGTAATCGAGCGCATGGCGAAAGGCCCGTCCCCCCGCTGGAGTGAGCGAGCCATCCCAAGCAACAGCTGTCAATCCAATGGCAGCAAAGGCGGTCAGCGAGTCCATAACAGCAGCATTTCGGTGTCTGTTTTCAATGCTGGCGTCACCATGGTGATGATCACCATTTGATGCCCCAGTACTCTCAATGTGCTCTTTGCTGCTCCAGTCTGATCGTGCTGTTGATCACCATTTCAAGCACTTGAGTAGAACCACTCACTTGCCTTATTTGTGTTTCCTGAGCCTGCAGCCTGCGGTGGCTTGTGTGCACTGCTGCTAAACCAAAGGAATGAACCGAACTGACATGGGCCTTGTCTGGTTGAAAGCCCCTGCTGCAGTTTTGCTGTGTGGCGCGCTTCTCGGGGCTGGTTTTCCTCAGCCCGATGCCAAACGCATGCTGGGTACCTGGGTGCTGACCGATAATGACAATGTGCCATTCAATCTGATCCTGCGAGCCGATGGTTCTTCGCTCACAGTGATCGGCAAACGTCATCCCGATCTTGGAGTGCCGCAGCGCATGACGCGTAATCAGCTGTTGGAGACCGGCAGCTGGCAGCCCTGGGGGAACGGCATCCGCTCGACCTACCGTGACGGTTGGACCGACACGATTCAACTCGGCCCGGCTGGTCTGGTCCAGTGGTCATGGAAACCAGGAGCCTCACTGAATGGAGGCCCCAGCAATCACGGCAAGGCGGTGCAACTCACGCGTCCGGTCTCGGCTTGGGTGGGAGCGTACAAACTGCAGCCAACCCAGCCCGAGAAACCCCCCTATCTCGCGGTGCTCACCTCCTCGGGAATGGCTTTTAACAACATCGATCAAGTGGCCGATGGCTCCTGGTCGCTGCGGGACAATGGCAGCGTGATGATCAAGTGGACCAGCGGTTGGCGCAGTCTGATCAAGCCACCAGCAAGCGGCATCCCGGCCCCAAAGCAAACGATCTCTGTGCAGCACTGGAGGCCAGGAGTGCCGATCAGCGAACCCGCTAGTGCTATTCGCAGCGGTACGCGGCTCTGATCTCGAAGCCAGCAGCCTTGGCAACGGCCGCTTGCACCAGCTATGGGCGTCATCCACGCGTGAGGACTAGCCAATGTCCAACAAACGAAGCATCGGAGTTCTTCTCTTTGAAGGGTTTGAACTTCTTGATGTCTTTGGTCCACTGGAAATGTATGGAATGGCAGCAGACCATTTCGACATCCGCCTGATCTGTGAGCATGGCGGCGTGATCGCCAGCCACCAGGGGCCCGAGAGCATCGTGGATTGTTCTTTTTGCAATGCACAAGCGTTTGATCTGCTGTTGGTTCCGGGCGGGCCAGGTACACGGCATGAGGTTGGCAATCAGGTGCTGTTGGATTGGTTGAAGGATCAGTCGCAGCGAGCCACTCTCGTGACCTCCGTCTGTACTGGCAGTGCCCTACTGGCCAAATCCGGCGTGCTGGATGGGGTACGTGCCACCACCAACAAGATGGCCTTCGATTGGGTGACGTCCCAGAGCGAGAAGGTGCAGTGGCAGAAACAAGCGCGCTGGGTGGAAGATGGCAAGTTCTTCACCTCATCGGGCGTGTCCGCTGGAATTGATATGTCGCTCGCTGTCATTGCCAAGCTGGTCAGCCAGCAAGCGGCAGAGCAAGCCGCCAATTTTGCGGAGTACGTCTGGCATCGCGATCCGAGCTGGGATCCTTTCGCCAAATTGCATGGTCTGGTTGACGATTGATCCCTCTATGCCTCAGTGATCGTCTTTGCTGCTGTTATACAGATGTCTTGGGTAGCTTTGCCTCGGCAGCTTGGGCGCGAGACATATCGTTTGAGAGTCCAATTTCCCAGGCAGGATGTTCCGCCTTTTGTGGAGCAGCTATCGAAGCGAGAAATCAAAGTGGTGTCAGCCCTGGTTTTGGCTTGAGCAACTAAGCGGTTGCCAACCAATTGTTGATTTCACTGGAAACAGTGAAAATGCATCTTGCCAATGTCATTGGTGCCAAGGGCTGCACCCAACTTGTGTTGAAAGCGATTGCTTACGGGTTGGTCGGTCTCCACGGTTTACTCCTCTCGAACAGCGGATATGCTCTGCACGCCTCCGATTGTCAAAAGTTTCACCTTGGTTGAATTGTCCGAGAAGTTTTCAGGCAATAGAATGAATCGTAAGTTCTTGGATGTTGTCTTCTTAACTTACAGTGCTTGATAGAAGTTTAAAAGTTGTGATGCGTCTGTCGCAGAAAGTGACAACCTGGTTGATTAAGCGCTTGCTGGCGCTTCCATTCTCAACTTGATCCTCTTCTCGCGAGAGTGTTGCAGATTCGGCTCAAACAGAAAATGATGTCTATGGTGCATGCATTCACATATTCTGAGCGCTAAAAACAACGCGATGGTGTGTGCTCATCCCACAAACCATCGTTGAATTGCAATCCATGTCGACCTCACTCCGTCAGACGACCATCGAAATCTCTGCACCTGATGTCGAGGTGCTTCTGGCACTTGACGCTTACTGGCGAGCAGCGAATTACCTCGCCGTCGGCATGATTTATTTGCAGGACAATCCCCTGCTCAAGGAGCAGCTTCGCCCCGAGCACATCAAAAACCGTCTGCTCGGTCACTGGGGAAGTAGTCCAGGTCAGGCCTTTATCTGGACCCACGCCAACCGGCTGATTAATCAATACAACCTGGACATGATTTACATGTCTGGACCGGGGCATGGGGCCCCAGGAGTCCGTGGCCCGGTCTATCTCGATGGAAGCTATACCGAGCGCTACCCAGATAAATCAATCGATGCAGAAGGGCTCAGAAAGTTCTTCAAGATGTTTTCTTTTCCAGGACATGTCGGCAGTCACTGCACTGCCGAGATGCCTGGTTCGATCCACGAGGGCGGTGAGCTCGGCTATGTCCTCTCCCATGCCTGCGGTTCGGTTTTAGACAACCCAGGGTTGATCACCATCGCCTGTGTGGGCGATGGCGAAGCGGAAACCGGCCCCTTGGCGACAAGTTGGCATATCAATAAGTTCCTCAACCCCATTCGCGATGGTGCGGTCCTACCCGTCCTGCATCTGAACGGCTACAAGATTGCTAATCCGAGCATCCTCAGTCGGATCGATCATGAGGAGCTTGAATCCTTGTTCAAGGGCTATGGCTGGACACCGATCTTCGTTGAAGGCTCCGACCCGATGACGATGCATCGTTCCATGGCGATCGCCATGGAACAGGCCGTTCTTGAAATACAGCAGCATCAACAACAGGCTCGCAGTAGCGGCAAAGCTTTCCGGCCTCACTGGCCCATGATCGTTCTTCGCTCTCCGAAGGGCTGGACAGGCCCAAGCGAAGTTGATGGTAAAAAAGTCGAGAACTTCTGGAGATCGCATCAGGTTCCGGTTGCTGATGTGAAAACCAATGAGAGCCACCTACGGCTTCTTGAAGATTGGATGAAGAGCTACCGGCCGTGGGAATTGTTCGATGAGAACGGAGCTGTCATGGAGCATATTCGTCAGTTATCACCGAGCGGTGATCGTCGTATGGGCAGCAATCCCCATACCAACGGAGGTGTGCTTCGCAAGGAGCTGTTGTTCTCCGCAATTGAGCAGCATGCCGTGGAGGTTCAGAACCCGGGAACCACAGAAGCGGAGAACACTTATCCATTAGGCGAGCTCATTCGTGACTTGATCCGAGATAACCCAGGTGGTTATCGCTTGTTCGGCCCAGATGAAACCCACTCCAATCGGCTTCAAGCCGTTTATCAAGCCACAAAGAAAGTTTGGATGGCGAATGATCTGCCTGAGGATCTTGAAGGCGGCGAACTCTCCAAAGATGGCTCGGTCATTGAGATGCTGTCTGAGCACACGCTGGTGGGAATGATGGAGGGTTATCTCCTCACGGGTCGTAATGGCTTTTTCCATACCTATGAGGCATTCGCCCACGTGATCTCTTCGATGTATAACCAGCACTGCAAATGGCTGGAACACTGTGAGCAGATTCCCTGGAGGGCTCCGATCGGTCCTTGGAACTGCTTGATCTCTTCCACTGTTTGGCGCCAGGATCACAACGGTTTCACCCATCAGGATCCAGGTTTCATGGACCTTGCCGGCAACAAAAAAGGCTCGATTACCCGCGTTTACTTACCTGCCGATGCCAACAGCTTGCTCGCTGTTGCCGAACATGCCCTTACAGAAACCAACGTCTCCAACATCATTGTTTCGGATAAGCAAAAACATCTTCAGTACCTAACGCTGGAGCAGGCTCGGCGCCATGTGGCTAAAGGTTTGGGGATCTGGGATTGGGCTTGTAACGACGATTGCGGAACTGATCTCGATGAACCAGATGTTGTTCTTGCTTCTGCTGGTGACATCCCAACGAAAGAATGTTTGGCTGCTATTGAAATCCTGAGAGATCAAATCCCCCAGGTGAAGGTACGTTATATCAACGTAGTGAAACTGTTTGCGTTGGCTCCGGCTACTGAACACCCCCATGGTTTAAGTGAGCGCGACTTCAACAGCCTGTTCCCATCAAATAAGCCCGTCATTTTCAATTTCCATGGCTATCCGTGGTTAATTCATCGGTTGGTTTATCGCTGGGATCGGCAATCACGCTTCCATGTTCGCGGCTATAAAGAAAATGGAAATATCAACACACCTCTCGAACTGGCCATCATCAACCAGATCGACCGCTTCAACCTCGTGATCGATGTGATCGATCGCGTCGAATGTCTTGGCTCGCGAGCCGCTCATGTGAAGGAAAAAATGAAGGATGAGATCCAAAAGCATCGCGTCTATGCCCATACTCATGGCATAGATTCTCCGGAAATCAACAACTGGCGGTGGACAACCCTTCCTTGAGCGACAGCAACATGACAGGCCCAATGGGCTCCGATCTTCCTCGGGCAGGATGACAACATTTTGAACATCTTTCCTCTCTATATTGAGATCAACTGGATGGACCGCTGATGACAGGCCTCGTCCTTGTGATCAATCTCGGTAGTTCCAGTTTCAAGGTTTCCCTGGTGGATTCCACGGGAGCTAAAGTTTGGTGTTGCAATCGCAAGCGAAGTACAGGGGAGTCCGTCAGCACAGTCTTGAATCAGTGGCTGACTCCAGTTGTTGAGCGTCATCGCCATCAGATTCAGCTCATCGGTCACAGGGTGGTGCATGGCGGTGAGGACTTCACTTCTCCAACGCTGATCACACCGCAGTTAGAGCATGCACTCCAGATGCTCATCCCTCTGGCCCCCTTGCATCAGCCACCGGCTCTTGCTGGACTTGCCTGGACCCAGCGCTTGGTGCCTGATTGCCCGCAATGGGCATGCTTTGACACAGCTTTCCACCGCACATTACCTACGGCTGCAAGCACCTATGCGATCCCGCAGAAGCTTCGCGACAAGGGACTTCATCGCTACGGCTTCCATGGCATCAACCATCAGTACGTCTCCGAATATGTTGCCGATTACTGGCGTACTAAGGGATGTGACCCGTCTCAGCTTCGGTTGATCAGTGCTCATCTTGGTGCAGGAGCGTCGCTTGCAGCGGTAAAGGGTGGCATCTGCATCGACACCACTATGGGCTTCACTCCAATGGAGGGACTCGTTATGGAAACGCGTTCAGGGAGTGTTGATCCCGGACTGATCCTCGAATTGATCCGACAAGGATATGGCGCAACAGAACTCAGCCACTCACTGCAGAACGAGTCAGGGCTCAAGGGACTATCCGGTCTCAGCGGAGACATGCGCGAAATCCGTGAGTTGGCCCTGGAAGCCCATCCCGGTGCTCTACTGGCCCTTGCCGTGTTTCGACACCGGCTATTGCAACAGCTCGGAGCCATGGCTGCAAGCCTGCAAGGAGTGGATGTTCTCGCCCTCACCGGTGGCATCGGTGAACACGACGAAGCTCTTCGCATTGAGCTGCATGAATCACTTAATTGGTGGGGAGCGTTTGAAACTGTTGTGGTACCAGCAGACGAAGAAGGGATGATTGCTCGCCTCTGCTTGCGCCACCAGTTTTCGTTGACAGCGACTGATTGAGGAACTCAAGGCACCGTTCGCTGCAGATCTCTGGGTGTCGTATGGCTTCAGGTGATGATTGCGATCAAAATCAGCTATTAATCTGCAATCCCGGTTTGATGACTCCTTCCGTTGTGACTTATGCCCTGGATCGTCTTGCCGATCTCGGGATCGGCCATGTGTTTGGTGTGCCGGGTGACTACGCCTTTCCCATCAACGATGCAGTGGAAGTGCACCCGCGGCTGCAGTGGGTGCCCTCAGCGAATGAACTGAATGCGGCCTATGCAGCCGATGGCTACGCTCGCCGCGGTGGGGCTGGCATCGTTTGCACCACCTATGGCGTGGGTGAACTCAGTGCGCTCAATGGCCTGATGGGAGCGATGGCTGAGCGGCTGCCCGTGTTTCATCTGGTGGGTACGCCAAGTCTGCGGATCGTGCGCCAGGGACTGATCTGTCATCACACCCTTGGCGATCGCAACTACGACCGCTTTGAGGCCATCTCCGCCTCGGCAAGTTGTGTGAGCGCCAGGCTCACGCCCGAAAATGCCGTGATTGAACTGGAGCGCGTGATTGATAAGGCGCTGGAGGAATCCAGGCCTGCTTATCTCACCTTTCCGATGGATCTGGCTCTGATGCCGATCACCGGTACGCCGATCCAGGGATCACCGCTTGGTGTGATCGATCAACACGACAGTGTTGCTGGCGAACTGGAGGCTGTGCTTGATCTCCTAATGGCACGGATTGCCGCCGCATCCAGACCCGTGGTTCTTCCCACCGTCACCTTGAAGCGTTTCGGTCTGATCCATGCATTCGAGGCTTTCCTCAAGTCTTCCGGTCTGGCCTATGCCACCACGCCGATGGACAAGGCGCTTCTGAGTGAGGAGCACCCCGCTTTCCTTGGGATGTACAACGGCGCACGGTCAACGCCTGCGGCTTTGCGCAGCGTGGTGGAAGACGCCGATCTGCTGATCGATCTGGGGGGATTGGTGCTCGAAGATCTCAACACAGGACTTTGGAGTGGCTCCCTTGATCCCCGCCGGATCGTTGCGTTGCATGCCGACTGGGTGCAGGCCGGTGACCAGGTGTTCACGAGTGTGAGCATCAGCGATGTCTTGGCGGGGTTAACCAGGCGTTTTCAGGATGCCTCGAAGCGCTTGTCCTATGCGGGTGAGCATCGTCCAACCCAGCCCGCTTCGCTACTTCCCCTGAGCGGAACCGTTGATCAGCCCACAAGTTCAGCGAGCTTTTACCCCCGCTTGCAGCAATTCCTGCGCTCTAGCGACCTCTTGGTGTCGGATACCGGCACATGCCTGCTCAAGCTCAATGCCCTACGACTACCCGCTGGCGTGGCGATGGAAAGCCAAACCCTCTGGGGATCGATTGGATGGGGCACCCCGGCGGCCTTGGGGTGCGCCTTGGCGGACCCGGAGCGCCGCGTTGTTCTGGTGACAGGTGATGGCGCTCACCAGCTCACGATGCAGGAGATCGGGGTGATGGGATACACGGGGGTGAATCCGGTGGTGATCGTTTTGAACAATGGCCTGTTCGGGGTGGAGGCGTTGATCAGTGAAACGGGGCACGCCTACAACAATTTGCCCGCCTGGCGCTACGCAGATCTTCCGGCTGCTCTTGGATGCGATGGCTGGTGGTGCGGGCGGGTGAGCACCCTGGCGGAACTGGAACAGGCCTTTGCCGAGATCAATGCCCATCAGGGGGCTGCCTACCTCGAGGTGCTGATTCCTGCGGAGGAAAGTCAGCCCCTGGCGGAGGAGGTGATTGAAACCATCCACAAGACAGCAACACCCCATTCAACTTCCCCTTCCTAAGAGATTCTCTTCTGGGTCAGCCTGAGGAGGCAACGGGGAAAGAGCGGTGTGATTCCGTCCGTTCGCTGCAGCTGTGATGCAGCTGTAAAGCCCTTGTTTATTTCATCAAGGGTCAGTCAAAACACCAGCCAGATTTCAAACTGACGAGAATCGACATGATGCTTGTTGGTGTTCAAATGTTGATCTGCAGTTCAGTGATCTCTGAGCATTTCGTCTCAGACGCGCTCCTGAATGAGCTGCATGGACCCAAAGAGATCAATGATCTGACCAAAGGAGGTGTTGATGTGATGGTGCCGTTGGCTGAATCAGATCAGTAGGGATTGCAGCTTCTAATCAGAGTGATTGCGTTTCAGAGCCTTTGACCGCTGCGGTTGGCACTAGCTGGCGCGTCCAGTGACACCCCTGGGCGCCAGTGCTGCACTGCAAAGCGCTGTCCTGGTGATGGGATGCCGGTGGACGGACGTTGAAGCAGGCTTCGCCAACCACTGGTCCACTTAATCAGCACACTGCCATTGGTCCGCAACGACCAGGAGCCATCAGCGACTTGATCGATGTTGTTGAAGGCCAGTCCATTCGAGGTGAGCACAGCCAGATAAGCGGTTTTTTCCTTCTGCGTTGGTGCGAGCTTGTAGGCCCCAACCCAACCCATTTCCAGGCTGTTGAGTTGAACGGCCTTGCCGTGGTTGCTGGGTGCCCCATTGAGTGAGGAGCCAGGCTTCCACGACCATTGAACCGGTCCGGCCGGTCCGATCTGGATCGTGTCGGTCCAGCCATCCGGGTAGGTGGAGCGGATGCCATTTCCCCAGCGCTGCCAGCTTCCGGTCTCTAGCAGTTGGTTACGTGTCATCCTTTGTGGCTTGCCCAGATCGGGGTGGCGTTTGCCGATCACCGTGAGTGAGCTGCCGTCGGATCGAAGGATCAGGTTGAAGGGAACGTTGTCGTTATCCGTGAGCACCCAGGTGCCCACCATCCGTTTGGCATCTGGCTGCGGAAATCCCGCTCCCATCAACGCTGTGCTCAACAGCAGGGCAGCTGAAGGTTTCAACCAAGACAGGCCCATGGTCGTGTGATGCCTTTGATTTCCATTATGTCGGATCCCTTCGAGCGGCTCATCACTCCTCACCCCATGACGACCAAGCCTTCGTTTCAAGGGAGAGTGTCAGAACGGCAGGTATTCATGGCCAAAGCCACTTGGATCCCACCAGCTCAGATCAGCTGAGCGGTAAGCCACCACATTGAACATGCCGCGCACATGGTGATAAGCGATATGGCAGTGGAAGGCCCAAATGCCTGGGTTGTTGGCATCAAAGGCAATGCGGCAGGTGCTCCCTTTGGGGACGTAGACGGTGTCGCGCATGGGGCCGTCCAAGGGCTTGCCATCGATTTCGAGGATTTGGAATTCATGGCCATGCAGATGCATGGGATGCCCCATCGGGGTGGGATTGGAAAACACCATCTCCACCCGTTGGCCCTGCTCCACCCAGTAGGGATCGCAGTAAGGGTAAAAACGATCGTTCAGTCCCCAGGTGTATTTGGGAGCAGGGCCGGTGAGGGCCACGGGGATTGTGTTGTCAGCAGCACGAGCAGCGAGGGGATTTGTTGCCCGCAGTTGCTTGTCCTGGGTGAAATCGAGGCTTCCGGTCCACTGATCGGTTTGCGGCGCCAAATCGGGCACGCTGAGCTTCGGGTTGCTGCGCAGCACCACGCCACAGCGCTGGTTGCTGCGTTCCCCTAAGGCCAACAATGGAAACACCCCAGGTTCTTCTGGAACCTTGATGCGCAGCGTTAAACGTTGAGCCAGAGCGAGTTGAAACAGGGAGCCGCGGATCGGCTCCACGGGATTGGCATCGGTGCGCAGCAGCTCTCCTTCGAGATCGCCAAGGTCAAGGAAAAAGCTCATGAAGGCGCTGCCGGCAACCCAGCGGATCGCCACGGTTTCGCCAGGCTCTACATCAATGATCTCTGGAGCATCGAGGCTGCGTTCATTCGCCAGCAGCGCGTCGTACACAACATCGGGGGCCATCATCAAAACCCCCTTTTCTTGTTTCCTCCCGAAGCGTTGCGTCGCTGGATCCCATTGCTGGGTGAGCAGCGTTCGAGGTTGATGCCAAGCGAAATCAGCCAAGCTTTTGGCCATGGCCGTGCCACCACCGCGCTCTCCAGCCACCACGTTGTTGAGGATTTGGCTGGCGGGCGTGAAGCTGAAGTCCCGAAGCATCACGCTGATCGTGCGATCAGCCCAAGGCTCTTGTTTCTCATCGAGAATCACAAACGGCTCAGCGACATAGCTTTGGGTTTGCAGGCCGTAGTGCGAATGCATCCAGAAGGTGCCGTTTTGCACTAGCGGGTAGTGGATGCGTTGGCGTTTCCCTGGGGGAATCGGGGGTTGCGTGACGAATGGCACGCCATCCATGGCATTGGGAAGAATCAAGCCATGCCAATGCACCGTTGTGGGCACCGGTAATTGGTTGATCAGCTCGAGATTGATGCCTTTGGCTTGCGTCGTGGTGTACCCCCGCTGGCCATTCAGCTGGCGAATGCAGCCACGATCCACGGTTTGCCCCAAAACAGTGATCGGTGCTGTTGCAATTTCCAGGACCACCGTGTCTTGATTGCGGGGCCTCTGAAACGTGGGTTGGCTGATGAACCGTTCCCAGGAGGACTGCGCTTTGGCACGGGTTTTCCTGAACAGCTCCAGGCTGCTGCTGCCGAGGAGAGCGCCCAGCACACTTAACTGCAAAAAGGATCGACGAAGCACGAATCTCTAAGCCAGTGCTCACGGTTTAGTCACGCTCTCTGGCTGGAAGGTCATAAAGCTGTCTCTTTTCAACATTGCTGGCACCCGGCTGGCCCTCCGGCCCTCCATGTCTGGATCGCGACAGCGGAGGTGGTCTTAGCTGATGTTTGTTTTTTTTTGGTAGTTAATTGGCTTTGCGATTGCCTAGATCTGAGCTTCAAAAGCTTGTTGCGTCCGTTGATCGTCGACGAAGCCTTGTGTGTTGCTGATCGGCTCCAGGGATTTTTTTCGGTCTAAGCAACGTTCATGCTGATTAAGCCAGCAATGACCAGACCTAGCCCGATCGCCATTTTCCAATTAAACGATTCTTTGTAAATGACAACCCCCAGGATCGTTACGATCGCCATGCCGAGGCCGGACCAAATGCCATAGGCAATGGCGAGGGGGATGCGGTTGAGTGCCTGCCCCATCAAGAAAAAATTCAAGCCGTATCCTGCTAATGCAGCTGCTGCAAACAGTGGGCGTGTTAGGCCATGAGAGCCCTTGAGAGCAGTTGTTCCAATGTTTTCGCAAATAATGGCCAAGAGAAGAATTAGATATCCAAGCCCCATTAGAGTGTCTCTCCTTGTGCAGCGTTCAGGACAACAATGCCGGATGCGATCATCAATAGGCCTAGGATTACGGATAAGCTAAGTAATTCTTTGAAGATCAGAATACCTACAATTGATGAGGTGATCATGCCAAGGCCAACCCAAAGTGCATAGGCAAATCCCATTGGCAAGATACGCATACTCCTTCCAAAAAAGATCAGTGAAAAGATATAACCTGTTGCCGCTATGACCGTAAGCCCAAGCGAGGAAAATCCCCCTGAGGCTTTCATCGCTGATGTTCCAACTTGCTCAGATGTGATTCATCGGACCTGAATTATTTTGGTTTGAATTAATGGGGTGGCATCGGAATGAATAGTGGTGCTTTTTCTGGAAAATTATTGAGAGCAATCTTTTCAACGTCTGGATTGGGTGGTTGTAGATAAACAAAAAAGGAGTCGCGACGCTCGACGGGTGGAATTCTTGGATCTGGTTGGTCGGCGATTGCATAAGTCACGTCGATGCGCATGTGCATATATCCCGGCACGAGTTCAGTGAAGCTTGCTGGAAGTTCGAGAAGCTGTAGTTGGAGTTGTTCAGGATGTTGCAACTCCATCACGCCTCGGTTGCGATCATTCCAAGTGGCGTTGAATGGTTGCCATCTCGATTCCTGCTGCACGTATACCTGTACATCTAAAGGAAGCAAGAATAGTGATTGATCTTGCTGCAGATTCTCTACAACAATCGTGACGCAATATGTTGTTGCATTATCTCGCTCTATGTGAGTGAGTTCTGCTGACAAACCACTAAAGGCGAGACCTTTCATCCGCTCATCATGAAGCTGTCTTTCGCTTCTATTTTGTTGATGTTGGCGTGATTTTTGAACCACTCCGATCACAAGTGATCCCAGAGCTAAACCAGTGGCGATAAGAAGACGTCGACGTTGAGGATTGGCGACTGGGGGCTCTTGTGAAATTCCAGTGGGGAGTTGCAGATTGGATGATCGTTCTGCTGATTCCTGTGCTTCACGAAGGATGCCTTGTTGAAGTGTGAGACGACGATCACAGCAATCTGCGAGCGAATCACTGTGAGTCACGATGACCAAGGCGGTGCCAGAGCTTTTACAAAGCTGTAGGAGCAGACTAGAAACCTCAGCCTGACTTTCAGCGTCAAGATTGCTGGTTGGCTCATCCGCAAATAACAGCGAAGGAGTCATCATGAGAGCCCGTGCCACAATCGCGCGACGTTGCTCACCACCGGATAGATGACAGGCGAAGGCGTCCTGCCGATGTGACAAACTCACAGCATTCAGCCAATAACGTGCTGTTGTTAAGAGAGCGGCATCGTTGCTTTGGCCTGCCAATCGTGCTGGCAGCAAGACATTTTCAAGGGTTGTTAATGAAGGGAGAAGGCTTGTGAATTGACTAATCAATCCGATTGGACCACGACGTAGGCGACAGCGATCCCCGGTGTTGAGATCTGCCCAGAGATCGGTGGGGCGATCGAGCATCATCAGCACTTGGCCAGCTTGGGGCTCACAGAGACCAGCCAGCATCCCTATCAGTGTTGATTTTCCTGACCCTGACCGCCCTACTACAGCAACTGATTCAGCGGCACAAATTTGTGTTGTGGCGTCGATCACACCTACGGGAGCTGAGGAGGGACCGTAAAAGCGTTGTAGGCCACTTGCCTGTAGAACCCACTCAGTCATCGCTCTGCACCAGCAATATGGGGTCACGTCTCAGCAACGTTGCCGTTGCGAGCAGCGATGCAAAAGCAGCAAACACAGTGATGATCAATGCTGCAGCAACGGCTGGCCATACAAGTTGCTTCGTGGATAGTTCAAGTAGTGGTAAATCAGCTCTTTGTAGCTTCCAGCCAACCCATTCTTGGAGATTGGGTCTCAAAAGCATGGCCAGACTGACACCAATGCCACTACCCATGGCACAAAGCACAGTTGTTTCGCCAAAAAGTAAGCCTGTTACCTGAGTCGGTGTTGCTCCGAGGCTGAGAAGCAATCCAAGTTCCTGGCGACGTTCTGATGCCATTCCAAAGCTATAAAGACCGATCAGCAGCAAGACACTGATCAACAAGCTGAGAGTGAATGTGGCAATGATCTTGAGCGATAGATTCCCACCCTGACGAACTTTGGACAAGAGTGTTCGACCACCTACAACCTTCACACCGTCAAGCTCAGCTAGCAGGTTGAATCGCAGTTCATCAATGGAGCGGTTGGCAGGGGCTTGGACAAGCAACCCATTCACCCCCTGACCATTTGATTGTGGCGTCGGCATGATTTCCTGGAGATCGCTCAAGGTGAAGAACACACCGTTCTCATGAGACGTGATACCAGTAGGTGCCAGCCGACCAAACACTTGAAAGGTGTGTCCTTGGAGTCTCACTCGATCACCAAGGCGACCGCGTATGCGATGCCCAAGGATGACTTGACCATCTTGAAAATCAATGCCGCGGTGGTCTTCGAGCCATGACTGAACGGAGGTGTCGTTTACGGGATCAATTCCGTACAGAGGAACTGTTGATCCATGGCTAAGGCCAAGATCCATCCCCAACTGGGTACTACTGAAGACAGCGCGTTGTGGACTAATAACAAAGGAGGGTGGGAGATGTTGGACCGCATCAAGGGTTGCTTTTGAAAGGGGCGGTGCCTCAGGCTCAACCGTCAATAGCGCTTGAGTGAGATTGACACGAGCCGAATTGTCCACAACTAATAAATCTGCGCCAAGTCTTTCAAAAGCAACTTCCAGTGACTGCTGCAACTGGCCGAGCAAAATAAAGCCGAGGTAGCCCATTGCCGCAACAAGACCTACAGCAGTCATTAATAAACTCGAGCGAAATCGACGTCGCCAAATATTGCTGACAACGAGACCGGCTAAAGCCGTTTGCATGCTGCTCACATTGCGCAGGACCTGGAGAAACGAAGTTGATCAACGTTCGTTGGCACCAAAGTAAGGTCATGATGACCTCCAGGATTAGGGACAAACCCGACGGGTTCGTCTTTCTCTACATCAAGAACAAATACTCCGGAGGCATATCGCTGGAAGCCACCTACGGCAACGAGTAAAAACTTTCCATCTGGTGTCACTGTGCAGGACTGCATATCCTGTGTGATGTTTTGTAGCTCTTTAATTGGCGTCCAAGTTTCTGTATCAACTACCATGATTCCGCTTCGTCCTGGTGCTGGATTTAGGACAACAAGATACATTTTTTTGCTGTCAGGGGTAAAAGCCATATGGAACGGACTTGGGTAGCGCTTTCCCCAAGTTGGATCAATAATTTGCTTGATCTTTGTCCACTCTCTAGGGTCAGGATTGGAGCTATCAAAAATTCCCACGCTATTTTCTAGACCATTATTCATCATTACTAAATGATTTCCATCGGGAGTAAAGCCAAGCTCATGCCCTGGTGAATAAATACGATCGATGACAACCTGCCATGTGTCTTCATCTATTCGCGTCACAGGGTAAGTGTCAGGAGACTCACTCGGGAAAGCACAGTAAGAAACCGGAGCCATTTCATTTTCCGCATCGTGAATCACACAACCACCGAGCATGCGAATAATTTCAGCTCCCCATTTTCCACTGGGATGCCAAACAAAAGCATCAGCTCCTGTGAGGGCTTTTACATTAGGTCCAGGAATCTTTCCTTCTGGAACAAAAAGCTCACCCATAGGCACCATTTCCCAATTGATTTTGATGCCTTTTGTGCCACGTAGATCAAACAATCCAGTGGATGAGTTGGGTTTTATTCTTGTGATTTTGAGTACACCACCACCAGTCCAGCAATCTTTTAAATCGGAGGAATTTCCTTCCCAGTCATACCGGAAAGCCTGTAAGACCCGTGTTGAAGCTCGATCAAACCAGGCGAATATGTCTTTTTGTCCATCTGAAATGCAATAGCTTTTTGCATCTGATGGCCGAATTGTTGTATGTACTCCGAGCCCAAGACCTGTTGTTTCAGAGATGTTTTCTTCTAGCTCCATCACGTCGCCATTGAAACGAACGCGGTACATATTGAATCCTGGAGGTGGATCTGTTACGGAGGTTGGCATACCGTAAATCAATGAATTCATTCCTCCCTGACAGCTATTGATAAACTCAAATTCCTGATATGGATTATTGCTTGGAAAGGCTTGAATGTGGTGGCTAATCGGATTGTAATCACCATAATTCCAATACCACAATGATGCCAGTGCCCTGCCAGTTCCCAGGTCTAATAGATTGACGCCTCCACCCATTTTTTGAGGCATTACGAGGATATGATTGCCAAGATCGTAGCCGTTGAGATTGAACTTGATATCACCAATGTTTATGATTTCTCTGTCGATCTTTAACGACTTCGACGTTTTATAGTTGTCTGGTTTGTCGGTTAAGCGAACACCTTGATCCGGTACCAACTTATGACCATCTCCTTTTTTTGCTGCAAGTCCTGTCGAGGAATCTGGCATTGCTGCATCAGCAGGCTTGGCGTTACTGGCTGTAAGTAGGCCAAGCACTGAAAATGCGCCGAGTTGGAGGCTTTCGCGCCGGCTGAAGCCTGCAGACTGCGAAGAGGATTTCGTCATAGGTAACCCCCGAAAGGCTGGTTAATGCACTCATTCTACTTCTAGTTAGGTATGAAAGGCTTGTCATCTTTTTGACATCAGTCTTTGTAGGAAAATGTGCTTCTCCAATTCTGATCAATTCTCTGCCAGGGTCGCGATGCTTTGTGCTCCTTGGCTTTCAGGAGCCTGAGTCATGGTTGTGAGTGATCCGGAGGCAGTTGCTTACTAATGTTGTCCTTGATAGAGCCGAGTTTTTGTCTCTTACAGCGCTGGATTGGAACGAATTGTTCTTTTGCTGGAATCAATAGATCGCATGACACTCTCACGCTTAGAAGCATCGACCACTCTTTGCCCCCTTATGTCTTGCTGGTGCTACTTATTTCATGAAGATCTCGGATTGTATGTTTAGTTTTGTTTTTGCCACATATTGCTTGGATAATTAGGTTCAATTTCTCCCATTTTGTTCGTTGTTCTAGAGATGAAACTATTGGCGTTATCTTTCTGAGACTTTTGCTAATTATTTCAACCGATGAATCTTGCCTGATCGTCTAAGTCCTGCGCGTGTATCAAGCGACTCCGGCCTAGATGGCAGCAGAGCAACTTCTTGCCGATGCCGGCGGCGAGGTGGTGCAGTTCTTGTTTCAACAGCTGCGCGCTGCCTATGGCGAACTCAGTGATGACGACTTCAAAGCGATGGTGTTGATGGCCCTCGATGAGGTCACCGATATCGCTGCGGATTAGGAGCTTGGATTCAATAGCTCCTTGAGAAACGGCCTTAGCTGAAAGCCCTGTTCATCGCCATAGGTGATGTCGTTGATGCGCCAGCTGCCCTTGCTGTCTTGGTTCATCTCGTAGAGCAAACGGCGTGGAATCCCACTGGATCTGCCGCTCAGACCCACCTCCACTTCCACCTCAGCCTGGAGGCTGTTTTTCTTCCCTGCGCTGCAGCTTTTCACCTGGGCTCCGAACGTTTCGCTCTGGGTATTGCTGAACACGTCGAAGTCGAGATAGCGGCCATCACGGACGGGTGTGAGAGCCCTGGCCTCAATCAGCAACTCAAACAGTGATGGTGTGAAGCGCTGACGCTGGCTGGAGAGATCCTTCACCGGGTCAGTGCGCTTCTCCATTCGCTGAACCTGCCAGCGGTAGAGCCCATCGAGTTGATGTACCACCCCAGCAGGGCAGGGGCCTGAGTTTGCTGGTGTCGCCATGGCGATCAAGCTGGTCAGCAGCGGCAGGATCATGGAGTGGGGATGGCTGAATGCAGTCTGGCTGCGAACACACCCCACCACTGGGATTTGAGCCGCTGAAGAACTGGTTGTCTGGCCAATATCTCAACGCCATCCAGTTCCGCAGCCTGAAAGCGATGACGCAGTTGTCATCAACACTTCATGTCAATTGTGTCCAATCACACCGCATGTTTGCTTTAAAGACGTCATCATCTACAGACGTGTACAGGTCAAGCTGACCAAGACGCGGAATCCAAATAAACGGACAAGTCAAATGAGCCGAAGAGGAATGCATCCTTTGTTGATGGGGTTAGACAAGCCCAAAACCCAAACCAACGAGAAGAAACCAGTCGAATTGTCCGGATACGAATCCGCTCAGCGCAAGCGTTTCCTTCGCGCTGAAGCAGAAGAGGCTGAGCAGAGCAAAGCTTCCTGAGTATCTGACGTAAAAGCTGAGGGCATGAAGAGGGGGGCGACAAAAGCCGCCACCGTCCTCATGACGTGGGCGCCCCACCAAGAGCGTGTCCCACACACCACTGATGGCAAAAGATCTGAGAATAGTCAACCTCCTTATCAGCTGATCCGAATGGTTGAGGGGGTGACTGGTCCTTGTTGAAGGGGTTTATCGCCTGTGGTGTCTCTCACTTTTGAGTGCCATCTAAAACTTGGCATAGGTCTTCTAGCGGTGCTGACCCAGGCGTAGATCAGCGCATTGAGCATGTCTTTTAATTCAGGTGATCAGCTGATGCTCCTTCGTGGAATCAGTGACGTTGAGCAATTTTCAATGGCCAAATCGCTATCAAGAGTGAGGTGATTTCTATTGCCTCGCCACGAGCGGGGTTTTCATTGGCAATTCATGAGATCGATTACTGCGAAGAGCGCAACCAAGCAAAGATCGGCATCATGCGCGGACTGACGCCATCCCAATGCTCCGTTCCGCGATTACGTCTGCAGCCTCTCTCCTGGCAATAGCTCTTACGAATCCTCTATTAACTGCAAATGCTGGGGAGGCCGGGCTTGAGCAGTTCCAATGCAAAGCGGCAGGCACCATCACAATGACTGAGGAGGAAGGTTTTCAACCCGTATCAGAGGAGATCACCGTTGCGTTGAAGGTCGAAATCGATGAGCCAAACGGAAATGTACGGATTAATCAGCCTTACTCTCAAGAGATGGATCCTTGGGGTGCAGCCATCTTTGACCGGGATGCATCCGGACGTTGGGTAGCAGTTGAATTTTATCAGCAGATACTGCACACACAAGTAGAGCTGTTGATACTCAGAAAGAGCGGGAAGTTTTATTACGCGACAAATCAGAGCAGGGTATTCCCAAAGTTTTCAGAGACAGCCGAAGGTGTTTGCAGGCGTTATTGATTAATAAAAGTAATGCCCTATCAATTTGCATCTCACCTCCTCAGGAACCTTCTGATCGCAATCAATGCTCCAGCCTCCGATGCCTGGCACGATTGAACAGAAATCAGATAAAATGAGATCGCTAAAATAAGGGTGCCAGCTGGGGACATTGCATCCTGATATGGATGGGGCTTTCTGAGGTGGGGAATGCTTTAGGAAGTTGCCCCTAACCTATGCCCCTCGGCACTCCAATGACGCTGGCTGTGTTTCAGGAGCTATTGATGGCACTTGGTGGTTATGCCTTATTCTTCTATATCCTTTATAAGTTCGCAGAGTTTTCACAATGACCACCTACAAAATTATCCTTAATCAAACAACGGGAGAATCTCAAGTTGAACATACATCTGAATCCTACGATGAGATCATGAAATGCTGGGAGGAAGAGAAATATGAGCAGGACAAGTTCAGCAAGATTGACATGGAGCTAGTTCTTTATAAGGATGATGAAGTTATAGAGGACTATGAAATCATTGATGCTCAACGAGAGTGGATAGTCATTGACTAATCCTTAAGCCTACTGTGTCGGCTATAAAGCTGGTGGGGAAATGTTTATTGAGCACAATGACTTTATATTTGCAGTATTGGCGAGTTCCTGTGAGGCATTAAACCGAGGACTAGAAGAGTTCAACCTGGTTGAAGCTGAGCGGGACAGGCTTATGGCGTGACAGCTGGGTGTGAGTCTCTAGTCCTTTTGGGGGATCGGGCACCAGCAAAGACCACTCGAATAGGGGATTCGGATTCAGTTCGTTTCAGCGATCGTGAAGAGGCCCAGGAGAGTGGCCTCCGCGCAACTCAACCTTAATAAAGAGCGTAAGACCATGAGAAACACAAGCGAATTTCCTTACATGATCTTTCACCAACTTTTCGATGAAGAAAGCTCCACATTCACTTACTTTATAGCGAACGCGTGCTCTAGAAAGACTATTGTTATCGATCCAGTAAAGTCAAAAGTTGATGAGTATTTAAAGCTCATCTACAATGAGAGTTTGATCCTAGACCAAATTCTTGACACTCACGTCCATGCCGACCACATTACGGGGGGTGGGTTGCTTGCTGCTCGAACTGGAGTTAGTTATGGCTTGTCTGCTAAGGCTGAAGGTAAACATGTTGATTGGCATCTCAAAAATGGTGACGAGGTTCACCTCTGTTCTGAATACTTAGTTGCTCTTGAGACACCTGGTCATACTCTCGACAGTATGGTTTTTGTTAATCACGATAAGTCTGTAGTCTTCACTGGAGACACCATGCTTATAGGTGCCTGTGGTAGGACAGATTTTCAAAATGGTAGCTCGCAAGATCTTTATACTTCTATTACCGAGGTTATCTATGCATTGCCTGACGACTGTATTATTTTTCCAGGTCATGATTATAACGGACAGACTCAAACAACTGTTGGCGAACAAAAACGTTTTAATAAACGAATCAGGTCCGAAACGCGAAAGATTGATTTTGTCGAGATCATGAATAACCTTAACCTTCCCCGTCCAAAACTGATGGATATTGCGGTTCCTTGCAATCTAAATGCTGGCTTCAAACCTGCATCGATGTTTCAATACTAATCTCTGCTTTTCTTTCAAAACTTAAGCATATAAATAACCATGGCTAAACCAATTGCTTTAAACGACACGCTGCTCGTTGACGTCAATCGGCTAGGGAATAGCAGGGAGCGTGATGTGTCGCTATCGGTCTCCCGACTGAAGATTCACTAGCCCCGCCACGAGCGGGGTTTTTATTGCCCTGCAGTCTTCTGCAGGATGTGGCTTATCAGGGCTTGGTCGTTACGAAGTGAAGGGTCTCTTGCCAAGCTGTGAGCAATTCGGCAGTCGATCGAGGCCATGACAGAACAACTGGTGGTGATTACGGGAGCGGGCGCAGGGATCGGAAAGGCTTTGGCACATGCTTTTACTGCAGCTGGTCACCCCTGTTTGTTGATATCGAGAAACCAGGAGGTGGATCCCGCATTGGCCAATAAGCCAGTGCTTTACCGGCAGCTCGATGTCTCCGATGCCCAAGCGCTGGGGGATGCCATTGCATCAGCAGAGAGTCAGTACGGGCCCACTGGCTGTCTGATTAATAACGCAGGGATGATCCACATCGGCGGACTGGACAGTCTCAGCCTCGAGCAGATCAATGAGGAACTCGACACCATGATCAAAGGGGTGACAAATGGTATTCACCACGTTTTGAAAGGAATGCGTGAACGTAAATGCGGAACAATCATCAATATCAGCTCCATTGGCGATCGCAAGCCTGCTCCAGGAGCACCTGTGTATCACGCTTGCAAACACGCCGTGCGCTCATTGGGCGAGAGCCTGAACATGTCCGAGGCTGAGCACAACGTCCGTGTGATTAACCTTGCGCCTGGGCTGATCCGAACAGAGATTCATCTAAAGATGGGGATTAGCTTTGAGGAATACAGCGAAGTGCTTGGCAATCCCACTTTCATTGAACCTGTAGAACTCGCCAAAATTGTCCTTTTCTGCTGGCAGCAGCCACAACACATCTGTATCCGAGATATCGCAGTGATGCCAACTGATTGTGGATTCTGATCATTGCTCTGGAGTCTTCCGATGGATAGGGGTCACGAGGTCGGCAATAAAGGGCTTGGAAGGGATGTAGCAGTTGAGCTTGAATCCGAATGGATGGTGCCCTTATTGGATGATCTGGAGAGGGTCAGGCCGATGGCTTGGTCGCTGGGTTTGTGCCTTTATCTCGATTGGCGGATAAGTCGGCCTTAAAGACCACTCATATGGGGGATTCAGTTATTTGTCATTCGACCCAAACTCATCAGACAAGAGCACATCGAAGAATGTCATCCATTAACCCGATCAGTAATCAGGATTTGCAATTGGATGACATCCCGAATCCGGATGGCGATTGGTATGCATGGGGTCGCTTTGCCCACACAATGAATGGCTACGAGGTTCAAGGTGGATTTAAACCCTGTGCGGATTTAGTCAACGGTGGAGAAGCTAAAACAACCACGGAGCTTCGCTGCGCCTTGTTCTTTGAAGCGCGCCGCATCGCCACAGCGTTGGTATCTCCACCAATGATGAAACCATCCAGCAATTGCTACGGGCGATTCGGCAGAAGGTGGAAAGCAGGCAACTGGATTGAGCTTTGCTTGCGAACGCCTTGCCTATGCGCAGCTCTGTCTCGCTTCACCAACCACGATGGGTCTGCGTTGTTGTTCGGTTGGAATCTTCTGCAGCGCTGCCGTTAGCTCTGATCGAAGAGATCAGCCCAGCTCGAGGCAGGCCAGGCCATAGACGTTGCCATCGTGGCCTTGCGGTTGCGGCATTACGCCCTTGTACATGCGCACCGTTGTGGCCATCGGTTTGAAGCCTTTCGCCTTGGTGATCGTCTTGGCTGCAAGGTTGAAGCCGGGGGTGTCGATCAGCACCACTCCCTTGTGGCGGTCCATGGCGTTGTTCAGCAACAGCGATGCCATGGCCTCTTCTTCTGCCAGCAACGGACCCACCCGCCAGCCTTCGCCAATGGGGAGCAGACAGGGGCGAATGCGCACGTATCCATGGCATTCCCCCTTGCCATCCATGGCCACAAACACCTCCCCGGCCTTATGGCGCAGCCACTGTTCAAGGAAATGGGGCCGCGGGCTGATCTCATGGCGTTCGTCGTAACGCTGAATCGCCTCGAGCGAGACGTCGCGCAACGGCACAACGCTGATGTCGCTGCGGCGCAGCAGGCTGGTGTTTGGGTGTTCTGATTGATCGCTGAGGCACATCTTCTGCCGGCGCGTGGTCACGCAGTCCTTCTCGAAACCGGCCTTCTCGTAGAAGCTCACCATCTGGACCGCAGCTTCCAAACCGACGCAATCCACGTTGCTCAGCGTTTCCAGCGCGTGTTCCCACAAGCGACGCCCCACCCCCTGGCCCTGATACTCCGACTTCACCGCAAACAGGCCGATGAAGGCATAGCCGGGGTTGTATGTCACCGCGGCGATGCAACCCACAGGCTCGTTGTCGAGCCATGCCAACCAGATCCCTTGGCGATCGGTGTTGGCATAGATCTCGATGTCGCCCACTCCTGGAGCGAAATCCTGTTCACGAGCCAACCTTGTGACCACGTCTAGGTCGGAAGGCGTGAACGGTTTGATCTCCAGCATCAACCCTCAGGCGGCGTCAGGCGGCATGGAGAATTGAATCCACACTGGTGGGATAACGACGCACGTAGGCGTTGGTTTCCATGGCGACGATCCGTGCTTCCTTGCGATTGGTCGCAAGGAGTTGCAGCGTGTGCCGGCTGCCGTCGTTTTTCTTGTAATGAACAACGAATGGTTGTGCTGCGGAACTCATCGGTTTGTGACCTTGAGGGCGATCCGCAAGCTGGCTGGCCGTAGGGCACAGGCCAGGGCGTGGAATGGTCGGTGGGTTCCCTCAACAATGAGGCTTCCCATGGGTTGAGCTTGAGCAAGGTCGAGCTTCATGGCTTTGCCTCGAATGCAACCGTCTTACTGCGCCTGAAAGCGGGCCTCCAATCCCCATCTGGGGACAATTTGGAGCGATGGGGCGGAACCCCGCAAACTGAGGGCTCTTCCAGGTCAAACGCATGGCGGGGGATCGAAGCCAAACGGCAGAAGGAACACCGCTTCCCCCTGCGGTGTTTCTCGATGCCCTCAGCCTTGGGCCCGTTGATCTGGCGCCCATGCAGCAATGGTGTGATCTGCAGGCCTGGCCCTCCACTTCCCTCGATGAGCGCATGGAGCGCTTACAAAATGCCGAGATCGCCATCACCAACAAGATTCCCTTGGATGGCCTGTTGCTTCGCCAGCTGCCCAAGTTGCGCCTGATCTGCGTGGCTGCCACCGGTACCGATCAGATCGACCATGCCGTTTGCGCAGAGCAGGGCATCCGGGTGCACAACGCCGGGCGCTACAGCCGCGCCTCGGTGGTGCAGATCACCTGGGCATTGATCCTCGAGCTCTGCTGCGCGATGGATCAGCGCCGCCGGGATCTGATCGCTGGCAGCTGGCAGCGCAGCCCGGTGTTTTCGCTGATCGAACCTGAGTTTGATGAACTGGAGGGCCAGACCCTGGTGGTGCTCGGCGCCGGTGATATCGGCCGTGGGGTTCTGGCGATTGGTGCAGCCTTTGGGATGGAGTGCATCGCCCTCACCAGCCGCAGCAGCAGCGCTGAGCTGGAAGCAGCCCTGCGCAAGGCCGATGTGCTCAGCCTTCACGCGCCGCTGACGCCGCACACGCAGAACCTGATCAATGCCCTGCGGCTCAGCTGGATGAAACCCAGCGCCCTGCTCGTCAACATGGCCCGCGGCGGCCTGGTGAATCTGGAGGATCTCTGCGCGGCCTTGCGCCATGGTCAGCTGGCTGGCGCCGCCCTCGACGTGTTGCCTGTGGAACCGCCTGGGCCTGAATTGGAACGGTTGCTTGAAACGCCAAACCTGTTGATTAGTCCCCACATGGGCTGGAGTTCTCGCCAGGCCCGTTGTCGCTTGGTGCACACCCTGGCGGGGCACCTACAGGCCTACGTCGCAGCAATGGCTCGGTCTGGTAGCCGTAGGCCATCGTTGTGATCGTGCGGTTAGTCGTGATGGCGTTCGGGGTAGGTGTTCGCCCATGTCTCGGTGGTTGATCCCGCTGGGATGAGCTGTTGATAGGCGCTGCTGTTGAGGATTTCGTCCACGGCTTCCCCCAGGCGCTCCACGGATCGGCTGCTGGGTAGGGCCCCGACCAGCTCTTGATGCATCCGCCGCAGATACCAGGCGCTGCCATCGAGCCCGGCATTGAACTTGCTCCACATGCTTGGATCGCGCCGGGCATCCAGCACCATGTCGCCGGCATTGTGGGCCTTGTCCGCGGCGCTTACCAGCAACGAGCTCAGTGGTTTGGTTGCCAGGGAGTTGAGATAGCGGGTCTTCCGCAGCATCCAGGGTTCCTTTTCCCCAACGGCAGCATCAGGGCTTGTGTCGGTGCAGTCGCGCACGATGTCGGCCACCGCTCCCCCGAAGCGTGCGGCGATCGATTCATGGCTTTGGCCAGCGTCTTCGATCGCGTCGTGCAGCAGCGCCGCGATCGCCTGATCTTCATCGCCTCCGTCTTCCCACACCAGGGCGCTGACGCTGATCAGATGGGAGATGTAGGGCACCATTTTTGCTTTGCGCCGTTGCTGACGATGCAATTCCTCAGCCCAGAGCAGGGCTTGTCCATAGCGGGGAGTGATCGTCATGGCAGCTCTAAGAGTGTTTTGAGCATCGCCACCAGCTCCTTTTTGCTGAAACTGTCCAGAGGCGGTGGTGGTGCTTGAACCCCCTGATCATTCAGGGCTTGGCATAGGTCTGCCTTCTTGAGTTTGGAATAACCCCTGATGCCGTTCTCCTTGCACAAACGCTTGAGCGTGCCCACTGTCTGCTGCTTGAACGTTCCCTTTCCAAGCAGTGCCTTGCGATCCACCCGCCCGCTGAGGGGAGCGCTCGCCGCTTCTAGGCCAGCGGTTGCAGCCTTCAGCTCCTGGTCGATCGCCCGCAGAGCCCTCGCATCCGATGCGGCAACCGATCTCAGATTGGCGCGCAGCGCTTCAGCGATCTTGCCCATCGGTTCCCTCCAGGCTGAGTTGCACCGCTTGTTGCTTCTCCACGATGGTATGGAGCTTCTGCTTCGTGGAGGTCCAACGCCGGATGAAGCGAGCGATGGCTTTGATCAAACCACCGAGATAGCCGCCCCCTTGATAGCTGCGCTTGCCCAGCTGATACGCACCAAATTCATTCACCAGGTCATCACCAGCGTCTTCCAGTTCCCCCACCACATTGGTCACGATCTCGAGCATTTCGTAGGCCTCTTGGCGCACGTTGGCTTCCCGTTCGGCAATCGCTCGGATCTTGGCTTCCAGTTCTTTCATCGCCGCACGATTTTGGTCTGCCTTGCTGCGATACACCCCGCGGCTAATCATCACGGATTTGTAGCTGTGTCTCAGCGTGCAGTAGGTGTCGTTTAACTCCTCTCGATCTAAAGCAACGGGATCCACAGGAAAGTGACCTGTTGGCAGCAGTGCAGGCATAAAAAAAGAGCAACAGCCCAACCCTCGTTGCTTTGTCTGTTCCTTACATCCCACATCCCAGGGAGCATGGAGAGCTCATCCATCCCTCAACTAGGGGATGTAAGCGGTCTTGATTTCAGGCTCAATGGGGTTGCGTGCGGTGGAGCCGTGATGCCCCCCTCCTATGACTTGATCCTGATGAAAAAGGGGCGTCTGCAAATCAAAACTGTGCAGGTCTCCAACGCTGATGAGGCATGGCGCCTGGGGCGTGAGCTTCACCCAAACTGCATCCGTGGTGTGGTTCGCCATGAACGCAGCGAAGCTCAATCAGCGGAATCCAGCTAAGACAAGATCACCATCGAACGCTCGTTATGGAGCTGCGCCTGGAGTCGCGCGCAATCAAAGGAGCGATTGATCAAGCGAGGGTTTTGCTTCAACAGCGGCGGGTTGTGGCCTGCATGGGTGATCGCATGGCCTTGATTTGCCTGTGCCTCACCGAACCGATCAGGCCGGTGATGCTGGGAGCAGCCACCACCGAAGACGAAGGCTTTGCCCTGGTGCAGCGCCTCAACCCGGATTTATTGATCTGCAGCTCCGATCTTGAAACGGGCTATGGCATCAACCTGATCAAGCGTGTGCATGCCGTTTCCCCCTCCTGCCAACGCTTGATTGTGTTGGTGCGCGAAACCCAGGCCGTGGTTCGAGAAGCCATGGACGCCTATGCCGATGGCGTGATGTTCAAATCCAGCTTCGGGACGGGGCAGGGGGATTTCATCCAGGCGCTTCAAACCCTCGCCGAAGGACAGGTGTATTACCCCGAGGAGATTCGTCGCCTGGGCGCGCAAGCGCCGAGGCCCGATCTTCCCCCCTTGGTGGAGGAGCTTTCCAGGCGCGAAATTGAAGTGGTGTCGGCCGTGGCTCTCGGGCTCAGTAACCAAGGCGTGGCCAATCAATTGAACATTTCCCTGGAAACCGTGAAAACCCATGTGATGAATGCCACCGGAAAGCTCGGAGCCCAAGGGCGCACCCAACTGGTGGTGAAAGCGATTGTCTACGGCTTGATCGATCCGCAAGGTTGAGCAGGCGGTTCCGGCAGCAGCCATCGCCCGTAGCGCGCGTACAAGGCAGGAATCACCAGCAACGTGAGCAAGGTGGAGGTGATCAAACCACCCAGCACCACAATCGCCAGCGGCTGGAGAATTTCGTTGCCAGCGCCAAAGGCCAGCGCCAGCGGCAGCATCCCCAATGAGGAGGTGAGCGCTGTCATCAGAATGGCGTTGAGCCGCTCCAGGCTGCCGTTGCGGATTAACGCCATCTGCGCTTCTCCGTTTTGATGCCGCCGGTTGAAGTTATCCACTAGCAACAGACCGTTGCGCACGGCGACACCAAACAAGGTGATGAAGCCAATCAAGGAAGCAATCGACAGCACCCCGCCGCTGAGCAGAACGGCGATCAAACCGCCCACAAGGGCCAGGGGCAGGTTGAGCAGAATCGCAATCGTTGCTGGCCATGAGCGCACGGCTACCACCATCAACAGCGCGATCACCACAGCCGCCAGCACGCTGTAAGTCAGCAAGGAGCGGCTGGCTCTCTGCTCCGCTTCGAATTGGCCTCCGTAGCGGATGCTGTAACCCGAGGGAAGGGTCACCGACTTGGCCACCTGGCTGCGGATCTCATCGACGACAGGGCCCAAAGCCCGACCGGCCACATTCGCTGAGACCACGATCCTGCGGCTCACGTCTTCGCGCTTGATCTCGTTCGGTCCGCGCACCGACGCGATCGTCACGAACGCACCGAGCGGTTTGAGCGCCCCGGAGGCCACCCGGATGGGCACCTGGCGCAGGGCTTCCAGGTCACCGCGTTGATCCGGCGGCAACGCCACCACCACCGGCATCCGGCCTGAGGCCGGTTGCGCTGCGGCGACCTCCTCACCGTGCAAAGCCACCTCCACGGCCTTGGCGACAGCCGCCACGCTCACCCCCTCCTCCAAGGCCACATCCCGGTTGATGTTCACCTGAAATTGGGGCACGGGCAGTTGCGGTTCCAGCTGCAGATCCACCACCCCTGGCGTTGTTGCCACCACCTCTTGCACCCGTTTGCCCAGGCGGCGCAGTTCGTTGAGATCTGGGCCCGAAATTTTGATCGCGATGGCGCTGCGAACGCCGGAGAGCACCTCATCCATTCGATGGGAGATGTAGCCGCCCACATTCGGGGCAACGCCGGGCAGGGCCAGAAACGCTGAGCGGATGCGACCAATCGCAGCGGGGCGATCATCCATGGCCTCCGCGCTGAGCTCCACATCCACATGGGCCGTGTTCACCCCAGCTCCATCGGCATCCCCCGGCGCGCGACCGGCTCGCACCTGCACCCAGCTGACGTCCTTGCTGGATTGAAGTCGTTCGGAGAGCACCTGGCCGGCACGGCTGGTCATCTCCAGGGAGACGCCGGGGTAAAGCACCAACGAATTCACCAGCGACTGCTCGCGAAACTCGGGCAGGAACACACGCCCGAGCGAGGGAAGCACCAGCCCTGCCGCCACCACCCCCGTCAGGGCCAAGGCCAGAACCCGTCTGGGCGATTGCAGGGACGCATCGAGCAGCGGCTTGTAACAACGGTGGGCGCCGCGCTCCACCCAAGAATCCTCCTGCGGCAGCGGTGCGCGACTGAGCAGCAGGGCGCACAGGGCTGGCGAGAGCGTGAGTGCCACGAGCGTGGAGGCCAAAATCGAGAGCACATAGGCGATCCCCATCGGCATGAAGATGCGCCCTTCCACGCCCGTCAGCGTGAAGATCGGTGCAAACACCACCACGATGATCAAGGTGGAGAACAGCACCGGCTGCCGGACCTCCACCGAGGTGCGGAAGACCACCTCCAGAGGATCCAGAGGTTGCTCCACCTGCCTGTTGCGGCGAAGTCCGCGGTAGCAGTTCTCCATATCAACGATGGCGTCATCAACCACCGAACCAATCGCTACCACCAGGCCCCCCAAGGTCATCGTGTTGAGCTGCAGGCCCACCCCACGCATCAACAGCAGTCCCACCAGCAGCGATAGAGGAATGGCACTTAGAGCAATGCAGGCTGTGCGCCAATTCATCAAAAACAGCCCCAGCACCGCAGCCACAATCACCACTCCCAACAGCAGGGATTCGCTCACATGGCGGATGGCGATCTCGATGAAATGGGCCTGCCGAAACGTGCGTGTCACCGACACATCGGCTGGCAGCAATCCATGTAGTTGCTGAACCCGTTGTTCCACAGCCCGCGTCAGTTGAGGGGTGTCCACATCCGGCTTCTTGTTGATCATCAAGACCACCGCCGACCTGCCGTTGAAGCTGGCCTCGCCCCGGCGCAAGCCAGCAGCATTTTTGATAGCCGCCAACTCTCCCAACGAGACAACCTGCCCATCCCTTCCCACCACGGCCGCGCTGCTGAGATCGTTCGCGTCTGCGCTGCTGTTGTCGGTGAGGATCAACCGTTCTTGCCCGCCGGCAATCTGAATTCCGCCCCGTCCACTGAACTGGGCATCAGAGGCCGCGTCCAACACCTCCTTCAGAGCCACGTTGTGTTGCTGGAGCGCCTCGAGGTTGAGTTGGATCTGGGTTTGAGCGAGATCCCCCCCGTAGATCGTCACCTGGGCAACCCCAGGAATGGCAAGCAACGCGTTCTCGTAGCTGCTCTCAATCTGCGAGCGAAGCGCCAACACCTGCTCTGCGCTGGCGGTCTCGGGAAGGGTGAAGGCGTACTGAAGAATGGTGCCGAGAGGCGAGAGCGGTGGAGAAATCACCGGTGCCTCTGCCGACTCAGGCAGCTGGGCGCGCACCTGCTGCAGGCGTCCCGCCACCAACTGGCGGGCCTCCTCCAGCTGCGACGCGTCCATGAACACCACCTGAACCATCGAAAGGCCGGGTTTGGAGGCGGAGCGAACCACATCCACTCCGGTGAGCCCAGTCACCGCCGCTTCAATCGGTTCACTGATCTGCCGCTCGACCTGTTCAGGAGACAGCCCAGGGGCTGCGGTCTGAATCTCCACCTGCGGCGGAGCAAAGGCTGGAAACACATCCATCGGCATCTCCAGGGCGTTCAGCACACCCCAGAGACTGATCAGCAATGAACAAACAACAACGAGCCAGCGGCGGGCGATCGCGCCGCGCAAGATCGCGTTGAGCAGCTTGTTGAGCATCAGGCAATGATCAGCTGTCGTTGCGTCCAGAACCGCGGCCGCGGAGGCCGAACCCTGCTGCTATCACCACAATGACCGCCACTGCGATGCCGCCGGGAACCATCCAGGAGGGGGTGTTCCCCGAGGGATCGGGTGTGGAGAGCTCCTCCACAACCACCGGTTGACGATCTTTTTTCTGAGACTCCGCAAACAACGACAGGCCACCAGAGACCACCACCTGCTCATCGGCCGTGACCCCCTCAAGCACCACCGTGCGATCAGCCACAACGGGGCCCACTTTGATCAACACGGGGTCGTAGGTGTCGCCGCTGCGAACGAACACCAGTGGCTGTCCATCCATATCAAGGATGGCCGAAGTTGGAATCAGTATTTGCCCTTCAGCGGAAACCTGGGGTTGATCCGTGCTGATGCCCAGCAGCTGGTCCTGGGTGGGGCTGGCATTCACCTGATCCACGGAATCGTTCTGGACGAACGCATCTCCGTGGCCCGAATGGGCTAGGGCTGCGGGCAAAACAAACCCTTGAAGCCCGCCGCTGAGCAAAGCGCAAGTGAGAACCAGTGCACGCATCTCTAGCGACCGAAGCCATAGAAGTTTCAACCCCGCGTGGGTTTTGTGCAATCAAATCGCCATGCTGGGGGCCCGAACGCAGCATCTGTGAACGATCACGCCGAACAAAAGCTCACGGCTCGTGAAATGGTCAGGGCGCACACCTATCCAACCCTGGCTGCGCTCAGCTGTCTCAGCTTGCTGGGCATCACCCTTTTGCTGATTCCCCAAGCCGTGAAAACCCATCGCTACAACAGATGCATCGATGTGCAAATCGCGATGCGTGTCGCGGTCAACCCCAACGGTCTCACCACACCAGGCAAACTGAATTACCTCAAAGCCGTCGAACACTGCGAAGGCCGCTGAGGTCAATGCTTGCGATCAGAACGTTGAAGACGATCTCCCTTGCGCTGATGACTGTTTTATTAGGCATCAGCCCAGCGTTTGCCCATGGCAAGGGCATGTATGCCTCAAAAGCCGAGGCTCAGAAACGAGCCCAGGAGATTGGTTGCAGCACCAGTCATCAAAACAACGGCCGCTGGATGCCTTGTTCGGATGAACGAGAGCTCCACAAACAATTGCGCAAGCAATGAACTCGCCCGTGAAAACGCAACGCCAGGCCCGTCGCATTCACCGCTGGTTCGTGCCGATCGCTGCTGCGCCGCTTTTGCTCACAGCGGGCACAGGCTCGCTTTATAGCCTGCTCTTGGAGCAAGGCATTGATGCTTTCTGGTTGCTCAAAATCCACACCGGACACTTCGGCTGGCTCAATCTCCAACCCTTTTATCCGCTGCTGCTCGGCGTGCTCACCATCGTCGTCACAGGCTCGGGTGTGGTCATGCTGTTAAGGCCGTCCAGGTGATCCCTTCCCTTTGAGATTGGATCAGTAGCGAGCGAAGACGGATGAGCTGCCGTCATGCCCGATCGCTAACACCTCAAAGCTCTCAGCCTGAACCCCTTTCACTTCCATGCCCGGAGAACCAACGGGCATCCCTGGAACAGCGAGGCCTCGAATGTTGGGCCGTTCAGCCAACAGCCGTTGAATCGCGGAAGCAGGAACATGCCCTTCGATCACATAGCCCTCCACGACAGCGGTGTGACAGGAAGCCAACTCGGAGCGAATGCCCCGCTGTTGTTTCAACAAGTTCATGTCTTCCCTGATCTGATCATCGATCCGGAACCCCGCCGCTGCGATATGCGCTCCCCATTGCGTACAACAACCGCAGCTCGCCGATCGATAGATCGTCAACTCCGGGCCAAGCGCTCCCTTGGTATTGGGCATCAGCCCATGTCCCTTGGCATCGCCATGGGCTTGAGCGGGGTCTAGGGCCCCCATCAAAGAAAGAACCGTTGACGCCCCCACCAAGCTCAGACGAGCCACGGAGGGAACCCAAGCTTGGAATCGAGACGTCTTCATGGATCTCTGTAGAGATCTCCTTATAGAGCTGATCTCAGCGAACCGCTGAGCGCTATGCCATCAAGACCCCTGCTGGCTGTGGTTGGAATCCAGCGAACAGATCTCGGAGCCCGCCAGGGTGGGATCCGCTTCACAGAGCCGGCGCATGAGCGCGTCGTGATCCACAGCGGAGAGGGATCCGTCGGGCATCCATTTCAAGCAGGTCCTTCCAAGACAGTTGTTGGATCGAGACGGTGTTAACGAGGTCATATCGATTGGTTCGGCTGATGTTCACTCTCTGCTTCCGATCCAAGGCTGCAATACCCCCAGATAGGGGCTTTCCAAAGGCATTGGCGGGCGTCATTCATCACGCGATGAATGACGTGATCAAGCGATCATCACGACTGGGTGCTCATCTGGCTGGTCAGCTTGGGATCCAGCAGCCATTCTTTGAATTCCTGTGTCATCGCATAGCTGTCTTCATAGCGCTCCAATTGATCGAGAATCGCAATCCGTTGCATCACGCTGCTGGTGATTTGTGCTTTCACGGAATTGGTATGGGTAGACATGACAAGACCTCAGTGTTTTTGATTCATAGAGATTTCGGCCTGAATGATTCGCATCAATTGCTCCGGTGATTTGTATTGACGGGGCAGGGAACGGTTCAACAACCGCAGACGATCCCAGCAAAGAGTGCGTTGAAGTTTGGCGCTGCTTGTGCCTTGTCTGACAAGGATCTTCAAGGCCTTGCAGTACATCGGATGCTTGGCTTCGAGTTCACCGATGCTGATCTTGGGTGGAGCCATGGATTGGCAGCTCGATAGATCCGAACTTTGCACCCAGCAGGGCTATGGCATCTCCTCCCATTTGGGGACAACCTCGCTGTCCCCAGATTGGGGTAGTGGATGCATGCGGTCGGAACGTTGAATCCCTGCCGTTGCACATGTCTCCATGGATTCAATCGAAACGCACATTGCCAAGGACCGTGAGGAACTGGCCAAGGCCGCAACCAGCGGCGATCGGGCCAAGGTTCGTCACTACGCAACCGAGCTCGAAGAGCTGGAGTCGTATCGCAGCCACCACCCAGGTGAGCACAAGGATCCCACCTCTCTAGAGCTCCATTGTGATCTGAATCCAGAGGCGCCGGAATGCCGTATCTATGACGACTGACAACGACCGAAAAGGATCGGAGGGGTCGCTTAGCAAAGATGGCTGCTAGGAGCAGGGCCTTGCGTGGATCTCACCCCATATCTCCAAAACCAGCCGAAGTCGGCTGATGAGGAACCTCTGCTTTCCGTTGCCATCAACGGCCGGATCGCGCTTGCCATGAAAGGCCGATTCTTCCTTCGTTGTTTCTGCGATAGCTTCAGCGAAAGAGGACGAATCGGTTGCGCCGTAACCGATGAACAAACCTGTTTGCATTATCTGAAGCAGGAGTCATTTGAGCTCCTGCTCTGCACCGATTTGCTTGAGAAAGGCAATGGTTTCGAACTGGCTCGCAAGGCGCGTGAGCTCGATGAAAGCCTGAAGGTGGTTGTTTTATCGCTGAGCGATGCCATTCCCATTGAATACGACAATGCGCCCTGGCTAGAAGCCGTTGTGGCGGAAGCCGACATCATTGAAGACCGCAAGCCGTTGGAAGCGGCGGTGCTGGCGGTGATGGGGCATCACTCCTATCGCAGCCCATCCCTGCGCTCCGACGAACTGCCCTATCTCAGTTGTCCGAGGCTCACCCCTCGGGAATATGAGGTCTTGGATCGCCTCGCCCGCGGCAGGACGGATCGCGAAATTGCTGAAGACCTGATTGTGTCCGAAGAAACAGCCCGTACCTACACCAAGCGATTGCTGCGCACGCTCGAAGTGAATAACAGGGTTCAAGCGGTCCTCAAGGGCATGCGTTGTGGAATGGTTCAGATCTAATCAGAGCGCTGTCTAGAGCCACAAACTTGGCTCCAAGCGGGATTCACCCCAAATGGGGGTAGTGCTCCATGCACCAGCTGCGGCTTAATGATTTGCACGAATTGAGACTGTGGAGATGGCCGCAATCACCTTCACCCATGACCCTTCCATTGCCGAACTCTGTGAAACGGAAGCGGTTTACACCCGAGCCATGCACTATCTGGTGGCTGATGGGGTAAAGGAGAAAGAAGCACGCAAAAGCGTGTGTTGGCGGCGCCTTTACACGCTCCATCAAGCCCTGCCCAAGCGATACGAGGATCCTCAAACGCTGTTTCTCTCTCTGCAAGCCCATCGTCGCGGCCTGAGGTGAGCAGGATTTTTTACGCGCCACGCGCTGTCTGCCGGTTTGACCACAACGGTGCTTGCTAGCTAGGCCGTTGATGACGGTTGAGGAGGATGATTTCGCAGGAGATCCCAAGCTTCCGTCGCTGTGTCTGCAAACTGGATTAAGTCAAGATCCTGATCATCAATCAGCCCTGAATCAGCCATGTATTCAAAGTCGATCAGGCGCGTCCAATAATCTTTTCCAAACAGAATGATCGGCATGGCATGTTGAGTTCCTACCTGACGCAGCGTTAAGACCTCAAAAAGTTCATCGAGTGTTCCGTACCCACCTGGGAATAACACAGCGCCAACGGCACGCATTACAAAGTGAAATTTGCGCAGTGCAAAATAATTAAATTTAAAGCAGAGCTCAGGAGTGATATAGGGATTGGGATTTTGTTCGTGTGGGAGTTCAATGTTGAGTCCAATCGAGCGGCAACCCGCATCAAAGGCTCCACGATTAGCGGCTTCCATGATGCCAGGACCGCCGCCGGTCACAATCACATGGGAGGAACAGCAAGGCCTTGTGCTGGTGTCTGATTGACCAAAACGTGAGGCTAAAAAAGCGAATTCCCTCGCCGCATCGTAAAAGGGCGACAGCTCCAAAAGATTTTTGGCACGGCTCACTTTTCGCTGCAATTGTTTGGAGTTTGGATCCGTATCAAGCTCCCTGATTGCCTTCTCAAGATGGGCTTCTGCTGCTGATCGTTCCTTGAGGCGTGCGCCCCCAAAGACGATGATGGTGGAGGAGATGCCAATCTCTTCAAAGTGAAGCTCAGGCTTGCTGATTTCAAGCAACATCCTCACGCCACGCATTGAGGACGTGTTGAGAAGAGCAAGATCCTGATGCGCGAGCCGATAGGTGTCCGAGTGGATGATTTGCTGAAGGTTGTCAGCCACCCGGGTTGGATCATCACTGGGCCACGTGGAATCAATCGCGTCTGATTTCATGCTTGGTACGGGCGTTACAACATATTTGCTGCCAATTCAGCAAGGGCACTGCGTTCTCCCCGCGTCAGGGTCATGTGGCCCACGAGGGTCTGACCTTTTAAGCGTTCAGCGAGCCAAGTAAGGCCGTTGCTCTCGGCATCCACGTAGGGATTGTCAATTTGATACGGGTCACCGGTGAACACGATCTTGGTTCCTTCCCCAACACGCGTCACGATCGTTTTCACCTCATGCGGGGTGAGATTTTGCGCTTCATCCACCACCATGAATTGATGGGGAATCGAGCGACCGCGGATGTAATTGATTGCTTCCACTTCTAGAAGCCCCATCTCGCGAAGGTCAGCCCAGGAGCTTTTCGGCCCACCACCATGGCGGCGGCGATCATCCTTCGGCTCATTGCTCATCGCATCCCCCGTAAGGAAATCAAGGTTGTCCACGATGGGTTGCATCCAAGGAGCAAGTTTTTCTTCCAGGGAACCTGGCAAAAAGCCAATCTCTTTGCCTAAGGAGATCGGGGGACGGGTCACCAATAGGCGGGCATAAAGATGTTGATCAGCAACCTGATGCAAGCCAGCAGCGATCGCCAGCAGGGTTTTACCGGTGCCGGCCTTACCGACAAGCGTGACCAGCTCAACGGAGGGATCCAGAAGCAAGTCGAGGGCGAAATTCTGTTCGCGATTCCGCGGCTTTAGGCGACCAAGACGGGCGCGTTTGAGCCAAACCAGTGGTTCCACGTCTCCTGAATTGCCGCGATGACGTGCCAAAAAGGTGTGGTCTGCGCTGTCGCGATCGATCAGGGTGAGGCCCTCATTGGGTTGCAAAGACGCCACCACATCCGCTGGCAGCGCTTTCACCGAAAGGCGACCCTTTTGGTGCAGCTCATCGATCACATCAGCGGAGACCTTGACGCCCCTGGCCCCTGGATAGAGATCGGAGATCGCCACCTTGTCGTTGGAGTAATCCTGGGCGGCCAGACCCACGGCATCCGCCTTGATGCGCAGATTGGTGTCTTTGGTGATCAACACCACCTCGGGTGGCTCGCTCAAGCCCTTCGCCCGCATCTGTTCCAACGCCACAGCCAGGATGTTGTTGTCACCCCCGCCACCCCGCAATTCCGGTGGCAACTGAGCCAAGGTTTCAGCCCGACAAAAGGCCACTTCCAGGGTTCCTTCACCGTCCGGCGTTAATGGAACACCATCAGCGAGGTTGCCCCGCTCACGCAGACCATCGAGCAGTCGAGCTACACGACGGGAATTCCGCCCCTTTTCAGAGGGATCACGCTTGAACCGATCAATTTCCTCGATCACCTGAATCGGCAGCACGATGCGATCGGCCCCAAAGCTCTTGGGCGCCTCTGGATCATGCAGGAGAACATTGGTATCGAGGACAACGACTTTTTTGTTCACGACAAACCTCTTCCCTTCCATGTTTTCAACCTAGATCGCAAAAAACAGAGGGAACGCTTTGCTTACCAGGACTTCACCGGTTGCAATTAATGGATCCCTTCACAAGGTTTTGATGCGTCATATCCAGATCGAATTCTGTTGATTAACTCTGTTCATTTGATAGGTCTAGAAAACACGCTGCTCCTGTTCCCCCTAGGGATATTCGGGCGCTCGTCCGCGAGCAGGGATCGAAAACCGTTGCCGCACGTCTTCGAGCGGGTCGGCGAAGTGAGTCCATGGATTGATGTCCTTAATCAAATTGCAGGAGACATGGCTGCCATGGTCGAGGCCGGCAAAGATCCGGTCCGGATCCAGCTGATGCCATTCACCAGGAATGAACGGTGAAACACCAATCCCCAGTTCGAATTCCGCCATCACGAACAGGATGACGTCGAAAGGATCGAGCCCTTCAAATCCCGCCTGGAAGCCCACCACAGCGCCTTCCTCCGCAGCCGTGGTGCCGTATCCGCCGAGCACATGGCAACAGTCGTGCCTGAACACCGGGGGAGGTGGTCCCCCCGGTGTTCCCGGAAAATCGAATTGGTTGATCTCGATGAAGTCGGCATAGGCCTTGCCGAAGCTGCCTGCTGGATAGCTCTTCAGACCTTCAAACCGTTCGCGCATGGCCCGGTCCTCATGGCCACTCAACACCTTGAGTGTTGCCGTCAAAACCGAGAAGCCACCGGCCTTAATCGTGGCCTCAAGGGCTTGCCGTATGAAGCCCCGGCGCATGATGTCGAAGCGCAGCGCCAGAAGATGCCCCTCCATCACGTTGCGATAGCTGTTCACGGGCCTGGGATCCACTTGGAAGGCCGTGGCTGTCTGCTCCAACAGCTCAAGAGCCTCTGGGCTGGGGGGACCGTCGAACATCGCAATTAGCGTCATGCCCCGCAGGATTCGTTCTCTCCATTCAGGATCCGAATCGCAGCAACGAATGGCGGCGGCGATCGCCTCCGGTTCCAGGCTTGGCAGTGAGGTTAGATCGAGGTCAACGTTGAGCAGGTGATCGCGGATTCCCCGGATACCGGCAAGGGCTCGCTCTGATGGCTTGCCATGCAGCCTGGCCACGGTCATGAGGGCAGGCAATCCAGCCTTCGCCAGGCAGATTCGCAGATCCTGTGGCAGCTGTCGGCTGGGGTGAATCACCATGTTGTTTAAACCTATGGGTTGATGATGAATTCCTTTAAATAACCCTTTGTGCCTAATTAATATCTGTTAATTCTAAAGAGCACTCAATACATTGTCTCTGAGTTTTTCTGCTTGTTTGGACAGTCTCAGAGACGCTCACACATAAAAAGAGTCCGGAGATCTCGTCTCCAGCCTCTTGAAAGCAACGGTCAAACAACCAGCCTTTCAAGGCTGGCTTTTGAGCGTGAGGGTCAGGGGATGAGAATGGACCAGGCAAATGCTGAGCCAATTCCGATCCAGACCGCTGCCAGGAGCTGGCGATTGCGTTCTCCCAGCCAGCCTTGAAGCTCCCGTGACAAGGATGTAGCAGCCAAGAGCAGTGCCCCTTGAGCTACCAGCAAACCAAGGCCATAGGCCAGAAGAGGCGTGGGTTCGGCCCCCACGATGGTTCCACCCAGCAGGTAGCCGTGCAGAGCAATCGCCGGCAACAGCGTGATCAAGGGCAACCTCCCCAAAATCACAAGACCTTCAAGCACGAGGGTTAGCGATACAGCGGCCTCAGCCCACGGCGTAAGACTCTCGGAGAGGGGCACAACTTGCGCCACTCCGCTACCGATCAGCCCAAGAGCCAACATCGGCAGCAGCCAACGACGGGGTCGTTCCCAGCTCACAAGGGCGATCGCCACAAGAAAGAGCAGATGGTCTGGGCCCAGAAGCGGGTGACCGATTCCACTCAGCAAGCCCTGCAGCCAAGTCATCTGGCCGCCTTCAGGCATGGCAAAGGGATGATGGGCCAGGGCTGGAGATCCAGCCATGGCCAAGGTCAAACCACCTAGCAGCACTGAAAGAGCTGGTCTGAGCTGTTTGATTGATGAATTCAAAAATCGATCCTCGTCGAACAAACACGGCGGGCGTTCTGACTGACGACCAACCTGAAAATCAGGACGGGTCGCTTCACAGTTGCGGGACAGTGCTGGACTTTCACCAGACTTTCCCCGTTTCCTCCAGCAGCTGATCACCACCGGAACCGAGTACTCCTTTATAGCGAAGCCCGCTTTGAATCAAACCAATCGGGAACATGCGATCGCGCTGTTGTCAGCGACAGCCGTGCAGCCTGGCCTTGTGATCCCCATCACCCATCACCAAACACCAGCCGTGGTCGAGAAGGAATGTTGGCGATCCTCTTTTTATGAAAATAGGGTGGCATGTGGCTTCGGTCTTGATTATTTAAAAGAACACTGATTTGTTATGAATTCATTGAAAATAAGCCCAACCTATGCTTTAATTAATTTAGTGGAGAAGGTGAGTAATTATGCTTGCAGTTAATTGGTTTGGAACGTTTGCTCTAATCGTCTTGATCGCTGGGATGACATGGATTTCCTACGCGGAGACCCATCAAGCCTGCCAACTGGGAAATCACGATAAGCATTAATACTTGCGTTCGAATTTCACTTCGTCTTTTAATTCCGTTCCCGGTTCAAGATGTTTGGTGATGCAGGTCGTGACGCAGACGCCATCGTAAAGCCCACAACTTGTGACGCATTCAAGGTAAGCGTCTACCGCTTCCCATCGTTCTGTGATTGATTCACAGTCGTGTTCATTTTTAAATGCCCTCATCATTTTAATCCGGCTGAGAAATGATTACAACGGTTTTTATTTGATGGCAAGTTAATGATTGCGAAATAAATAGTTCCTAGGACTTTGTGCTTAGTGGATTACTTTCTCTGTTCTTTGAGGTCCTACTGCTTAATCCGGGCCCTAAATGTTGCTTGAAGCGTCATCTGAGCCTGAATCTCTCAAATTGCCTGCTTGAAGCCCTTGGCTTTGAATGCGATTGGCGAGTGATCATCTTGGTCATGGCAAAAGACCAGCGCTCATTGGTCGAAGCGCATAAAAATGGGAGGTCTCTCACTCCTCCCATGGTGTCTTGTTTTGACCTCTTGATGATCGGCCCAACAAGCCATGCAGATACGACTGAAGCTTCAGCAAACTCCTTCCAAATGTGTCTGAGGCCAGGCCTCCATAAAAAAGACGGTCGTATTCTCCGTCGACCGTCTTACGGATAGGGGTTCCCCAACACCCGACCCGTGTCAATACAAGCGAGTGACGGGACTGATGTCGCTAGAGATACATACCCATTTTTATTTAGAAGGCATAAAAAAAGAGCGGTCCTCCCGACTGCCCTTTTCAGCGAGCATCCAGCACCGCTTCCTCCCTAATCATGGCGGCGGAGTTTGCTGTTGTCCTCACGCTGTGCCCCTTTGCGGACACAAAAAAGGAGGGCGTCTAACCCCTCCCATAAAGGCTCTCCGTTCCACCGAAGCCCCTCGTTACAAACTGTAATGGTTGTCTCTCTTTTGAGGAAGGGCGGTTCTCCTCCCTGGCAGCCGTAACACCATCAAGCCGCTAAAGAATCGCTCAGAAGCGAGCGCGTCCAACCCAGTTTCCGCTCAATCTCCTGGATCATCGCTCCGGCGAGATCCTTTTCAGTAGCGGTTTCGATGCCCTCCAACCCAGGGCTGGAGTTCACCTCCAGCAACAAGGGACCTCGTTCCGAGCGGATGATGTCGACCCCAGCGACATCCAGACCGAGTGCCCTGGTTGCTGCAACGGCAAGCTTGCGCTCTTCAGGTCGGACTCGCACAGCTTGAGCCGAACCCCCCTGATGGATGTTCGAACGAAAATCTCCAACGGCAGCCGTGCGCTCAATGGCCGAAATGAGTTTGCCGCCGATCACAAAACAGCGCAGATCCTTCCCTCCTGCCTCCTTGATGAATTCCTGCACCAGCAGGTTGGCGTTGAGGCTTTTCATGGCATTGATCACACTCTCAGCTGCCTTTTGTGTCTCGGCAAGAACGACTCCACGGCCCTGGGCTCCCTCCAACAGCTTGAGGATCAGTGGTGCTCCACCAACCATCTTGATCAGATCTTTGGTGTCTAAGGGGGAACTGGCAAAGCCAGTCACAGGCATGCTCAAGCCATGGCGTACGAAGAGCTGAGACGCCCGTAGTTTGTCGCGAGAGCGCTTGATCGGTTCCGCGGCATTCAGCACGCGGATGCCCATGGCCTCGAATTGTCGGGTAATCGCACAGCCGTAAAAAGTGACACTGGGGCGAATGCGTGGGATCACTGCATCGATCCTCTCCACGACATTTCCGCCTCGATAGTGAATCTCGGGATTCTGCGGATCGAGGCGCACATAACACTGTTTGATATTGAGGAATTCCATTCGATGCCCCCTTTCCTCGCCGGCTTCCAGAAGTCGACGGTTGCTGTACAGCTGCGGGTCTGAAGCCAAGAGAGCAATGCGCAAACCGTTTCGTTCGGTTCGCAACGGGGATACATCTCTTCCAGTTGAGCCGACGGAACCTCCCCGAGTTGAAGGCTCCCCTCTGGATCCACCAAGACCCTCCCCACCATGGCCTGACGCCCCAGCAGCATCCGGTACCCCATGGCATCCCGGTTGGACAGGGTTAATTCGATGGGCCAACTCTGTTCACCGAGCACCAATTGCTCGCGAATCACATAGCGGGTTTCTGTGATGCCACTGGTGTTGCGGACACCGCGCTGCTCCAGCACAGGAGCCTCATGGCGAACCACCACCGAACGGTCGTTTTGAAGGGGGTGCACTTCAAAACTGATCCAGCACTCCCCATCGCGTTGAAACGGCACGATGTTGAAGGCATGAAGGGAGGACGTAGCGGCACCAGAATCAACCCGCGCTTTGATTGCAGGGAGTCCGATTTCGGGCAGGGCACACCACTCCTCACTGCCAACGATGAGTTTTCTGGTCAAGGCCGCTAACGGTCCTTATCGATAGAGAGCCTTGAACATGAAGACCAATCTTCAGTTTGCATTCAGCCCTGGCTGACGGGAATTTGCTGGGCTTCAGAAACCAGCCCTAACGAAGATGAAAAAGCCCGATAATTTCATCCCCAACCTCTACGACAACTCCAAACGTTGATGCGTTTCCTAGCTCTTGCGTCGACCGCAATCGCAGTTTGCACAACACCGTCGGTCCTCGCACAAGACCATCGTCATCACCATGGCCATCACGGGCATGAGATGCACCAACCGGATCCCACAAAACAAGAGGATGCTCCAGGGCAGACGTCCAGTGGTCATGACCATCACAGCCATGCACACAACAACCATGGAATAGGCCCTGCGGGGAGCACGTTTGACCTTCGCTTCATCGACGGAATGGTGGAACACCACACCGGCGCTCTGCGCATGAGCGAATACGTCTTCAACATCGGCGCCCCTGGGGTAGGCGCTTTAGCAAACAGCATCTGGGACGAACAGGCCCGTGAAATCAAAGCGATGCGTCAGTGGCGCAAGGCTTGGTATCCGGATGCTCCGATTTATCCAGTTGTGCTTCGCCTAAATGGCGATCCCAATGCGATGAGCGATCTGGTGCGCATGAGCCCAGAGGTGATCGCTGCTATGCGCATGTCAGGCACAAAGCCCACACGCAAGAACAGAGTGCAGTGGTTTCTTGAAGGGATGATCGAGCATCACGGTGGTGCCCTTCAAATGGCCCACGAAGCGCGCAAAAACTCCACGAATCCAACGATCCTTCGACTCGCTCGCGAAATTATCGTGGCTCAACGCAGGGAAATTATTGAGCTGCGAAAGATGTTGCAAAGTGGCGGGATTGATAAACCCGCTTACCACCAGTTCGACGCTCTCTTTGCTCTTTGACCAGCATGCGGAACTCACATCTGCAACCTATGAAAATTAAATCATGGGTTGCATCATCAGATTCTTCTTCGCTAACGGAAATTTCTTAGTGAGCAAAGTGGACAAAACCTTCGGCTACGTGCGTGATGATGACGGCGCCTTGCGCATTGTTCTGCATCACTCTTTCACCCCATTCTCTGGCAATTGATGATCAGAGAGCGGTCATCGTCTTCAACGGTGTGAGTGTTCAACGTTCCTGTGCGATTGAACGGAAAGCTCCCTAGAAGTTCAAGAACGATTGATGGGCCGGAGTTCGACAACTCCGCCCATTTTTCGTGCGGTTAGTTGTCAGAAGACCTTTTCCATGCCTGCTCATGGCAAGGATCAAATGGCCTATGAAGCGCTACGCCAGCCATTGATCGGCATCCATGATCTTTTTAATCAGCAAGCCCAGGCGTTTGAACTCGGCGAAGTTCAGCTCGCTCACCGCCTGATCGAGTCCGCAATCCACCCACTCGCCATCGCGCTTCTCGTAGATGGTGAAGTCTTGCTCGAGCGTGTCGCGGCGGATGCTGTAGGTGATGCCGTCCTCATGCGAGAAATCGGCGGATTGGAGCTGCAGGCCCATCGTTGTGCATTTGATCGATCGAGTCATGCTGATGCATGGCTATCACCCTTGGCCCCCTCACTACAAGCCAAAATGAAGTCAAGCGAAGGTCACTGATCGGGGCCTGACGTTTGCTGTCTGACCAATAGATCTTTGCGACGCATCCCCGAAACTCCCCTTTAGATCTGTTGACCCTTGCCTCTTCTATGGCTTCACAAGCGGTGTCGTACTGGCTTCTCCCAGGTCGTGAAGCGCAGGCAGCGTTGGATCAACTTTCTTCTTTGGCTTGCAAACGGATCCAGGCAGGGGTCCAGGTCTGTACGTTGCCTCCGCACATCACGCTCTACAGCGAGCATCTCGATGGAGACCATGGTGTGAGCCAGGAGCAGGTCATTGCTCGACTTCAACAGCTCGCCGAGGACTGCAAACCTGTATGCCTTTGGCCCAAAGCCATTGAAGCAACGTCAATGTTGACGCAGAGTCTTGTGCTGCGCTTCAGCGCCGAGGCCAGGGAGATTTTGTATCCCTACTTTCTGCAGTTGCGTTTCAGCTCTCCTGCTGAGCTCGGCTACCGGCTTGATCCGCACCTCAGTTTGCTGTATTGCCAAGATTTTCTCGACTTAAGGCGCGAGCTCGCTAGGGAATTACCACGTCCAGAAGATCCACTGCTGTTTGAGGCCGTCAGCGCGGTCAAACACCCTCTCATCATCAGCAGTTCTGCTGACATTGCAGCTTGCACCACCATCCATGCCTGTTCGTTGTCTTGATTCCAATGAACAGGATTCCGATGAACAGGATTCCGATGAACAGGATTCTGTTGGTTAATCCATTGGTCTTACCCTGGCAGGACCTGTCGGTACCCCTTGTGTTCAAGAACTCTCAGAGGAGTCTTGAATAGATTGCTCAGTTTGCTGTCTAAAAGTAATTGGGTTGGAGTTCCATCGTCGCAGATTCTTCCCTCTTTGATGAATAAAATCCTGCTCATTTCTGGAATAATCGTGTCAATACGATGCGTAATCACGAGGAGTGTTGTGCCTTGATTGCAGAGGTCTCTCATGGTGGCGAGGAGTTGATGACATGCTTTGAGATCCAGTGCTCTGCAGGGTTCATCCAGAACTAACACTTTGGGCGAATGCACCAGTGCTCGAGCAATCATGAGCCGTCGTCGTTGGCCATCTGATAATTGTCCGAAGGGTGTCTCCGCAAAGGCTCCTAAATCAAGTTGCTCCATGATGGATTGACTTTTAGCGAGTTGTGATTGGTTTGGGTTCTGATCACGCCCTAAACGTGTGGCTCCAAAAAAACCACTTAAAATAAGCTCTTTCGCACAAATATGCGGCAAAAATCGATGCTCTAATTCACTCGTTGCAATGCCGATGGACGAGCGGAGTTGCCAAATGTTAATGGTGCTTTTCCCAAACAGTTTAAGGTGTGAACTTGGCTTGACAAGCGGGTAAACACTGCGATTGATTAGATTGACGAGTGTGCTTTTGCCAGCACCATTTGGTCCTAATAGTGTTGTTGATTCGCCTAATTTGAGTTTTAAGCTGAGATCATGAATCACAGCTCGACCACCGAGCAAGGCTTCTACATGATTGGCGTCAAACCATATGTCATTCATTGTTCAGATTCGAGGCACCTTGCAGGTATAGCAAGGGAGATAAATAATAGCTAGGACTGTATCCTCAATCTAAATCATACTCTGATCGGCGCATTGAGTTGCTTATAGACCGCAAACTACATCCTTGAACGATGCCGCTAGGATTAACGGTTTAGCTTCTGTCTTCAATGATGTTTTCAGATGTCATCATCGTTATCAGCTTGGATCATGAATTATTTTTTTAGAATTGAGCCTGTATTACTGTAAATAAAATCACAAAAGAGTGTGTTATCTATCCGGTTGGAAGTTAGAATAAATCTCTAATGCCTGGCGATCACGATGAAGCTTTTGAAAAGCTTGATTCTCTTGACTCCCACTGTTTTATCTCTCGCCGTTTCAAGTCCTCTCTCTGCATCAAGCCTCCAACAGGGCTTGAAGTTGGTCAATAATATTGGGATGCAGGCAGGAAAACTCTACTGTTCTGGTCGTTCCGCTGAAGAATCGTTTGAGAAGGGAACGATGATTGGAATGGCTGAGACGAGTTTGTCGATCGATGAAATCAACAAGCTAGATTTTGAGGATGATGCGTACTCTATACCTATGATTGAGACCATGTTTTCATACACCATTGATAATTTCCCTGGTCGTGCAAAAGGTTTATTCGCAGTATCACTGAGATGGAATAAACTAAAATACGCCCAATGATGTATTAACGCACGTTTAGAGGTTTTTTTGTAATGGCATGAGTGCTGCTAGTAAGCATGATTGGGGCTGAAGGGGATGTTCGTTTTATCTAAATAGTACAAATTGAACCCTTAAACGATATTCCGTATCAAAAGGTGCATTCTTAATTATTTCTACCGTTAACAGGCGTGTGATTCCTGACAGAAGCAGTGCTTTCTCTCTTATCTTCTCATTAATTAAAAGCCTCTCATGTCATCCAATCACCTCTCAAGCCTTAAGTGGAGCGATGAAGGTGAGCTTTCGCCACAAGACACTTGGAATCTGGTAACAAAGCTAACCAAAACGGAGGACCAGGCAAAGGCCTCAAATCTTCTTCATCTGTCATCAAAGCATTCCCATGCCAAGAAAAAGAAAAAAGATAAGGTGTAGATGCTGATCTTCTAGCTTTCCTGCAATCGATGAATACCTGAATAAATTTTTAAATACCATTCTTTGATTAAAATTTACTGTCTCAATCTCTTCTTTGGTTCTAACAAATTATATTGGAGTAGCAAAATTGCCTGTATTCTGCTCTTGTGTTCCGGCTCATTAGGCAACACCACCTTTCAGCCACGTTCATAAATCGATCCTTGATGTTTTCATTGATGGTATATTTTCTCTGGATGCCGAATAGATTCTTGTCGTTTATTTTTAATTCTTGAAAAAAGTGCTTGATCTAAATGAGAAGAATTAAAGGACCTAATGTCCTAGCTTCAGCCGAACAGCGCTGCATCATAAAAAAGAACGGCCGATTTCTCCAGACCGTCCCTTTCTAGTGAAGCGTTGGCTCCCCAGCATTGGCTTCATAACCACGATGGCGAAACAATCGGCAATTGTCCCTAGTGATACATACTCAATTTTTCTCATAAAAAAAGAACAGTCTACCTCTGCTGACTGTTCTTTTCAGCGATCACAGTCGTGAATCGCCTTGTTCTTAAGCTGGCAACCAATCAAACCGATGTCTGTAGAGATATCTGCTCATTTATTGAGCCTCAAGAATTGCACGCATCACGGCCTTTTGCGGCGGCAACCCTCTGTTTCTCCATCCTTGGCATGTGGTGGGGCATAGAACCGACCCCCGCAAGCCTGACGGTAGGCTTTTTCTATCCTTAGTTTTTGCTTGGCTAACGACGAGCCCACTTTCTCCAATTGCAAGAACAGCCACCCAATCAGAAGTGGCCATCCAGTCCTAGCGACGGCTGCTTACAACTTCATGCTGAACACGCCCCACGATGTAAGCAGGTGCTTACAGAATTCAATTGCTTGATGCGTGCTAACAAAGAAGGATCTTGAGCTGTTGCTTTGCAAGTATCCGGTCGATTTCTAGCTGAGCCGTTTGAACTCGACCACCCGCTGCGAGCGGGGTTGAGCCGTGATCCATCCGCAGTGGCTGTTCATGATCTCAACCGCAGCATGAGCTGGGTTGACCTTGAGGAGTCTTGCAATGCCCTGGCAAGGCGTTATCTCAACCTTGGTCTTCGCCCGGGTGACCGAATTGCTTCCCTGATGCCTAATAGTTTGGAGCTGTTGATTCACTATTTATCGGGCTTGCGCTGTGGTCTTGTTTTAACGCCCCTGAATTATCGCTATACCGTTCCTGAAATCAACCATGCCCTTGAGGTCAGTGGTGCTCGATGTCTTTTGCATCACTGCGAACGTCAGAGTGATGTTGATGCCAGCAATGCCCCAAGGGCTTGTGAGCTTGGATGCATCAGGGCGAATGACGCTGGATTTCTTGGAGAGCTCAGCGCTGAGCTGAGCGAAAACTTGGGAGACCTTCCCCCTTTCCAAACAGAGCATGATCCTGACCAGCCTTGCTTTCTGTTTTTCACCTCAGGAAGCACTGGAAAACCGAAGGGTGTCACCCACACCCGCAAAAGCTTGGGCTGGATGTTCTCTTCTGTTGCAGAGGTCACGGGCTTGAAGCCTGGCGAGCAATTCCTTGCTGGTAGTTCGTTATCCCATATCGCTTCATCGACGTTTGCCTTGTCTGCGTTGTGCCGTGGTGCCTCTGTGTTGGTCCCGAACAATCTCAGTTGCCACTGCCTTGAAACCTTGCTTCGCCAGCACCATCCCCAGGTCGTCATGGCCTTACCTGTCACGCTCTTTAGCCTTGTGCGCGATGAACGTCTCCAACGCAGCGACTTTTCATCGGTTCGGCTTTGCATCAGTGGTGGAGACAAGGTGAACCATCAGTTGCATGTGGAGTTTGAACAGGCCACAGGTCAGCGCATTGATGAGTGCTACGGCATGAGCGAGATTGGCTTTGCAAGCCTCTCCCCGATTGAAGCTGAAAATCGGATTGGGTCTGTTGGTCAGATGTGTCCTGGGTTTGAAGGTTGCATTCGCTCAGCCGATGGACGAGAGCTGAGCAGTGGTGAGGAGGGGGTTCTCTGGGTGAAGTCGCCCACCTTGACGGTCGGATATTGGAATAATCCTGCGGCTACGGCAGAAACCATTCAGGAGGGTTGGTTGAATACTGGTGACGCCATGCGTCTTGATGATGATGGTTACCTCTGGTTCTGCGGACGCCGAAAACAAATCATTGTTCACGATGGATCGAATATTTGTCCCCAAGATGTGGAGGAAGCCTTGATGGAGCATCCCGCTGTGGATCAGGCAGGTGTGATCGGAATTGAAGACGACGTGCATGGACAAAATGTGCATGCTTATGTGTCCTTCAAAACAGGATGTTCAGTGCCCACCATTCCAGACTTAATCTCCTTTGCCCGTGATCGCGTGGGGTATAAGGCGCCGGAAGTCTTGCAGGTTCTTCCCTCCCTTCCCCTGAATTCTGTGGGAAAAATCAACCGCGTGGCTCTTCATTCTCTTGTCTCTAAGCATTAAGACTCAGACCTTGCAACCATTCTTTAATGGTTCAACGTCTGTCTGAAGGAATCAATAAGAGGGGTCAAATATCTTCTGCTCTCTAAGATTGATTGGTAAGGAGTGTCTTAAGTCTATAAAGGAGAAATAAAAACACTCCTATCCTTCATGAGCTCTCGAAATGGATTTGTTATGAGCCCGATGTAACCATCGTTTTAAATGCCTCATTGCCCGACTCATCGGCCAGCTCTGTCAACAGTGCTTTGCTGTCTTCACCAAGATTTTCAAGGGTCTTCGCCGTATAGTCATAGTTATCAAAAATGGTTTCTACCGACCAGATATAATCATTTTCAATGGCATAGCTACAAATACTTTTTACAACTTCGTCTTGAGTGGCCCTAATTCCTTTGTCCCACAAGTCTTTAACGATGAAGTCCACCGTAACGGTTCCTTCAAGCATTGGGTCGAGATCAAACGCCAGTACACAGCCGAGTTCATTGAAGGTTTCAACCCAGGCACTGTTGGTTTCTAGGCAGCCCTTGATAATGGAATGAGCCTCTTGTTTTGTGGTCACTTGAAACCAGTCAGATCATTTATTAATAATGCATCAACCCAGACTTTGCCTTGATGTTTCAGAAATATTTTGTTTGCAATGTCTGACAAATCCATCCAAGGCGGAGACAATGCGATCAAGACTTGGATCTTGATGCCGTAAACCTAGTTCGTAGGACCAACTCTTGGAGCCTCACTGTCAAGGTTTTGATGAAAGTTTGTGTTTCATGACAGGGAAGATCCTTCCTCTGCATCAGGATTGATTTGGATTGTTGGAATATTTAGATCTGAGAAATTTGTAATCATTTTAGGTTTGGCTGTATGGCCGCCCTCCTCAACGGTTTTTGGCTGAATCCATCAGAAAAGATCGAGGATGAGCTAGAGCTACTGAGGAGAGAGCAACGCGTCATGACTGCAGCGACACTGACCTCACTCCCCTTGCAGAGCTGCGGTTTTGAGCGTTTTGGCACTGCGATCATCCCGGTGGATGACATGACACCCCATCGCGACACCGACGCCAAGCTCAAATTTGAGGGGTCTGACCTGCGCTATTACGTCATGCGTGTACGTCAACGACCGGCGGTGTTGGCGAGCATGACCCGCCATCAGCGGGCCACCCAGTGTTTAGGTTCAGCCGATGCTCAGCCTTGGTGGTTGGCCGTAGCCGCTCCAGCGCTCCAACCTGAACAGCTCTGTGCTGCATCCGTGCAATTGGTGGAGGTCCTTCCGGGTGAAGCTGTGCAGCTTCATCTGGGCACTTGGCATGCTGGGCCATTTTTTCAGGCGCCAACGGCCTTGTTTTACAACCTGGAGCTGGGAGATACCAATCTCACCGATCATAATTTTCATGCTCTTGCTGCTCCCATCAGCCTGAAGTTGGATTGATTCATTTCCTCCAGGAACCGAGTCCCAGTTGCAGTCGATCTGCTACTGATGATCCTCTGGTAAGCGATTGAAGCGAATGAGCACCACCAATGGCTTGCGTCCGCTTCCCTGCAGAACGGGTCCGTTGATCGGGGTGCGCGAATCCATCGCCTACCTGAGGGATCCTGATGGGTTTATCGCTGAACGCCATCAACAATTTGGTCCTGTGTTTGGAACAACCCTCTTCTTTCGACCGACGGCTGTGTTGGGTGGTCCTGAAGCGGTGGAGCAATTCATTCGTCTCGAGAGCAGCATCAGTGAAAGCGCCTTACCTCCTGCCTTCACCGCACTGCATACCGCCGATGGTGCCTTAAATCAGGCTGGTGAGAAACATCGTTCCACGCGGCGTGGTTATGCCGCCCTTTTCAGCCCAAGCAATCTGGAGTCGTACCTCCCTGGGATCAACCGCAGCATGGTGCGGTTCACTGCCGACATTGCTCAGCGAGGAAGCACCTCCATAGCCCTGGAGGCAAAGCATCTTTGTCTCAATCTCTATGCCGAACTCTTTGCTGGTGAATCGTTAACAACAAAGGAGATCGAAGCCTTTATTTCTTACAACGATGCACTTTTAAGTCTGAGCAAGCAGCTTCCATCCTTTCGTCGGGGAGAGAAGGCGCTAGCTGAGCTTCAACAGAGCATGCACGGGCGCCTGGAAAAACATCGACGCGGTGAACTGGATGGGGCTTGTTTCAGGATTTTTACTGACAATCTCGATGAACATGGCCAGCCATGGAGCGACGAGCGCATAGCGACCGCCACGGTGTTGATGGTTTGGGGGGCCTACATCGAAGTTGCCTCCCTTATGGCCAGTTGTTTGATTCAAACAAGACAGCGTCCTGATGTGAGAGATCGGATTCTCAAGGAAGCCGCGATTCACAATTTGGAGAACCCTGCCAGCTCTAGCCACCTCGCTGCATGGGATCTTCCCTTCGTTCAGGGAGTGCTGCGCGAATCGCTTCGATTAATCCCTCCGGCCGGAGGTGGTTTCAGGTTGACCTCTGAGGACATTGAGGTTTCCGGTTACAGGATTCCTGCTGGCACCGTCGTGACGGCCGACCCGCGGATCGGAAACAGCATGTCGGCACTGTTTCCGGAGCCTCAGTCGTTCACTCCAGAACGCTGGATGCGTGACCTCGACGTCAACAACAACCTCAATCCGACCCGTGGATGCCCTTTTGCAGGCAGTGCCCTGCGCCTGCCCAAAGAGGGTTGGTTCCCTGGGGGGATCGGCAAACATGGTTGCCCAGGCTTGCCATTGGCTGAGCTCAGCGTGAGGGTGTTTTTGGTGCGCTGGATGCAAACGATTCAGAATTGGGAGGGTGCTTCAGAGCAGACCGCAGCGATTCCTTACACCCTTGTTCCGATTCGAATTCCCACAGATGCCTATCGCTTGAACGTTGTATCTTCACGCTAGCCGTTGTCATTCAGAGACTCTTGTTGAATGGTTTTGTTTGTTTGATACCAGAATATTTTGTAGCGTATGTACTGATTAAATTCTTGGCCTATGAGAGATTAGATGTTGTCTCATTGTGAGTATGGCCAAGCTACGCCTGTTCATTTATGCCGCCACCGCATTCGCTGGAGTGGCTTGGCCTTGGTATTGCATCTACCAGTTTATTCAAGAAACGGAAGCTTTAGGCCTAACCGACCCCCTTGCAATTGTTGACCTGTTTTCTCAAGGCGTTTGGGCGAATGCTTCCGCCGGTTTCATCGCGGCCGACCTGACTCTCGTTCTGATAGCTGCCTTTGCATTCATGGTTGCTGAGGCGATGAGGCTTCAGATGAAATATTGGTATCTTTACTTTGTCGCTACTTTTGGAATTTCCTTCGCCTTTTCATTCGGACTCTTTATGTTTAATAGGGAGCGTAATTTAATGCGTTCGTCCCATGTATCAGGTTAGCCATCGGTTTTAATTTTCTCCCCTAGCTGGTTGTTTACGCCTCTGCTCACGGAGGCAGGAAAGGTGCCTTGTCTCCGCTTTGTCGGGTCTGTTCTGAATTGCACTGTGCCTGCTGACGTGCAGATCATCAGCGCGATGATGGTTGAAGACTCGTCTCTGCATCGCCCATGATTCGCTCCAGAGCTGCGGTGGCATGGGCTCCAGGCGAGCCCTTGGATGTCACCGAGATCGATGTGGCCCCACCCCGCGCAGGCGAAGTGCTTCTGCGTGTGGTGGCGACAGGGGTTTGTCATACAGACGCCTACACGCTGTCTGGTTCAGATCCTGAAGGTCTATTCCCTGCGGTGCTGGGACATGAAGGTGGAGCCGTTGTTGAGGAGATCGGCGAAGGCGTGACCTCCGTGGCAGTAGGCGACCACGTGATCCCCTTGTACACGCCCGAATGTGGGCGTTGTCGTTTTTGTCTTTCCGGTAAGACGAATCTGTGTCAGGCGATCCGTTCAACCCAGGGAAAGGGGGTGATGCCCGATGGGAGCAGTCGTTTTTCACGTGATAATCAGATGATTCATCACTACATGGGGACGTCGACATTCTCCGAGTACACCGTTCTGCCGGAGATTGCCGTTGCCAAGATCAACCCTGATGCGCCTTTGGACAAGGTGTGCTTGCTTGGCTGTGGTGTGACCACGGGGATTGGTGCGGTCCACAACACGGCCAAGGTGGAACCTGGCAGCAGCGTGGCCGTTTTTGGGCTTGGTGGCATTGGCTTGGCGGTGATCGTTGGTGCGGTTCAGGCTGGAGCCGAGCGGATTATTGGAATCGATCTCAATCCCGCAAAGTTCGCCATCGCCGAACAGCTTGGTGCCACCGAATGCATCAACCCCCGCGACCATGCGGCCCCTATCCAAGAGGTTTTGATTGAACGCACCGATGGAGGAGTCGACTACTCCTTTGAGTGCATTGGCAATGTGGATGTGATGCGTGCCGCACTGGAGTCATGCCATAAGGGCTGGGGTGAATCCACCATCATTGGTGTGGCGGGAGCTGGCCAGGAGATCAGCACCCGGCCGTTTCAACTGGTTACCGGCAGGGTGTGGCGCGGCTCTGCTTTTGGAGGGGTTCGTGGACGCAGCCAATTGCCCGGTTTTGTGGAGCGCTATCAAGCGGGGGAGATTCCTCTCGAGAGCTTCATCACCCACACCATGGAATTGAAGGACATCAACCGAGCTTTTGAGCTGATGCACGCGGGCGAAAGTATTCGCACGGTTGTGCACTTTTAGCGGAGCGTTTAATAGGAATGGAATTGATCAGCAGCCAACGTTGTTTTAACGGTGAACAACGCCGCTACCGCTTGCAGTCTGCGCAGCTGAAGGGCAGCAGCACCGTGGGTGTGTTTTTGCCTCCGAGTGCTCTCAAAGCGAATGCGGCATCTGTGCCGGCATTGATTTGGCTGTCTGGACTCACCTGTAGCGATGAGAATTTCGTGCAGAAAGCCGGAGCCCAGAGGCGAGCTGCTGAACTAGGCCTGGCCTTGATCACTCCCGATACCAGCCCAAGGGGAGAGGATGTTCCCAGCGATCCCTCGGGTCAATGGGATTTTGGTGATGGCGCCGGTTTTTACGTTGATGCAGACCAAGAACCCTGGTCTGAGCACTACCGCATGCATAGCTATGTCCTGGAGGAACTTCCTTCACGGCTTTGCGCTGAATTGCCCCTTGATCGTCAGCGTCTAGGCCTATCCGGCCATTCGATGGGAGGCCATGGCGCCTTGATTCTTGGTTTGCGGCATCCAGACTGCTTTCAATCCATATCAGCAGTCGCTCCGATTTGCCATCCCAGCCAATGCCCCTGGGGGCAAAAAGCGTTTGGTTATTTTTTTGGCACCACCCCTGAAGCACAAGCCCGATGGCGCCATTGGGATGCCGTCGCCTTGTTGGAGGATGGCTATCACCGAAAGGATCAGCTTTTGGTTGACCTGGGCTCCGCTGATCCCTTCCTGCAAGAACAGTTACGTCCAGAGGATTTGAGGAGTGCCGCCGCTAACCACCACCAACCACTGGCGTTACTGATTCACGAGGGGTACGACCACAGCTATTTTTTCGTCGCAAGCGTGATTGATCGCCACCTGGATCATCATGGGCGAGCGCTTGGTTTATTGGGTTAAGGCAACAAATGATGATGAACAGATCACTTGATCACAAATAATCGTTGAGGGATCGTGATGAAGATCCTTTTGAAAGAGATCCCCTAGAGCTTCACTGAGGTCTGATTTGATCAAAAACAGTAGCCGTACCGTCTTGGGCAATCGCAAGAACATCAAAGGCTTCTGGTGATACGCCGGCTGTTTCCATGCCAGGAGATCCCATGGGCATTCCAGGAGCTGCGAGTCCTCTGATATCAGGTCGTTCGTGCAACATTTTTTTGATGGATGCTGCTGGAACATGCCCTTCCACCACATAGCCATCCACAATGGCCGTGTGGCAAGACGCCAGCTCCTCGGTGATGCCATTGGCTTGTTTGAAGGCGTCCATCGCATTGATCACCTTGTCTTGGATTGGGAATCCTGCTGCTTCAACGTGTTCAGCCCATTTTGTGCAGCAACCACAACTCTCAGATCGATAAATGGCGATCTCGGGGAGGGGCGTCGCAGCCAATGGTGTCGCTAGGCCATCCCTCAGCTGAGCATCAGCAGGAAGTGGCAGGATGGTGAAAAATAGAGCCATCAAAAACCCTAAACAAATCCGTTCCATCTCTATCTGCTCAGCAACGTTCCAATGATAATAAGTGAAGGCTCTTCTATGATCCTCGCTCGCTGTTTTGAAGGCTATTTTTCACCCCTGAATATCCATACAAACGGAACACCCATCGCAATGGAACGTCAATTTGTTTTGAACATCAATTTGTTGTGAACATCAATGTCAGTATCAAATGCCTCGATGCGATCTCGATTTTAAGGAAGAAAAGGGCTTAAATCGTTGATGGCAAGGCCTCTATAACGTCATCAAGGCGACTTCAGCGCATAATCCTGGCCCGAAGGCAAGGGCGACGCATGGTCCATGACAATCATCTTGACGCATATGGTCAAGCACAAACAAAATAGTGGCTGAAGACATGTTTCCATAGCGACTAAGAATATGTTTGGAATGAGCAAGTTGATCCTCTCTGAGAGTCAATGATTCAGCACATGCTTGAAGAATTCTTGGGCCCCCAGGGTGAATAGCCCAATGTTGAATGGCATTGAGATCGATGCCACGGACCTGCAGCCATTGGCTAAGCCATGGTTGCAAGGTCGTCGCAATCGCCTTTGGTACTTTTGGGGATAAGCCCATGGAAAAGCCATGATCTCCAATCTGCCAATGCATTAAATCGCGGGTTCTCGGAATCACCGTGGATCCAGAAGCCTCTAGCAACAGTCCTGTTGAACTCGATTCCGGGGATGTGGATTCAGCATGCGTCGCGACCAAAGCGGCGGCACCATCGGCAAATAACGTGTTGGCCACAACATGTTCAGGATTCCAGCCATATTGCAAATGAAGACTGCATAATTCCACGGCGCAAAGCAGAACCACCGCTTCGGGATCAGCTTTGACAAAGGCGTGGGCGACGCGTAAACCGTTGATTGCTGCATGACACCCCATGAACCCCACATGGGTCCGTTGGACATTGAGCGGAAGCTGAAGTTGATCAATGAGATCACAATCAACGCCTGGAGCATGAAATCCTGTACAGCTGATGGTGATCAGATGGGTGATTTGTTGAACAGAGATTGATGACTCATCCAGTGCCCGTTGGCATGCTTTGAGCGCCAATGAGGAGGCATGCAGTCGAAATGCCTCCATCCGTACGGCCGTGTTGGGGCTATCAACCCCATAAAACGGCAAGCGCTGATGGATTGTTTGCTGTGGATCGCCAGTTAATAAAACACTTCCCCTGGTTTCCACTTGTGATCGCCTTTGAATGCGGCGTACGAGCGAGGCTCGCTCGGGATGATCTGCACTGACCCATTCAGACAGGGTTGTTGACTCCGTTTGATTGACAGATTGCGTAGGGACTGCGGTCCCGAGCCCGAGAACACTCAGTGGCATGGCTCACCTAAAGGCGTTGGCAGCTTGACCTCGTTCAGGTTGGAGATGATCTGTTCAGACAGTGAGGGCCAACGTCTGATCAGTTCAAATAACACGGTTGTGGGGGCGGGGCGTTTCAAGACGGTGGATAAGGCTCGGCAGACCGATTGCCGCCTGCCGATGTGCCATTGAAGAGCTTTTTTCCAGCGCGCTTCTAAATCGTCGCTCCAACCTTCCAGTCCTTCCAGAACGAATGGCGCTGCTGCTGCGCCTGCCGTTAAGGCCCAAGCCATCCCTTCACCGGTGAAGGGCTCGACATAACCTGCGGCATCGCCCATCACAAGAAAACGTTCTCCAGCTACCTCGTCTGAACTGCGGCTGAGCGCTGGAGTGAGTTGCCAGCGTTGACCTCGTTCCAGGGCCGCCGGCACTGGAAATCCCGCCTGTTTTAAAACATTCTGAGCGGCATCAACGGCTCCTTGTCCCTTGGAGAGGACGTGGCGATCAAAGGCTCCTGCAAGATTGAGCAATCCATCTTCCCGGCGCACTAAGCCCACATAGCCCTGGTCGCCAATCGCCATATGAATGGCTCCCGCGGGGTAGTGAGAAGACTCATCATCAACGACGCAGCCGGCCCCATGTCTTGATTGCTTGCGAATCCTGCTTTGTCCTGCTTCGTTTTTGGGAAGGCAACGCTGGGACAGGCCAGCGGCCACAAGCACAACCCGTGCTTTGACAGAACGGCTCGTTCCACTGTGATGGTCTTTTAGGCGCACGCTCCTGTACCCAGGGCTTGCTGACTCAACTTGGGCTGTCATCTCGAAGCGTGCTGATGCTCCAGCGTTCATGGCTGCCTCGATGAGGGCTTGATCGAATCGTTCCCGCGAAAGCGCAAAGCCATCTGGTAAAGCCAATGATGTTTCACGTCCACGCAGTCCAAGTCTCAAGCTCTGCAGTGCTTGCCCGCCGCAATCCACAATCAAATTGTGCTGACCTCGCGAACTCAAAATGGCCTGAGCCTGATTGTTGAAACAGCATCCACAAACTTTCCAACGCGGGAACGCGCGTTGTTCAACGAGCAACACGCGCAACCCCCGTTGTGCACAATCCAAAGCAGCCAGACCTCCAGCAGGCCCACCACCAATAATCACAACATCCCACAGGTTTTGCATCTCAATCTCGTTCCCAGCTCAAGAGGTAACGCTCCGGCCACGAGCGTTTGATCTGCGCGTTCTCAAGACCTGCCCGCTTCGCGATGGCCATCATTTCATCGGGTTTCAGGGCGCCGCGTACAGACAGAGGGCCATCGGTATGAACCACCCAGGAGCGACTTAAAAGCCTGGTGCCAATCCAAGCCAATCCAAAACCAAGTCGACTACGAATGAGGTCATCCACCAGGACGAGTTGTCGTGATCGAAGCGCCATCCCCTCTAAAAGACGGACCACATCAAGCTCATCTAAGTGATGTGCGAACAGCGTGCAATACACCACATCAAAGCTGCTTTGGTCTGTTGGTGTTGCCAAGGCATCAGCAGTAAAAACCGTGAGCGCTGCTTTTCGTGTCCTTGCATTGGTCCGAGCAATTTCAACAGCTTCAGGGTTGAGATCACAGGCATGAAGATCAAGTGCCAACCCCTTTTGCTTGGCCATCAGCGAGAGGTCGATGGCGGTATCACCCCCCCCACAGGCAAGTTCAAGAACGCGCAGTGGCTTTGTCAGACGAGTCTTTGCAAGGGCCTCGATGGGGCGAAACAAACCGGCGGAACAGCGACTGATCGTATTAATTCGCCGCAAGCCCATCAATGCTTTTGCATGCTCACCTGGGTCAAGGCCAGGTTGATCCATCACTTCCGGTTGACGATCGCGATTGTTGAGCGCAGCACCCCAGATCATCCAATGAGCCTTGTTGTCTCAACACGCTAAGAAAACCATCGGCTAGAGCGGTATCGCGCAGTCGTACAAATGAAACCTCAAAATTGATGCCTTGTTTTGATAAGACAGCCTGCAATTTTTAGTTGGTGAGCCGTTTCTCCGGGTTTCTGGAGTCAGCTTTGGTTAGATCGATAGCCGATCCATGAGTCCATCAGCCCCTATCAACATTGATCTCGCAAGCACAACTGCCGAGCACCGGTGCTGTAACCGGAGTTTTAGAGGCACTCGCATTTTTCCGTGATCCCTCTTTTGCTCAACGTCGCTTTGAGACCCATGGTGATCTCTTCGAGACGTCTCTCCTCGGTCAGCGCATTGTGTTCATCCAAGGGGATGAGGCCATCGCTGACTTGTTGGCACAAGGAGATTGTCTTGAGGGGTGGTGGCCCAAGAGTGTTCGTTTGTTGCTGGGCAGCCGCTCCTTGGCCAATCGCAATGGTGCTGGGCACAAGGCTCGTCGGCGCGTGGTTGGTCAATTGTTTTCCAGTGCAGCGCTGCGGCGCTATGCACCAGAGATTGAAGCTCTCGTACAGGAACTCGTTGCAGAATTGCTGGACAGCCAATCTGCTCTCCCACTCGCCCCGCGTATGCGTCGCTTTGCGTTCAGCGTGATCGCAAACGTTGTCTTGGGTCTCGATAATCAAGACAAAGACGAATTATTTGCTGATTTCGAGATTTGGACGAAGGCTTTGTTTTCGATCTCGATCTCGATACCGGCTTCCCCTTTCGCTAAAGCAATGCAGGCACGCTCACGCTTGCTTACACGCTTGAAACTGGTGCTCGTCAATCACACCTCGTTGCGAGGGGGCTTAGATCTGATCCGAGGTGGGGTGGATGAAGCCGGGATTCCACTCAACGATGACGATTTCGCTGAGCAACTCTTGCTCCTACTTTTTGCAGGCTATGAAACAACGGCATCGTCCTTAAGTTGTCTTTTTCGTGCATTGTTGATAAATCCAACTGTTCACGACTGGCTGTTGTCAGAGTTGGATCATCTGTCTTCTGAAGACCCTGATGATCTTTCCCACCCTCGCTTGGATGCCACCGTGTTGGAGGTGATGCGCCTAACCCCTCCGGTGGGAGGGTTCTTTCGGCGAACCAAGGGTCCGGTCATGCTCGCTGGAATTGAAGTTCCGGACAATCGAGTGATTCAAGTGGTTTTGACGGCATCCACAACGGGCGATGATCCTGACCTATCTGCTTTTCGTCCCCAACGGCATTTGGATCGATCGTTCCAGCAAACCTTGATGCCCTTCGGGGGTGGGGAAAGGGTATGCCTGGGAAAAGCTCTCGCGGATCTTGAAATTCGCTTGATGGCTGTTGGATTGTTGAAGAAGATCGAGTTAAAACTTGAACCCAATCAGGATTTGTCATTGCAACAAATTCCCAGCCCCACTCCACGTGGTGGTCTTGTTGTAACTTCACGGCAAAGATAATGATATCTGGTTTCTCATTCATTTAATTCAGACGTTCTGGCGCTACGCCTGAAAATGATTGAGTGTTGAGAAACATATGTTCTATCAACGATATACCGAGAAATAATTAAACATTGCCCTGAATTCTCAGCCTCACAGAGTTGGAAACTCAGCTTTCAAGCCCTGTAAGAACCATGCTCTGATGCTGCCCAGCAGCGAGTCTTGTGCGCCGCTAGGCCCCTTTGAATGTCGGCCATGGCGGCATGAATCGTCGAGACGGTATCGACCGACTCACGGTTGATGGGTAAAGAGTTGTAAAAAGGTGTTGACTCGTTGTTGTCCTGATGTCCACCTACTCAGTCATTGGCTGTGGCTACGTCGGTAGCTTCGTGGCGGCAAGCATGAAAAACCAGGGTCACTACGTTGTTGGTACAACCCGAACGCCACAACGGTTTGCTGAGCTACGCAACGTGGTCAATGAACCAATAGCTCTTGACCTTGCTCAACAAGATTGCGACTTTTCATTCCTTGAGGACCAGGAGGGTGTTCTGATTAGCGTGGCACCCACGCAAAATGGCGAAGGATATCAATCCGTGTTTTCGAACGGCATTCGTAATCTTGCCCGAGCCATACGTTGTCGTCAGTCCACGCGGCCACTTCACGTGACTTACATCAGCTCTGCGGGTGTTTACGGAGACCACCAGGGCCAGACGGTGACAGAAGATTCAACTGTCGACTGTTTGAATCCTGTGAATGCCATGTTGGTAGAAGCAGAAAATGTTCTGCTCACCATTGACCGGCCTGACACGAAGATTTGCGTCCTCCGGCTGGGCGGCATCTATGGTCCAGGACGAGACATGGTTGCCATGATCAAGCAGGCAGCTGGAGAACAGATTCCTAAGAACGGAAGTGATATTCCTGCTTGGAGTGGGATCTTTGATATTACCAATGGTGTGAGCTTCGCTTTTAGCAAGCAGCTTGTCGGTATCTACAATTTGGTCGATGACATGCAGCTCAGTCGACGTGAACTGTCCAATGAGATTTGTGATATTGATGGATTGCCTCCGGTGATTTGGGCCAATGAAAATATGCCAGGAGCACGAGCAATGAATGCCAAAGTCGCGAATGAAAAAATTAAATCAGAGGGATTTCTGCTCAATTCACCTTCGATGCTTCTGCCAATAGCCGTCTAAATGACGCTTTTATGTTGCAGTTTATCAAATAATCAAATGCCGAATTCTTGCCTTAACCTTGTTTGAGAATTCTTTTTATATTGAATTACTGTATGATATTGAATTAACAATTACAGCATCGCTATATCAGTGATGGGACGATTCTCGTTCCATCACTTTAATGCATACCGTTGTCGAGCAGTCATCCTGGCGCTCATCAGCTATGGCTAGTCCTTCTAACCAAAAAAAAGAACCCCCCACAGCTGTGAAGAGCTCAACGCATTTCCTGATCAAAGAATATGAAGAATAAAGGCTTTCGGCAAGGGGGATCAGTAATTACATGCTCGCTCATCATCGCGGCTTATCAATTCACCAGGGAAGTTCTTGCCCATTGGAATGCCAAAACGTGCCGCTGGTCTCTAGTTGAAGCGCATCAATCCGTGCCAATAAGCCTCGGACTGCCACTTCTGGGCTGATTCCGTTGGGGTTGTAGTTGATCATGCGAGTGCTGACCAGCCCTGGATGGAGGATGGCCACCGAGATGCCCCTTGCTTTCAAATCGATGGATAGTGATCGGCCCGCCATGTTCAGTGCCACTTTGGACATCCGATAGCCATAGGACCCACCTGAGCTGTTGTCGTCGATGGATCCCATCCGACTGGTAATCAGGGCCAGCTTTGCTCCTGAGGGCATCTGTCCCACCAAGGATTGTGCCAAGACCAACGGAGCTAAAGCATTCACTTCGAATTGACGTTTGACTCCTTCAATATCGAGATCCTCGAGACCCATCGATTGCAGGGTCCCAGCATTGAGGATGACTCCATCCAACGGCCGGCCATTCAGATTGGCAAGCAACCCAGCAATGGAGGCTTCACTGGTGAGTTCGATGCCTGACTGAATCTCCACACCCATCGTCTCAAGTTCCTGAGAGGCTTGGCGGCAGACAGCAATCACCTGGTCATGACGAGCCTGCAACTGACGGCAGAATTCGAGACCGATTCCCCTGTTTGCTCCTGTTACAAGAAAGGTGGCCAAAGGACCCTCTGAGTCAGAGATCAGTTTGATCCAGAATCAGGAGGGAGGGATCACCGGCATTGATTTCCAGTGATGCCAGTCAAAATGCCACCATTCAGTAGCAAACGAACGAAATCCTCGTCGTTCCATCGCCTTGCGCAATCGTTGAGCATTGGCGGCTCGGTCTGCGAGAACTCCATCAGCATTGACATGGGCGGACTTGGAGAAATCGTCGTAATCCGTGGGCATGCGCAAGGGCTTCCCCCTCTGATTAACCAGAGTCACATCCACTGAGGCGCCTCGGGTATGTCGGCCTGCATTCACTGAAGGGTCCGAAACATAGCGAGGATCTTGAATCTCATCCCACATCAACTGCTGTACAGCGAGAGGGCGATGAGCATCCCAAACCTTCAATCCAAGCCCTTCCTTGGAGAGATCTTGTTGGACTTTCTGCAATGCCAGGGCCACTGGACAGCGCAGCTGAGGATCAACCTTGGAATAAAGGGTACGTCCTAAAAAATTGTTAGAACTGGCGTAGCGAATTTCAAACAATGGCCTGGGTGAAATTCTATTGAGGGATACGAGCTCTAGACCGCTGCATTGAAGTGGCACCTCGGCACGACTAGGGAATGGATAAAACGGAAGACTGAGGAAGAGACCAATGAATAATCTCTGAAAAACCTGGGCAGGCTTTATTGATTCACTGTTACTAGAAAAGATAAAACCGAAATAAGACATCGTGGTTCAAGTGATGTGTGTTGATTGGAAGTTCCACATGGCCTCGGCCTCTTGCCACAACTCCCAAGAGTGCCGTGAGCCACCCACCAAAACGACTTGGCCAGCAAAACCGGCTGGAGAAGGTTGATAGAGATCGGTTAAATCCTGAACAGACTCACCATCTCTTGTAAGGATCTCGGTGACTCGCTTTCCCATCCGCTTGGAAAGATCCTGCTGGAACTCATCAAGAGTCATGGGAGTCTTTGATCATGAAGAACAAAAGGAATGGAGTCTTGCGAAAAGCAATGTAGCGGCATGTGATCGCCTGCGTCTGGATCGATACAGCTTTTCAGGTTTTGGGTGATGTAGTACAGGGTAATGATTGCGCTAAAACAGTGGTAAGAGCTGTATCCACACTGAGAGTTCTCGTCCCAAGATGGATAGGTTGAGCAGCCTGTGAAACGGCTAATTCAATCTCAAATGGTACAAAACCACCTTCAGGTCCGATCATGACGACAGCAGGTTTTAAAGAGAGAGCAAAGGCTGCTTCCTTTGCGTTGATGTCTGTAATCCAACAGTTTCGTGATTCGCAAACCGATAACAATTGATCTTCTATAAAGGGACGAAAACGCTTATGTAAGTGCACATTGGTGATGATTGTATCTTTCGATCGCTCCATTCCAGCAAGAAGCGCATCATGAATTTTATCTGGTTTCAATAAAGGGCTTTGCCAATAACTTTTTTCGACTCTTGCGCTGTTAATTAAATGAAGGTTATTGACACCATATTCAGCAACTGTCCGAAAAATTCGGCGCAGCATCTTTGGTCGTGGTAAGGCAAGAATAATATCAAATGTGTGTCGTGGAGGTGACGGCTCTGTAAGACTGACGCGCAGAACGACTGCCTCTGGATGCATGGAGACAACAATTCCATTCCCGCATTGACCCCCCAGTATTCCAACGTGTAATGATTGACCAATCGTTGGTTTTAAGATCTTTAATATATGAGTGAGGCGATAGTCGCGAATGATAACTTCATTTGAATCACCAATAAAGTCTTGATGATTGAGATGAATAATATTCATAAGGAGTCAAGAGCTGAATGGATTCTTGGCAACTCTGAACTAGCTAACCATAATCGCGTAAGCCCGAAGCAGCCTCAAGAGAAAAGTGCGCTGCAGGGAAGCTCAGAATGAAATTTGGAAATTGACAACGACCACAATGAGACGTTCCAAAATCACCCTATGGTGATCCAAGCGATATGGCAGTGCCAGCCGTGAGTTGTTGTGACAGCTAATGGGGTTTGATCCACGGCGATGGTCATCAGCGGCTGAGCCGCATCGACGTCAGACCGTTACCAGCAATGTCGATGCACTTTTGGCTGAAAATGACAGTCTGCGCAGGGAGGTGCTGCAATTGAAAAGGCAGCTTGATCAGTTGCGTCAGCGTCAGTGGAGACAACCCCAATCCAGACAACAGCAGTCACACCACTACCAGCGCACGCAAGAGGGCAGGCATGAGCAGGTAGGCAATCCTCCATCTGTTACCTCTGATCAAGTTGAGCATTGGGGAGAATCGCTTTCTAAACAACAGGGATGGAGTGCTCTTCGCCTGAGTGAACTTGAAAATCTGATCGATGTTTTAAATCGTTCAAGTTTTCACCCTCAGCTCAGTCTGCATCAACGATTGGACCGGTTGATGCCTGGTCTGGGAACAGATTTGTTTGCTGCCATACGTAAGCCTCTTACAAAAAAACGCTGTGCAGTGCTTGCCACGTTTGCGCTGTATGGCATCAGAGCCCGTGAGTGGCTGGAAGAAGAGCCACAAAGGGTGGTCTTCGAATTAAAAAATAGACAGTCAAGCTCGCGCAAAAATCGACGCACAAGGACAGATCAGAGGGCTTCTGATCGGCATGCTGAATCCAACGGGAGAAACGAGGCATCGTCGTGTCGCTCTATCAGCGATGCACTCGAAGTATTAGGCCTTAAGCGGGGCGCCTCGCAGGACCAGATAAAACAAACGTACCGTAAATTAGTTAAACAACATCACCCAGATTTAGGTGGATCCGTTGAGGCATTTCGTAGAGTCAATGAAGCCTATCAGCTCCTTATAGTAAACACTTAAGCGAAGCCAAGATCCCAAGCTTTTAGTGTGTGAATTGTTGGTGGCGAACATCGATCAACTGGGAATTTGATCCATAGGATGCACTGATTGTTTTTATTTGAAAATCGGATTCAAGCCACAATGCACTGATCGTGAAGGCTTGATGAGCAGGAACTTTGCCTGGGCAACGTAAAACAATATTATCTGGAAAAAAATATTCGTTATCTTCGGCCGAATGGTTTAGATAAAATGAATCATGGAAAAAAGATCGGCTCAAATCTAAATCGACCACTTGGCTGATTCCTTGCCAATTGGCTTCTACATTCCATTTTGGGATCACTTGAATAGAGTCACACCAGGGAGAAGCACCAAAATCGCTTCGATGTTCGCGAATACAAGCAACCCTTTGCAGTTCTCCACTGGTGTCGTAGAGCATACCGACACTGAGTCGTAGATTCTTGCTTGCAAGAAACAGTTCAATGGGAAAATATTGTTCTGCTTCACAGCGAGGAACGAGCCACGCTGCACTTCCATTTGCAAAGGCTAAACCCCTCATGTAGTCACTAGCAGGATGCATAAAGCCATCATCCCTGCAATGATCCTGAATATTATAATTCCATTTCTTCTCTACAATTTGCTTGTCATGATAAAAGTATTGATTGTGTTGATGAATGATACTTCTGTCGGTATTCGATACAAAATTTCGCGTGCTTAAAAAATTCTCCGATACCTCACCGAGCGGGTTATAACGAACCCATTGCCCATCCCAAGATCCCAGGTGAAAATTCCAAAAGGCATCCCAATTTTGATGAGCAGCTGTTCGTACTCGATCAATCATTTGTTGATATCAATGAAGAACCAATCAATAATTCTAGAAATGAAAAGATAACCATACGAGTGACCATCTTTAGAGTGAAGCTGGGCCATCCAGCGCCAGGAATCATGAACAGAGACCAAAATCGACCAATATGTCCATTATGAGCAAGCAGCTTCCTTAAATCGATGATTTGGACCTATTCCTTTTGTCTCGTAGCCGGTGGCGTTTTGATTGCCCTGTCTCTTGATAACGATGGTGACGGGTTCGATGGCGACGGTTTAGGTGGAAACCTAAGCCTGTTGTTCAGCACTCCATTTTGGTCATTTGGTCTTTGCGGCTTTGGATTATGCGGATTGCTGATGTCGATCCTCAGGCCAGTCGACAATGGGCTGGCGTCTTTGCTGGTGGCTACGGCCATGGGCGTTGGGATGGGATGGGGCGCATCCCATGTTTTGCGCTTGATGAGCCGCCGAGAAGCTGACACCCTGATCCGCAATGACGACTTAATCGGTCGACAAGGTCTGGTGACATTGACTGTTGACACCAAGGAACGGGGCTTCGTCGAATTGCGGGTGCGCGGAAGTTTGATTCGTCGGCCTGCCCTTAGCAATGCAGGCACGCTGGCAGAAGGCACCTGCGTTGTGGTCGTCGCAAGTGACGAGCACACTGTGCGCGTCGATCGCCTGTGATGGCTGTGGGCAATTTCAAAATCCAGAGCTAAGCCAAGGTCAGTGACCTAAGGCCCATGTCTATACGACTGCTCAGCGAGCAGCCCGCTCCATCGGTCGGTTTTCTTTCCAGAGATCAAAACAACACCATCGCAGGGGGGGTGGGCGTCGTTGTCGTCAGTCTTGTGGGGCTAACGCTGCTCAGCCGATGGATGATTCGGATCTGTCGCCCGAATGAAATGTTGGTGGTAACAGGATCACGCTCGAATCAGGGCAGTCAGGGCTTAAAGGGATACCGCGTGGTGGCCAATGGCGGCTGGACATTTGTGAAACCGGTTCTCGAGACAGCAAGGCGTATGGATGTCACGCTGCTACCCGTCTTAGTAGAGGTTAAAAATGCGTATTCAAATGGAGGGACACCGCTCAATATTCAAGCGATTGCGAATGTGAAGGTGAGCACCGATCCAGATGTGCGAAATAATGCAATTGAACGGTTTTTAGGTCGTGATCCTCGTGAAATCATTCAAGTAGCACAAGAAAATCTAGAAGGAAATCTGCGAAGTGTTCTTGCCCAGCTCACTCCGGAGGAAGTCAATGAAGACCGTCTTCGGTTCGCTGAGCAAATCGCCAAGGATGTGGGAGATGATTTAAGGCGTCTGGGACTTCAACTAGATACGTTAAAGATTCAAAGTGTTTCTGATGACGTTGATTATCTCAACTCAATCAGTCGACGAAGGGTGGCTCAGATCGTTCGTGACGCAGAAATTGCTGAAGCTGAGGCGATCGGGCAAGCCGAACGCATCGAAGCGGAAATGGAGGAAAAAGCCGAGGTGGTGAGTACCGACGCACAAACCGTTGTGCTTGAAAAAGATAATGGAGTGCGGACCAAAGTGGCTCTTATGGAAAAGAAGGCCCGATCTGAGGAGCAACGTACAGAAGCAGCAGAGTTGGAGGCAAGAGCGATAGCCGAACAGAAATTGCAAAAGGTACGAGCTGATCTTGAGCGCTTGCGGTTACAAGCTGAAAAAGTACTTCCAGCTCAAGCCAACCAAAAAGCAAAGGAGCTGAGAGCTCGAGGAATGGCTGCCGCAACAGCTGAAGATGTGAAAGCAAGCGCCCTCGTGAATGACTTGCTGACAGAGGTATGGGAAGAAGCCGGCAGCACTGCTGAACTTGTCTTTTTGCTCCAGCAAATTGAAATGGTTCTGGACCATGCCACTCGTCTACCAGGACGGCTTCATTTGAAGAGAATTACAACGTTGGATGGAAATGACGCATCCAGTCTTGCAAGCCTTGTAGCACTTAATCACGTTGTCGTACGTCAGTTCTTTGATCAAGTCAAAGAAATCTTCGGCATTGATCTCATCGACACTCTTTCCAACAGAGGTAATCAGTAATGTTTGTTTCTATTCTTCTAACAGGAGGAGCGGGCTTATTGGCCTTCGTTCTTCTCCTTAAAAAGTTGTACTACATCTGTCAACCGAGTGAAGCTTTGATTTTTGCTGGTCTTAAACGGACCACTGGAGCAGGGCAAACAGTAGGTTACCGAACGGTTCGTGGTGGAAGTGCCTTACGAATTCCATTGCTTGAAGAAGTCATGCGATTGGATTTGAGCAATATGATTATCGACCTACAAGTTGAGAATGCATATTCACGTGGAGGTATTCCTTTAAATGTTTCTGGCGTTGCAAACATAAAGATCTCAGGGGATGAACCTGGAATCCATAATGCTATTGAACGTTTAATTGGAAAATCTCAGGAAGAGATCCGTCACATAGCAAAAGAAACACTTGAAGGTAATTTAAGGGGAGTTATGGCTAGTTTGACACCAGAACAATTAAATGAAGATAAGGTGACGTTCGCGCGAACGCTTCTAGAAGAAGCTGAAGATGATCTTCAAAAATTGGGCTTAGTCCTTGATACACTGCAGATACAAAATATATCAGATGATGTTTTATATTTAGATTCAATTGGTAGAAAGCAGCTCGTTGAATTAAAACGTGACTCACGAATTGCTGAAGCTGAGGCCAAATCACAATCAGCAGTCAAGCGTGCCGAGAATGAACGGATCACGGCTTTACGCCGTCTCGATAAAGACCTCGCTGTTGCAACGGCAAATGCCAATAAAAGGGTACAAGATGCCCTAACAAGACGAGAGGCATTGGTTGCCGAGGAAGAAGCAAGGATTGGAGCAGAGTTGGCTAGAGCGGAAGCAGAACTCCCAGTACAAGAACAACGGATCAAACAAGTGATCCAACAACTTGAAGCAGATGTGATTGCACCTGCAGAGTCAGAATGTCAAACAATGATGGCGGAAGCAAAGGGAGAAGCAGCAACGATTATTGAGCAAGGGCGCTCACAGGCAGAGGGATTAAGAGATCTTGTTGAGTCCCTCAAGCGTTCTGGAGATGATGCCAAGAGGTTATTTCTACTCCAAAAGCTTGAACCACTTCTGACAATGTTGAGTGATACTGTACAACCGATAGAAGTAGAAGAGGTGAATCTGATTGGTGAACGTCAGGGGCAAACGAATCTTTCTATTGCTACTCTATTAAAACAGCTCCAGGCGAGCACAGGTTTGCGCTTACCAGATTCATTAACTCAACAGGAGACTGATCAAACAATTGAATAAAATAATTGAAAACAACAAATTATGATTTTCTATTTAATTTTTCCCATGCATCGCTATGCCGAAAAGCTGGCCAAGCTACAAAGTAATAGATAAATAGAGGAAACAGTGAATATTCAGGATGCACGTATGAACCATATAGCAACCAATACCCACCTACGGCAATAGGAAGAGCAATGAGTCTAGGACCATTTCCATAATCATCCTCTGCCCAACGTGCACTTAATGCTTTTCCAACAATCCAAGGAGACAATACAAGTAAAAAAGTCCAATGAAGTATTAAACGGTAGAAATTAAAAAAAGGCTTGAAGAATGATGAAGCAATGACAAATACAATTAAGTACGGAAAGATCACAGGATGAATGTAGCGTTACAGCCATAATAACCCGAGAAAGCTCTTAGAACAAACAATAAAAACAACAAGAAGCCATCAAGTATACAAACCTGATGTGTGAATTGCCTAACATTTGAACACAATTAGATGATATGTCTTATACTTTATATGAGAACGTATCTGAATTAGTCAAATCTCCCCCTGTCGTAGATTTAGACTTTAAGTCAGCATCCATGTCTACGAGAAGATTTACCTCTTTAGTTTAGTCCAACCATTTTCAGACATTTTCTCTCAATCATTTTTGCAGCTACTATCATGTCAGGTTCATGGAAAGATATTGAACAGCACTGGATCAAACTTCGTGATCAGTCATCATTTGATTTGAATGTTCCATGTGTCGCCATCAATAAAGATGGTGATTTGCATGAAACTACACTTTGGGGGTTGACCAATCATATAGATATTCCTTTAATGCTATCGAAACAATTGTTGTTTAATTATATGGAACTTGTCATTACGCGAGGAGAAGAAACAGCAAGGAGTGAAATGCAGCAGCTAAGCGCTATTGACTTGCTTACTTTTTTTGAGGAGCTTCAAAAGTTTAATAATCAATCTCATTCTGAGAAATTTTGTACCGTTAATGATGTAATCAAGGCAATAGACATCGCCCAGGCTGGTTATAATCAAAATCCACGTAAGATGCTAATTGTCCAATTAGGTGAATTAAGAGCTGATTTGCTACTGGCGTCACCTCCTTCCAATGATGGCAGAAACTGAAAAACTAAAAAAGAGACTTTAATCATACAGCTATTGAGTTTTATCAATTATAAGATATAATTCAAGGAGATAATTTCGGACAATATACTGCAAAGATTGAAACAAACCATGCATGCCTTAAATGGAACCTGACGTATTTGGATATATAGCGGCAACACTAACAACAGTTAGCTTCTTCCCTCAAGCTCTCAAGACCCTTAAAAGTAGGGATACTCGCGCCATTTCATTACGCATGTACCTGCTGTTTACGGCAGGAGTGGCTTTCTGGTCACTTTATGGTTGGATGGTGAACGATGGACCTGTACTCATTGCCAACCTGATCACGTTAGTACCAGCAGTCATTGTTCTAGGTCTTAAACTGTCAAGCTTTAGAAAATAACCATCAAGTAGCCAAAATCTATGATAGTCAAAAGGTAGTATTGAATATAAAAATACAAAAAATAAATATTCTTACGAAATTAATCTTGAAATAATAATAGCAAAACTTAACTATAAACAGGAGAAGCTACTAGATCAGATGATATATCTGATGTTTCGTATGCAGTGAAATAGAAGGACCATGCACTGATTAAGGTATGAAATGTCTCAAGAGCTCGATGCTGCTCATCAGATCCCGGTTTGGTGTATTTAAAGTCCATAAAAAGCTTGTCAGCAAACGCTTGCTGCTTTTTGCAGAGTTTGTCAATGGTCATGGCTGCTGACTCAAATAGAAGCGAAGGGTGGAAATGAAATCATTGGAGCTCGGTTCAACGCCGATCGGGTATGAATCAGAGAACTCGCAAGGAACATTACGGAATGTAAAGATTCTACAGGCAGGGCGGTGCCTCTGCGATCAAGGGTTTTGTTTGACTCGATAACGGTGTTTGCTCTTGGTTACTCTTGGATGAATCTGTCTCTGCAGGCATCAACTGAAGCTTTCATCGATACTGATGACTTTTCTTTTGTCTCAAATAGATACTTCCGAAAGCCGGCTATCCAAGCATAATGATGAATTTCAACGATATTAATGTGATGATCTTGGAAGAAAAAATTAAAGATATGATTAATTGTCTTTATATCATATCGCCGTCGCTGCTCTATTAATTCATCTCTTTTATTGTTCTTGGGTTTAAACAAAGAACAAACTGTTGTAGATTAGTTGCAGTTTTTTCTTGCAAATACTATTGCGGATTCATCACCAAGCTTACCTGCTTTGTCCCAATCTGCGCATGCTGTATTTAAATCACCAGACATTTCCATTGCAACGCCACGATTGAAAAAGGCATTGCCATTCTCTGGATCGAGTGAAATGACCATCTCTAAGTCATTGATCGCTCCCTCAAGATCGCCAACTCTTGCTTTGGCAATCCCTCGATTAGAAAGGGTAGAGTTGTTTTGGGGATCCAGTTCTAGTGATCTTGTGTAGTCAATGATGGAGCCACTAAAATCTCCTCTTTTTGCTTTGGAAACCCCACGATAATCATAGGCAGTGGCATCATAAGGGTTAGACTTTATTTCATCAGTAAATGCATTGATCGCACCTGTGTAATCTCCAGTCCGAAGTTTGTCTAAGCCAAGGTCCAAGTTAGAATTAGCATTAGCAGCAAAAGGAGATGTAAGTAAAATAGTTAAAGTGATTACAATTGTTAGAAAGGCAGAACTTAATTTCATTGGCTTTAATCAGATTTCCTCATTCTACATTGACACTAAGCAGAAAACCCCTGCTGGTACCTTGGGTTAATCCTAGAGAAGATCTTTCTACTTAAGAAAAAGTATATCACTCAATCATTTACAAAAAGCTAATTTCTACTATTTATTAAACTAACGAATCCAATCTTCAACAGACATGTCTTTTCGTTTCAGTAAAACAAAGCATGTTCCAGCATTTCCGCGACATATTCGCATTGAGTCGTTAAGTGCCGTAATGTCAAGCCAAGCAGGAAATGTTTGGTTTATGGCGGTTAGTAATGTTGGTCTCCAACCATTACCAAAAGTGGGGCCTAACCATCCCCCTTTTTTGAATTTCACACCAACCTGATTCAATCCATTGACGGATAGTTCGGCTTCCACTGCAATACCTGCCAGGAATCCAAGGGGGCCGGTTAAACGGAGCACGTTCAAACCTTTCTGTTGGACTGGGTCAAGGATCTGTAGATTTTCTAGCCACCGCGCTTGCTTAAGCCATGGTTGCGTTGAACTACTCCATCTCAATTCCCATACACCTCTCAATAAGGCTACGTCGGTTGATAGATCAACTTTCGCTAATGCCTCAATATCCTTAATCAATAAGGGTATGGTTGGATCCTTAGGATTTAATTCAAGGCGTTCAACGAGCTCTTCTTGGCAATTCATTAGATTAATTCTGGATGATTAGGGTCCCCTTTAAATGGACCAATGGTCCAGCTCGTAATCCACCCACCATAAAAGGTCCCTGGTTGTGGTTTTACCGCCTCACCTTCTAGAAAGCATGCATCAACTCTTTGAGGGTAAAGACTAATCCAATCCGCCAGCATGGCATAACGTTCCGTTGGGGTTGGATAACTCCAGGCAGCTCGCACCCTTCGATCACTCCCATCTGTTTTGCTTAGTGACCAATAGTTTGCTACTCCTTTCCATTCACAATAGGATGCTGGTCCTGAGGTCTGATGAAGAGTGCCGCTTGTAAATGCACTCTGATGAAGATAAATGGTAGGTGGATGGAACGTTTCACAGATTCGAATGTAGCGTGAGTCCTCGGCTATCGTTTCATTTCCAACAATGACTGAAACGGCACCATTGATCATTTCAATCTTAGGGGGCCTTGGATAGTCTGAGACTATTTCTATTGAATGCATAAAATCTCTAATGCCTTTAAGCTCACGTTATTCTAATGGTGTAAGTGGTTGGATAGTCTAGTCGAATGGTATTAATCCAAAAGCAGTGATTGTGGAAACATTCTTTCTTGCCATTTGTCTCAACATTGTATACTATATCAATGCTTATGGCATGAAAATCGACAAGAACAAATATCCAGTTAGGGATCAGTATTCATGCTTTAATGCATCTTTTTGCATCCTGGAAACTCTATCGACAATACTTTCATTGCTTAACCTAGATCTTAGGCGCTCAACCAGGAGTGGAAATGCTAATGGACCCGGTCTTGGTATGCGGCTATGAACGATATTCCCTGTGCGCATTCGCGATAACGCCTTTACTAACCTAGGCATTTCAAGTTGATCTTGAAGAACTTCACGTCTAGCTTGCAATAGTAACAAGTTATCTGGTTCATACCTATTAAATACATCCCACAGAAGAGAACTACTAATTTGTAACTGACCACTCGTTTTGTTTTTTCCTGGATACCCTTGTACCATTAGTCCAGAAATTTGAGCAATGCTACGAAACCGCCTTTTACATAACTCTGATAAGTTCAACGCATTTTCTAAGTCTTTTTCTAAGTCACTATCTTCAAGAAGATATTCAAGATTCTCCTCTAGTAAACACTCCAACGGATAATCACGTGGTGCCAACAGCTCAAATCCATAGTCATTGATTGACACGGTGATTGTTGATCTCTGTTTAGTCGCGAGCCTTGATGCCCATAAAAATCCGAGACCTTCATGCACAAAGCGTCCTTCAAATGGATAGACAAATAAATGTTGACCCTCTCTCGTAAGGCATGTTTCTATTAAAAGTTCATTTTTGTTTGGAACAACTGATAAATCCATTTGCCGTTCAATCAGTGGTTTTAGAGCTTCTAATTCTGGTGTATCTAAAATAAATTTAGAAGCTTGCCCTAGCTCCTCTCTCAGTTGGGTCGTCAATAAATCTGATAAAGCCATTTGTCCTCCCACCCAAGCAGGCACAGTGTTGCTCTTGCGTTTAGTAGCTTTTACATAGGCTGTCATATCTTTGAACCTTATGAGTTCTAATTGACGTCCTGCAAAAAAGAACACATCCTTGGGCTTTAATTGGCTGATGAAATATTCTTCAACATGTCCTAAATATGGACCCCTACTGAATTTGACACGTACTGATGGGGCAGAGGTGATCGTTCCGATATTTAGTTTATGTAGACGTGCAATGGATTGATTGTTAACAATATAATGATGATGTTCAGCATCCCATTCGATTTTCCGATAGCGAGGATATGCATTTAAACAGACGCCTCCTTTTTCGAGGAATAATAGGCACCATTTCCATTCATCATCGGTAAGGCTTGCAAATGTTGCTGTCTTACGAATAGCTTCTAAGGTCTCTGTGGACTTTAAACCTGGACCACAAGCCAAGGTTGTAAGGTGTTGAAGTAAGACATCGAGTGGTTTCTCTGGAGATTTTCTGTGTTCAATAATGTTGTTTTGTAGTCCACGTCTTAATGCACTTAGTTCAAGGAGTTCTAGAGCATTTGTAGGCATGAATAGTACGTCTGAGGTTCCACCAGGAGTATGAGCAGAACGACCAGCACGTTGTAGTAAACGAGCAATATTTTTAGGACTTCCAATTTGAACAACTTGCTCTACTGGTTGAAAATCAATACCTAAATCTAGCGAACTTGTACAAACAACCCATTTTAATCGTCCATCTTTCATATTCTCTTCAATGGCTTCTCTCTCTGATCGATCGATTGCACTGTGATGAAGAGCCAATAAACCCTCCATTTCAGGACAAGCAAAGCGCAGGCATTGATGCCAGCGTTCAGATTGATTGCGTGTATTGGTAAATAATAGGGTGCTTCTTCCTGGATCTAGTTTGGCAACTAATTCTTCATACATACGGAGTCCAAGATGACCTGCCCATGGAAACCCATCAATTGTGTCCGGGATAATGCTTCGAATGGTGGTTGAACGAGGGTTGGCACTATTGATATGAATGCATCTTTCATGTAAACCTAATGCATGCTTAGCTGCTTCATCAGGATTCCCAACTGTTGCGCTTAAAGCCCATGTTTGTAATGACGGTTTCAGTGTTCTTAGCCAACTTAGGCACAACTCAGTTTGACTCCCTCGTTTACTACCCATGAGCTCATGCCATTCGTCCAGAACCACTGTTTCCAGATTTTTGAATAGATCAAAAACTTTTTGGTTTCCGATCAATACACTTAGTGATTCAGGGGTTGTTATCAGAATCTCGGGAGGATTTCTTAATTGCTTAGTTCTTTCTGCGCTTGTGGTATCTCCATTTCTAGTTCCTACACGTATAGGCCAGTTCATTTCTGAAATTGGCAAATGAATAGACACAGCCAAATCGCGACTTAAAGCCCTTAATGGAGTGATGTACAACAGCCGAACCCCCCTTTTAGAGCTTTTCTCTGCAAGCATCTTTGCTATGGGGCCGAGCACTGCTGCGTAGGTTTTTCCTGATCCAGTAGGGACTTGTATCAGGCCACTGGCTCCCTCAAGAGATGCTTTCCATGTTTGTCTTTGAAACAAGGCCGGTTTCCAACCTTGCTGTGCAAACCAAGCTTCGATTGGTTTAAGGGACTCCATCTGTCTAATGGCTATGACGATTAGTCTTGTCTATAGAAGTATCTATCATTCATTCTAGTTTCAATCAAGCATAACGTGTGGTTGCGATTCAAATACGTGTAAAATAGACGATAATATGAATAGGAATGCATAAGAATGAATCTTTAAGCGTGACAATTATTCAACTTAACTAATCTTTTCCACAAAAAGCATGAGCTCTCTCAATGCAGTCAGCATCGTCAATTGATTTATCAGTTCGCCATCGATGGATTCGAGGAAATCGTACAGCTAGTCCACATTTATGTCGCTTCGATTCCAATACCCCTTCAAATGCAATTTCAAAGACTTGTTTTTCTTCCACTACTCGTGTAGGTCCAAACCGGTCTTTCGTATGAGTTCGAATCCATCGATCCAATGCCAATATTTCGTTATTATCAAGACCAGAATATGCCTTAGCGAAGGTAACTAATTTTCGCGCTTCTCCGCTCATTTCAGATTTATCCCACAATGCAAAGGTATAGTCTGTGAATAAATTAGCACGTTTTCCTGTCCCAGCCTGGGCATAGATTAATACAGCATCCAGTGTCATTGGTTCATGTTTATACTTCCACCAACTTCCTTTCTTACGGCCAGATAAATAGGGCGAATTAAGTTTCTTAATCATTAGCCCCTCTGCCCCTTCCTGTCCAGTTTGCTGTCTGAGTTCATCCAATTGATTCCAGCTATGAATGTCTTTGCTTTCGCTAATCATTAATGCATCATTGTTGAGTTGCTTGGTTAACACATTTAGCATACTTACCCTGTTGGTTAGTTCATTACTTCTTAAATCAATCTTGTTGAATTCTAGAAGATCATAAGCAAGAAATTTAGCGGGGTATTCACTAAGAAGTGATTTGCTCACCGTCTTCCTGCCAAGACGTTTCTGTAATGAGCCAAAAGTCATTGGTTTACCTTCACCCTCTCTCCAACAAATGATTTCTCCATCCAACACCGTGCCTAATGGTAATTTGTCAGCCATTTTGATTATTTCAGGAAATGCAGAGTTGATTAATTCTTCACCTCTACTCCAGAGATATGATCCTGATTCTCTACGGATCAACTGACCACGTATTCCATCCCATTTACATTCCAACCTCCAATCATCAACCGCAGTCTCCTTTATTTTATTGAGTTGAACTGGACTTGCCAGGTAAAATGGATAAGGAATGGCTCCACGATCACCTTGATTTAATTCCTGTGGTTTTGTGAGTTGCTCGAACCATTCTTTTGTAACTTCAATTGTTTGCATGAGTCGTTCAATAATAATGCTTTCATTTAGTTCATAAGCTTGTGCAATGCTTTTGACGACAATTCCCTTTGATACTCCAATCCTAAATCCACCTGTAATTAGTTTATTGATTAAATAATGACCCTTCTCTGGGGTTTTTTGCCACAGCATAATCATCACATCATTTTGCTGCCTATCAGGTAAATCCTTTATTACTGGTAAAACTTTTTCCATCCACCAATGAAGTGGTTTGTTATGGTCTACATGTAGTAGCTGTGCAAAATCTCTATTGTTACAGGGTTCTGCAGTCGTATTTGCAATTTCATCCCTTATTTGAGGCCAAAGTAAGCTTATTGTTTCTGCAGAATCGCCTACTTGTGCAAAGCAATCATCGAATAACCATGATGGCATCTTTGTTCTTGTTTGGAGGATGTCTCTGAGTTTCCTGCCAGTAATCAGTCTTCTTTGCCGATTACCGATTAATAAGCTAATCGTCCAGCTGCCATCCCTTGGATCAATATCTTTAATGAAATCTGCAATAATATGAATTTTTTTATTGGTTCCATTGCATTGATCTAATTGTGCAACAAGGTCGCCAAATTGTTTTAAGCTAGTTGGTTTCACGACAGATCTCTTAGCTCATGCTTTCAAGAGGATCGGCCTTGATTCCTTCTATTTCTCGCAAGTATTTTGCGACAACATCATCTTGTCCATGGGTGACATACACTTGTTTGGCTTCACTCTCTTTAATTGTTTTCAATAAACTGTTCCAATCAGCATGATCACTTAAAACAAATCCCCGTTCATATCCCTTTCTTCGGCGAGCTCCCCTCACAGTCATCCATCCGGAGGCGAATGCTGTTTGCGGCTCCTTAAATCGTCGCATCCATGCCGAGCGATAGGCCGAGGGTGGAGCGATGATCAGTCTTCCCTTCAGAGGATCTTTACGGTCAAGTTCACTCACTGGTCTCGTTTGAACCATGTCGACCCCCGCTTCTTGGTAGTGCTTCGTAATTGTTTGAACGGCTCCATGCAGGAGCACTTCATCCTCTACACCGATACCTTTGAGTTCTGCTAGCACCCTCTGAGCCTTACCAAAGGCATAGCAAAACAACAACGATGGACGTTCGTTAGACGCAGTCCACCATGCATGGATGTTTTTTGCGACGTCTTGACCTGACTCCCACCGATAGATCGGCAATCCGAACGTGGATTCAGTGATCATCACGTCGCATTTAACGCTTTCAAAGGGTTCGCAACTTGGATCATGACAACGTTTGTAGTCACCCGTTACAAGCCAAACCTCTCCCTCCACCTCAATGCGAATCTGAGCACTTCCTAGGACATGACCCGCACTATGAAACGAAAGTGTTGCTTGACCAAGTGTGAATTCTTCTCCATAGGTGACTGAGTGGAGTTTGATGTCTTGTCCAAGACGTTGTCGCAGCACTCCTGCTGATTGACCAATCGCCCAATATTCTCGACTGCCTGCTCGGGCATGATCTGCATGAGCATGGGTGATCAATGCTCTTTCAACTGGCCAGCTTGGATCAATCCATGCATCAGCTGCTGGGCAATACAAACCCTGTTTGTGTCGTTGAAGCACCGGCATCCAAACATTTTGTCGAAGCAGAGCTCAAGATGTGAGCTTTGCACTTCCTTGCAAAACGTCTGTCTTTGGAAAAGGACCAGACAACCCTTTGGTATCCGTACTTTGACCTCACCCGGCTGATGGCTCGTCTGAAATTTGTGCACTACATGGCAACGTTCACATCGCTAATCAATTGCCATTCAATTGTCCATTTACGAGAAACTTCTGTTTGTCCGAAGGATTCACTTGCTCATTTCAAGCATGCGCTGAATGGGAGCTAAGGCTTTGATTCTTATGTCTTCATCCATCTCAATTTTTGGTTCGAGTGTATCCAAGCACTTCCATAGTTTTTCGAGCGTGTTCATGCGCATGTAGGGACATGTATTGCAGCTACATCCATCAAGACCAGGAACATCAATGAATTGTTTATTTGGTACCATTTTCTGCATTTGATGCATGATTCCGGGCTCTGTTAACACAATGAAGGTTGATGCACTGCTGGTCTGTGCATGGGACAGAAGTTTGCTTGTTGAACCGATGTAATCGGCAAGATCTAGGAGATTTTCCATGCACTCTGGGTGTGCGATCACCTCACCATCTGGATATTTAAGCTTCAGTTTCAATAAAGCCTCTTCGCTAAATGTCTCATGAACAATGCAGCGACCCTGCCATAGAGTGAGTTCGCGTCCACTCTGTCGCTGGACCCATCGACCAAGATTTTGATCAGGAGCAAACAAAATTGGGATGTCTGTTGGAAGTTGATTAACAAGATCAACAGCATTGCTGCTGGTGCAAATTAAGTCACTTTGGGCTTTTACAGCTGCCGTACAGTTTATATAACTGACAACAAAATGCTCAGGATGATCAGCTCTAAATGCTTTGAATTCCTCGGCAGGACAATCATCAGCAAGTGAGCATCCAGCTTCAATATCAGGCAATATCACAATCTTTTCTGGACTCAATATTTTTGCAGTCTCTGCCATGAAATGCACTCCGCAGAAAACAATTACATCTGCATCCGTGCTTGCTGCTTTGCGTGAAAGCTCTAATGAATCACCAATGAAATCAGCAATATCTTGTATTTCAGGCTCTTGGTAATAGTGCGCCAAAATGATGGCGTTGCGATCCTTGCGTAGTTGGTGGATCGCGCTGACGAAGTCATCGGGTGTGTCGCTCATGATCCTGACCCCTAGACCTGTCTCGGTGTTGATTTCGGACATTCTGGCCACATCGGGCAGGATGTTCAAAGCCTAGGCACCACTCCTGACCAGATTGCGCCTCGCCATAGCCGGTGACCTTCATGGTGATTGGACCTGTCATGACGAGCAGCTGCTCGATCAGCTGCGTCCTGATGCCCTGTTGTTCGTTGGCGATTTGAGTGATGGTGATTTGCGCTTAGTGAAAGCGATTACCCGCTTGAAGCTCCCCTGCGCCGTGATACTTGGCAATCACGATCGCGGCAGAGACCGCAGTGGTGAACGGCTGCGTCAGCAGATTTCCATGTTGGGAGATCTCGATTGCTCCTGGAAGATGCGCAATTGGTCGTCTCCAGCCGTCGCCATTGTCGGCGCCCGTCCATGTAGTTCAGGAGGTGGGTTTCACCTTTCGGAAGCTGTTCAGAGCGTTTTCGGACCTGTTTCGGAGCAAGAGTCGGTCGATCGCATCGTCCAAGCGGCGACTGACGCACCCGACACTTGGCCCTTGGTGCTCTTAGCCCATAGCGGTCCAACCGGTCTTGGATCCGATGCGTCCAGCATCTGTGGTCGGGATTGGAAGCATCCCCACATTGATTGGGGTGATCGTGATCTTGCGATCGCTGTTGAAACCATGCGCCGTCGCCGTGGTGCTGATCTTGTGGTGTTCGGGCACATGCACCACAGCCTTCGTGGTGGGAAGGGAGAACGTTTGACGTTCCATCGCGATCGCTATGGCACCGCCTATGTCAATGCCGCTTGCGTTCCACGTTCTGGGTCAGACGAAGCAGGACAGACCTTGATTCATTTCACCTGGGTTGAATTTGAGGGGCGCCATCTCAGCCTTGTGAGTCATCGCTGGTTCCATCCCAATGGAACGCTTGCTTACGAGCAAACGTTGTTGCGGCAACCCAGTGAAAGCGCATCGTCATGCTGATTTATTTGTGCCTAAGTAGCCATGGGTTTGGTCATGCTGCGCGACAGGCAACTGTCTTAAGTGCCTTACACCGGCTTCAGCCGTCCTGGAGGCTCGTCGTCAGCTCTCGGGTCTCAGCAGAGTTTCTCAAGCTTGTCTGCGGGTCAATCCCCATTGAGCACCGTTTTGTCGGCTGGGATGTGGGAATGATCCAAGCCGATGCACTCGGAGTTGATGAGGAGAGAACCCTGGAGGCTCTCAAGGCTCTGGAGACGCAGCTCCCTCAGCATCTTGATCAGGAGATGGCCTGGCTTGCCGAGCAGAACACTCCAGTCCTGGTTGTTGCTGACATCCCACCGGCGGCAGCCGTTCTCGCTAAGCGACTCAACGCGCCGTTGGTTTGGATGGGTAATTTCGGTTGGGATGACATTTATGAACCCCTCGGTGGGCTGTTTAGCGAGTATGCAGCTGCTGCAAAAGCGAACTATCAGCAGGGTGATCTGCTTTTGCGATGTCCTTTTTCACTCCCAATGGAGTGGGGTTTAAGCGAGCAGCAGCTAGGGGTCACCGTGTCACCCCTGCGTGATCTTCCTGAGCCATGGCGTCTTCATTTGGAACAGATTCAAGAGCCTCTGATCCTTGTGGGCTTTGGGGGCTTAGGTGTTGCCATCGACCCTGCCTTGTTTCGTCTCTGGCCCAATCATCATTTTCTGATGTCAGCCCCTGTGGCTCCTCACCTTTTTGCTGATTTTGAGGCGTTGGCCAATGTCACTCTTTTGCCTGAGAACGTGCGTCCTTTTGATGTGATGCCTTTTTGTGATCGGCTTTTAGGCAAGCCTGGTTACAGCACGTTTTGTGAGGCCCTCAGCCAAAACTTAGGAATGCACGTTGTGGAGCGCGATGGCTTCGCCGAAGCTTCCGTTCTCATGGATGGCCTTCGCCTGTACGGACACCACAGAGTGCTCAGTCGTGATGCCTTGAACAAAGGTGAATGGGAGCTTGATCAAAAACTTGTCGATGCAGTCCGTCCGGTCGCTTCCAAACAAGGTGCTGAAGAGGCGGCCAACGCTTTGGCGATGGTGGCAATGAGCACTGTTTAGGACGGCTGATCACTGCAATTACTTTTTGTTATCTCAACCGAGACGCTCCACCCCTTCTGGCTTTGGCGCAATTTGGGTCCCATCTGAGTCTTGCCATGGTCTGAGGACATTTACCCATCTGGCACACCTGCTCTTGGGTCGCCTGGAACCGTTCGTCAAAGTTCCATCGATTGAACCAGATGTGTTCAATCTCGTTTCTGTCTGATATCTCGAGCGCCGCCTCCTCTGCGGTTTGTTGATCTCCTCCTCCGGTCAATCTTTTTTTGCCACGTATGACTTTCCTTGCGAAAAACGTCTGTCGTCTCCTTCCAGCGGCTCTCGCAAGTGTGGTCCCATTGTTGGTGTCGTCTCAGTCAGCTCAAGCTGCTGTTGCTGCACTGCCCACGCTCCAAAGCTCACGTTCGGGACTGATTACTTCCACTGAAGAGTCTCAAACGAGTGCTCTGCCCTACATCATTACTCCAGAGCGTCGCGCTCTTCTTAATACGATCAGGTTCGCTGAAGGAACTTGGAAAAACGGACACGACGTGGGCTATCGCGTCATGTTTGGCGGCAGTTTGATGGGCTCGATGGATCGCCATCCCGATCGCGTCATTTATTCCTCTCGCTACGCGAGTGCTGCGGCCGGTGCCTATCAGTTCATGCCCTTCACCTGGGACTTGGTCAAGCGCAGTTTGGGGGTTAGAGGGTTTGGACCTGAAGTTCAAGACCAGGGCGCCCTATTTCTTGTCCAAAGACGTAAAGCCTTACGCCTTACTGATGTTGGTGTGATGACTCCCTTGCTGGCGGCCAAGTTGGCCCCTGAGTGGGCTTCGTTCCCAACCCTTCGTGGCAGCAGCTACTACGGTCAGCCTGTGAAGCGTTTCGCCAATCTTCAATCGTTTTACAAGGTCAATCTGAGTCAGCTTCGTCAGATCAGGGATCAGCGTCAGCAAGCTCTTAGCGGAAAGTCGGGTAGCAAGGGAGTCCAAGCCCCCGTTTGCACCGGTCCAAAGATTCTTTGTGGCATGCCCTGAACCGGGTCTTGATTGATCGGTCTGAATTAATCCTCAGATTCTTCGGCTAATTTCCGACCAACCGTTGCTTGGGCGATCAGATAAGCGCCCACCATGCCACCAACGAATCCCATGCCGTTTCGCACAAGCGGCAGAAGATCGCTGGTGCGTGTGACCACCGGTGCTATTCCAAACACACCAAATAACATCACCCAAAGAGGAGATAACAGAAGCACCCAAGCCCAGGCGATCCGTTCACCTTCCTTCCTTGGATAGGCAGCAAAACCGGCGATTAATCCACCGAGAACGGATGTAGCCAGGGTTAGGAGCCATTGTTCCTGGGGCAAGCCTGGAACAAACTGACAACCACCTCGATCTAGGCAAAGTTCTACCGCTCCGATCGTCGCCAAGAGCGAACCGTCCTCACCATTATCTCGGACGTAATACTGATTTCCGTAGCGCGTTTGGAGTTCCACCCACCAGGTGCGGGGCATCAAGGCAAAAAACGCATCGCCCACGTTGAAATTGAGCAGATTTCCACCACGGGGATCTCCGACAATCAACAAACTGCGTTCATCAAGCCCCCAAAATTCTTTAACAGCGAGTCCAGGGGTTTTTTCATATTGGGTGAGAACACGCAGCTTCCAACCACTTCGTTCTTCAAAAGCATCCAGCGATGTTTCCAGTTCTTTGAGTTGGTTGTCACTAAAGGCCCGAGCCAGATCAATCACCGGTGTTGGATGGTCGGGTAATAGCTCTGGGTTATCGATCGCCTGGGCCGGGCTTGCGACCAGGAGCATCAGACATAGGCTGAACAAAGGGAACAGAAATCGTTTGAAGCGCGGATGTGTTCCCATAGCTCTGTCGCATTACAGGCATTCTCCTCAATGACAGGCCCTGCTGCGCCCTGCCCTTTATGGCTTCAACAGCGTTTTGAACAGGTAGGAGGTTCCGTTCCCTTCTCCCAATTCATGGATTGGGCCTTGCATGACCCTGAGCATGGCGCCTATGGCAGTGGCCAACTGAAGATTGGAAAAGCAGGGGATTTTGTTACTTCAGCCACTCTGGGCCCTGATTTTGCAGCCTTGATGGGTGGCCAACTGGTCCAGTGGATTCGGACGCTCGCTCAAGACCACCCAACAGAAACTCTCTCGATCGTTGAAGTTGGCCCTGGCGAGGCGGAGATGAGCTGTGAACTGATCACCCATCTAGCCGAACAGCTTCCAGAGCTGAGGCATCGACTGGAGCTGGTTTTGGTGGAAGCCAATCCAGGAATGGAACAGCGTCAACGCAACCGCCTGGAGCAGCACCAGCGTTCTTGCGAACCCCAGCAACGGCTTTCACAACGCTGGGCGTCCTTGTCCGATCTCAAGACCAAGCCGGTGATAGGGGTCTTGATTGCTCACGAGCTGCTCGATGCCCTTCCAGTGGAGCGCCTGGAACTAATTGACGGTCAGCTTCGTCGGCAAACCGTTCAACTGCAACAAGACGACGATGGTGATCTCGGTTTGCTCTGGGGCCACGAGCCCATTCCTCAACCTCTTCAAGAACGCTTGAATGCAACGTTGGCAGCAGCGCAGATTGCTTTGCCTCCAGACAATGCTGAGGACGGGTGGACAACGGAATGGCATGACCAATGCGCCCGTTGGTTTGCTGAGGCGTCTGAGGCGTTGATCGCTGGCCATCTCCTCGTCGTCGACTACGCCTTAGAAGCGCATCGCTACTACTCCTCTCAGCGCAGCCAGGGGACCCTCATCGCCTATCGAAACCAAAGAGCCAGTGAAAACGTCTTGGCGGATGCAGGAAAGAACGACATCACGGCCCATCTCTGTCTTGAGACCCTCGTCCATCAAGCCACCAGCAATGGTTGGTCCCTGGAGGGTCAATGCCGACAGGGTGAGGCCTTGCTCGCCTTAGGTCTGGCTGAGCGCTTCAGCAGTCTTCAACAGCTTCCTGGACATCAACTCGCTGAGGGTCTGCAACGTCGAGAAGCGCTGCTGCGTCTTGTTGATCCTGCTTGCCTTGGAGAATTTCGCTGGCTGTCATTCCTGCGTATCAACCCATCGCTTCCCAACAAAAGAATGGGTGAGCGGAGCCAATTCCTTCAAGAGCCCTTAGGCCTCAACGCATCGAAGCCAGGCAAGCTCTGATTTCATCACTGCTGACGTCATCCACGATCGACACAGCGCCAATGCGGGAGGGCAACACAAAGCGAAGACGACCGTTGCGGACCTTCTTATCGCCCTGCAACGTATTTAAAACCGAATCTGGATCAAGGTCAGGCCAGTCAATGGGCAATCCAGCACGTTCAATTAAACGCTTCTGCCGGTCAGCATCGGATTGGGGGAAAAACCCACGCTGCAGGGCGAGGGACGCCACTGCCACCATGCCAATCGCCACAGCTTCCCCATGGAGCCAGGTGCCATACCCAGTGAGTGTTTCAACCACATGTCCAAACGTGTGGCCATAATTAAGGATGGCTCTCTGACCACCCTCTTTTTCATCGGCAGCAACAACGAGCGCTTTGGCTTGCGCAGAACGTTCGAGAAGCGTTTCCAGCAGCTCGGTCTTAATCGACTGAGGATTGTCAAAGCCGGAGGAGCGCTCGAGCAAGGCAAAAAGGTCTGAATCTCCGATCACGCCGTATTTGATCACCTCCGCGAGACCGGCCCTAAATTCCCGCACGGGAAGCGTTTGAAGCGTGTCTGGATCAATCATCACCAGTCGGGGCTGATGAAAGGCGCCAATCAGGTTCTTTCCGCCTGGATGATTCACACCGGTTTTTCCGCCAATGGCGGCATCCACCATCGCCAAAAGCGTTGTAGGAACTTGCACCACACCGATTCCACGCAGCCAGCAAGCGGCCGCAAACCCTGTCATGTCACCAACAACCCCACCACCCAAAGCGAGCATCAGCGACTGACGCTCTAATCCTTTCTCTTTGGCAGCATCAAGAATCGTGCTGAAGGTGTCCAATGTTTTTTGCTCTTCACCCGCGGGAATCGTTAGCAAGCTGGCTTGAAATCCCGCCTGTTCAAGACTGGAAAGACAACGAGCTCCATAGGGCGTAGCAACATCTGGATTGCTAACCACCAGAATTTTGGTGTTGGGCCGAATCCCGATTCGAAGCAATTCAGCGCCGAGCTGATCCACACCGCCGGAGCGAATCACGACGTCGTAAGGATTCTGTTCGAGCGCAACGCTGAGACGTCTCACACCTGCCGCTGAGGTACTGGTCGGTTGGGATTGGGTCATGCCGCCCGCTGTGACGGCCCTATTCTCCTTCAAACCATCGTGCGCTGGTGATGGCCCTGCCCTCAACGTTCAAACAGCGTTCCACGCTTATTGCTTGGGGGTTCTTAGCTCCTGCACTGATTCTCCTCAGCCTGTCCGTTTTGATTCCGGCATTGATGGCGCTGGTGATCAGTTTCACGCAAACAGGTTTAGATGTCACCGAGCCCCTGAAATTCATCGGCTTAACCAATTTTCAGCGACTTCTTGGCGATCCAATGTTTTATCAGGTGCTCGGCACCACGTTGATTTATTTATTTGGAGTCGTTCCTCCCATTGTGATCGGCTCCTTAACGCTGGCGGTTCTTGTGAATCGAATCCTCCCCGGTGTGCACATCCTCCGCGCTGCTTTTTATACGCCGGTATTGGTCTCGATCGTGGTGGCTGCCATTGCTTTTCGATGGCTCTATGCCGAAAACGGTCTCATCAACGGTTGGCTTGACGCCTTGTTTGGTCAAGGATTCATACCCATTGATTTTTTAACGAATCCACTGTTGGCCCTTCCTTCCGTAATGCTCGTCACCCTCTGGAAGGGATTGGGCTACTACATGGTGATTTTCCTGGGAGGACTTCAAGGCATCCCAAAGGAGCTGTATGAGGCCGCTGAGCTGGATGGAAGTGAAGGCTGGCGCAAGCACGTTGACATCACCCTTCCATTGCTACGGCCGTACGTCACCTTGGTGGCCGTGATCTCCGCCATTGCTGCAACCAAGGTGTTTGAAGAGGTGTTTCTCATGACCCAGGGAGGTCCTGCAGACTCCACAAGGACCCTGGTTTATTACGTCTATGACCAGGCCTTTGCAGAACTAGAAATCAGTTATGCCTGCACGGTTGGCCTTGCTCTGTTCTTACTGGTTTTGTTGTTAACAGCCATTCGACTTGCGTTCGGAGGAGAACGAAGCCTTATTTAGGTTGGCCATCGTTGCTAAAAGGAGAGAATGCAAAGCTTCACTCAGACCGAGCTGCAACGGATGCCCAGCGCTGACAACACAATTGGGGTGATCGGTGGCGGGCAACTGGCCCTCATGCTTGGTGAAGCTGCCCAAACACGGGGTTTGATGCTGGCCGTACAGGCGTCAAAAGCTGAAGACCCTGCTGCCTCCCTGGCGAAGGATTTAGTGATCGCTGGATCCACCGATGCCCGTGCAACGAGGGAGCTCTCCACGCACTGCCTAGGTATCACGTTCGAAAACGAATGGATCGCTGTCGACGCGCTGATGCCTCTCGAGCGACAGGGCGTGCAGTTCACTCCCTCATTGGCGAGTTTGGTGCCGCTCGTTAATAAGTTGTCCCAGCGACGCCTTCTCGATGATCTTTTAATTCCAAGTCCAGATTGGATTTCATTGGCGGAACTCAATCCTGGATCGCCATCGTTGCCGAACGGGTGGACTTTTCCTGTGATGGCCAAGGCTGCCTACGGCGGTTACGACGGCAAGGGCACACGGGTTGTGGAAGATCTCAACGGCTTGGCTCAGTTGCTTCGAAACGTCGATGCCAATGAGTGGTTAATCGAAGCCTGGGTGTCCTATGAGCAGGAGCTTGCCCTCGTTGTTAGCCGAGATGCAAAGGGGCGTATTCGCAGTCTTCCTTTGGCCGAAACCCATCAAAAAAATCAAGTATGCGACTGGGTGATTGCCCCCGCATCCGTGAGTCAAATCGTTGAGGCTACGGCCTACAACATTGCGGCCTCGCTGCTCACAAAGCTCAGCTACGTGGGTGTGATGACCTTGGAGTTTTTCTATGGATCAGAAGGATTATTTGTCAATGAAATAGCTCCTCGGACGCATAATTCAGGTCATTTTTCAATTGAGGCTTGTTCCAGCAGTCAATTTGATCAACAACTGTGCATTGCAGCAGGGCTGGATGTACCCAATCCAGAATTCATTGCCGATGGTTCCTTGATGGTCAATCTGCTTGGACTCGGCGCAGACCAGGCTGAGCCGCTTGAGGAACGCCTTTCAAAATTACGCTCCATCGAAGGCTTGCATCTGCATTGGTACGGAAAAAATGAAATCCCTGGACGCAAAGTGGGACATGTCACCACCCTGCTCAATGGCCGTACCGCTGATGAACGAGCAGAGAGAGGACAGCAAATGCTGCAACGCATTCGTGAAATCTGGCCTCTTCCTCTAAATTGGTCATGAACTGCTGTGTTGGTGACAGCCTTTCTCTAGTGCTCTGATCTGACTCTCTTTCGACATGGGGTGACTGTCGTGTTGGTGCCGTAAACCGGTCTTGTAATCGGAAACGAATCCTCTCGAAATCTTTCGCCCCTTCTGGTAACTCCAGGTCGAACACTGGGGCTCGCACGGCACAGCGGTTCACCAAAATTAGACCCATCTCACGATCAGGATCTTTGAGTCGTGATCTGACTGGTTGAAAGCGATATCAAATCAGCAATGAAAGTCGCCTACACATCACTTGAATGTCTTTCTATTTAGCTTGAACACAATCAACAAAAAGCTCACAGGCGGATTGTATTCAATTCAGGAATCAACAACCAGCGAATTCATTCTGCACTCATACATTGCACTCGAAATGGTCTTCTGCCTAGATCTCAGACCTCTCTAAGACAATGCCAACCGAAAACTCATACCACGAAGCATTCATCCCTCTAGATTCGAAAATATACGTAAAAGAACGATGGCACGATACATCTTCAAGCGCAAATCTAAGGTCAACAAGCTGGCAACCATTCTTCCAGCTGCCCTTGTCATCCTTGGAACGGCCATTCTTTTAGAGAGCCTGGAAACAGAACAACTACCAACCAGTCGCTTGCAATATCATTCAGCATCTCTTACAAAGAGCAGTCTTTAAAGTCCTCGATTAGAGGTGATCGAATCGTGGTTCTAGAACAAAGGAGCAACGGTGGCAATCGTTGAAACTGCCACAGTCAAGAGGTTAAAATAGTGGCAATGAAGCTTCATAGATGAAAGTCCTTACATTGGTCTCTATGGCGTTAAGCCTAGGCCTTGTTGCGTGCAACGACTTCATGTCGCCTGACAACATGGCAGAAGGTGTTGAAGCAGAGGAGCGTTGCAATAACTGGCAAGAAGCAACCAGAAAAGAAACCACACGGTTTGGAATGAACTACTCCCTGTTTAACCGTGCATGCAAGCTGAATCAGGCTAAAACAATGGTTTTGGGGTACGAGGGTGATTATGAAACTGGAAACAGCAAAGAGGATCGAGAGATCAGATCCAGATGGAAAGTTGTTAAAACCTTTGCGTTAGCTCAATCCTGAAGCTTCCAATTGGCTAAGCACGATCAGATACCACGACCAGAGTCCGCGATCAGAGTCCCCGATCAAATTCGATAGCTGGTACAAGCAAGGCATCGCTGCCCCATTCGATTAGAGAATCGAAGACCTAGAACTGGCCAATCGATCGATTAAGTCTGATTTGTCCAAGCTTGTAATCACAAAGACCTCTTGAGCAGTCCGGCCACGGCGTGCCATCAGCTTGAAACCACCTCGGATCGGAACAGATGGTCTCAGCGTTAAGTCTTGGCAACGCCCCTTCACCCTTGCAATCACGCCTGGGGTAATGGTCTGGATCTGTGGGTCATTCGCCAACACCTTGAGCCAAGGGATTAAACCCTTCACGTAGGTGCTATGGGTGACAACAAGACGGCCCACTCCAGGTTCAAAAGTAAAGCTTGTTTAAGTTAGCCACTCTGGCTAGAGATCAGGTAAGCGTTCCTTGCGAGCCATGCTCCGATCTGTCGATTCCCTCAGAACTGAGATCTCAGGTCCTTTGACATCTCGAATGGGCCCTAAAACCAAGATCCTTACAGCAGAGGTTCATGGAGACGAAGTGCGCGGCCTGGCTCTTTGCCCTGGAAAAGTGATTCGGTATGTGTTTGCCGCTCAAACCCAACGTCTGCGCACAAAAGCCCTGTTATCCCTAACCCGCTCCACTCGCAAACCTGCCGCTTGAATTAACCATCGATTTCGGCCATCAACACCATGTCGAGGCGTTGTGTGGTGGATTCTCTGAATTGACCGACACTGAGCTGATTCAGCACAATCAAAGCGCTCGCCATCACCAGAATTTCAATCGAAAACACCAAGCCATAACCAGCCATTGGTCCAGCATTGGGAAGAAGTTGTCGACCAAGATCGAGCAACCCACCGCCGACAACCTTGCCAAAGCCCCGAGAGAGGGCTTGCGCTAAACCCCAAATGCCCACGAAGGTTCCTGCCATGGCGGGCAAGGTGAGATCCAGCATCAAGGTGAGTGCACTGTTGGTGCCAACGCCTGCAGCTAAACCAAACAGCACCATCACCACAGGAAGAAGTCCGGATGCTTGCTGCCAGCCACTGATTAACAACAGAAATAAGGAGCCCATCACCATCCAGCAACCCAAACGGGCAGTGGCCAACTTTCCGAGTTTTGGGGTGATAAACCAGCCAGCAACCAGTAAACCAACAAGGGTTCCTGATCCCCACCAAGCATTCAGCAAGGTGGTCTTGGACACAGGCATCCCAAACACTTCAGCACCAAAACTTTCCAGAATTGGATCCTGAAGAAAGAGTCCCATCGTGAATAAAACTAAGAATCCAAAAAAGATCACGATTTGTCGACTTGAAGTCACCACCTTCCAGGCATCCTGAAGTGTGATCAAATCCTGAACTGGACGAACAGTGCCAGATGTTATTGGTTTCTCCACTTCCCAGGTCGAAACAATGGCCAGCAGCATCACGATCGACGTAATCGCAATCATGAACTTCTGCAGCCAGCTCTGAAGAATCACGGGATCTGAAATGCCGTCGATCGAGCGGACAGCAAGACTGATAGCAATCGCTCCAACGATGATTCCAACCGTGAGCATCGCCCAAATCACACCGATGCAGCGAGGCCTTTGTTCTTCCGTTGTGCGGTCAATCACAAGGGCTAAATAGGAAGTACTTGCCATAGACGTCCCTAATCCGTAGAGAGCAAATAAGCCACAAAATGCTGCAATTCCTGCAGCGGCCACCAACGGGGATCCACTATCGAGGGCTTCCCTCACCATGAAACTGACGGGAACACTCAGAATCGCCAACAGACAGATGGCAATGGTTCCAAGCAAGACATAGGGCGTCCGATGTTTTCCCATTAAGGGATGGGAATCACTGAGATGTCCGAACAGCACCCGTGCTGGAGACACCAGTTGCTCAAATCCCAACCCTCCACCCGCCAGCAAGGCAGGAAAAGCCAACTCTGTGATCAGAATCCGATTGAAGGTCCCAGTGAACAACACCGCAAGGGTTCCAAGACAAGCCTGAAAGAGACTTAATCGCAACAGGGTTGGCCAACGGAGACCTTGAAAGTCGTTGAATTCAATGGAAGCGGCCATGGGCACTAATTGCGTTCCAACGGAGCCATCGTGAGACCCTCGCTGCTGAGTTGTTGGTGGTAAAGCTCTGCGGGTTCAAGGGGGCCTGCCCACACTTCAGCAGACCCTTCACCATCGATTTGATGGGCAAGTGTCCAAGCCTTATCGCTATTCATCCCAGGGATGATTTTGCATAAACACTCAACCACGTGTTCAAACGTATTGACGTCATCGTTGAGAACGATGACTCTGGCATTGGGGTAGCGCAGGGTTGTGCGTTCCGGTTGAAGGACGCTTGCCGTTCCAGGGGTTGCCATAGTCATAAGAAGTAATGAATCAACCAGTCAGTTCCGAGGGGGAACCTAGGTAAACTCATGGCATTCAAGCGTTATTTCAATGCTGTTCACGATTGCCTGGGCATCACTGGCTGCTGTCTTCAGTTTCTCGATCGCGATGGTGGTCTGGGGCCGCAACGGTGATGGCACCCTGAATTTCTGAAGTGAACGAAGCACTGCAAGCTCCCATCGTCAGTCAGGGATTGGCGATGACCGCTGCGGTTCTGTTGGTCTTTGTCAGCGTGATAGTCGCTTACCTTTCCACCATCGAGTGGAAAGATCGTCGTCGCAGGCGTTCTCGTGACCGCAACTGACGCACTCCTGAAAATCTCCACATACCGATCCATCGTTCAGTCCCTACCCGTCACTGCATCGGGTTTAGGGACTGTTTTATTGGCAGGTTTGATGGGCGTGATTCTGAATCAGCCATCACGTCAAGACGATGGACCCCCTGCATCACTGGGCCGCATCTCAGGGGCGTTCAGTTTGATGCAGTCGTTTCATGGGGATTCAAAACGACCCGTCCCCAAGCTTTGGAACCAAAGACTGGGTCTCCTCCGTGCTGGCAACTTATGGAAGCGGCAAGGGCGGTCGATCTGGTGGCAGGGTTGGTCAGAAGACGGCGATGCCTATTTGATTCTTCCGGATCAACTGCTCGGCACTGATACGAAAAATCTACGCAAACACCAAGTGTCGGGACTGACGTTGCTTGGCTCCGATGAGCTGCATCGTCAACAACTCATCCAACGACTTGAACGCCAATCCGAGCTGCCTGCTCAACCGAAATCGCTCCAAAAACGCTGTATGCAGCAGCTTGCACAGGCTCCAGCCGTGTTTTGGACCAGTGATGCTCTAGCTGCGATCAGCGGAACAACAGCTCCCTTGCTTCAGCAAGGAAGTCACGGCTGCCTTGCCCTTCGCCTTCATGGCAACACACTGCATTGGGGTGGCGTCGTTGGCGATCGCTCGATCGCACTTGCAGCAACCCAACCCAAACAGGGTTGGAATTTTTCAGTGTCTGATCGTCAAAAGCCACCTGACTTTGATAAAGCCAGCCTTCTTGAAGTGCATGGAGCCCGTGTTGATTTGATCCTGGGCACACTGTTGAGTCGCCAAATCATCCAAGAGCCCTTGGAATCTCAGTACGGAGTGAATCAAGCAATCCGATCGAGACTTGCGCTTTCGCCGTTTTCACTGCGATTACAGCAGCAAACAAAAGGGGCCTATCGAGCGGGACTGCAATTTCAGGCACCCTTGCCTGGAGGTGCTGCCGCCTGGACAACAGTCTTTGATCGCGTGAGTACCCGTTTAGAGGAACGCGGCTTTCAACGCTCCACGCCAAAGCCATCTCCAACGCCATCGCAAACGCCAACCTCAAAGCAAGACAAAGACAAAAAAACGGATGCTGTGATTTGGAAAGATCAGCGCGGAGGACAAAACAAAATCGTGGGGGGTTGGCGTTGGTTGCAAAAGCCCGGCACGCTGCCCCTTTTGAGTGCCGGACTCGCAAGTCTTCCAGACACAAAACCGTTCTATCAAACACTTCCTGCTGCCTCGGATTCAGCCCTGAAGCTCCATGCCCGACCACGCAATCTCGTGGCATTAGGACTGATGAATGGAGCGTGGCCTGCGCTTCTGAAGCAGGCCGATACACTCCACCTTCAAATCAAACCGGCGATTGTCTCAGCCAACCTGAAAACATCAGGCCAGCAAGCATGGTGGGAGATCCGTGGTCAGTTAGTGCTCTCGTCCGCAGCTGACCCATCAGAGGACTCAGATTGAGACTCCTCTGCCTTTGAGTCAATCGCTTGAGAATCAGCCGCCTGACGGTCCCGTTTGCGACGTTCTGCGGCCAAGGTTTCTTCAATGAGTTCCACCGCTTGAGCCATCTTTTCAAGATTGGACGTGTATAAGGTGAGGTCCTTGTCCAAGCGTGGCTTGGACAGACCTAGTTGCTCACCAATTTCATGGGCAAGGGTTTTGAGTTCGTCGGGATTTGAGGGCTCACCACCTTGAGCGGATGAGAGCAAACTCAACAAGCCCACAGCCATCAAACGCGAGTAGTGAAATGAATCACCGCCCACACTCGAGATACCGGACGCTAAGGGCTCTGGAGCCCCAGCTCCGCGATTGGAGAGCCATTCACGCACTTCGCTGATGGTGTGACCAGAAACAGCCGAGGTTGAACCCTCTGCCAGCTGTTTCAAAGCCTCCGGATCAAAACCATTGCTGGAGCAAATGGCCGCATACAGCTCATCGAGGTGTGCTTCCGGTTTGTAGCCCTGTGTGAACGCCTGGAACACCTGACGCAAGCCAACAGCAAACAGGGCATCGCTCTTGAAATGCTGCTGGTGACTAAGAAGATGCAGCTCAACCAGGAGCTCATCAGCCGTTCTCCTGTACAGGGACGGAATCACGTAAGGAAAGGCTGTGTGAAAGGCACGCTTGCTGTCAGCGATCGTCCGTTGATCCGTCAAGGTCCTTCCACCCCACTTTGAATTAAGACCATAGCGCCGCTGATGCCGCCGTTAGGATTGTTCCAACTGGTGCTATGCAACATGATCCCGATCGTGATCGAGGAGTCTGGACGAGGAGAAAGAGCTTTTGATATTTATTCTCGTCTCTTAAGAGAGAGAATCATTTTCTTGGGTGAGCCTGTCACCAGTGATTCCGCCAATCGAATCGTTGCACAGCTGCTATTTCTTGAAGCGGAAGACCCGGAAAAAGAAATCTTCCTATATGTCAATTCTCCAGGTGGCTCGGTTTACGACGGCCTGGGGATTTTTGACACGATGCAGCACATCAAACCAGATGTGCACACCGTCTGTGTTGGCCTTGCTGCAAGCATGGGGGCCTTCCTGCTTTGCGCCGGTGCCAAAGGAAAGCGCAGCAGCTTGCAGCACTCACGGATCATGATTCACCAGCCCTTAGGTGGTGCAAGTGGTCAGGCCAGTGATATTCGAATCCAAGCCGATGAGATTTTGTTTCTGAAAGATCGCCTGAATCACGAACTCTCGGACCGCACTGGTCAACCCCTAGACAAAATCCAAGCCGATACGGACCGTGATTTCTTTATGTCTCCACAACAGGCGATGGAATATGGCTTGATTGATAACGTGATTGATAAGAGCCCTGTCCGCTCCGTATAAAAAAAGACCCTCATGAATGAGGGTCTTGAAACGTTTTAATCCATTGTTTTAAGACCAGGCTTTTTAAAGCCTGGTCTTTTTATTTAGGCAAGCAAGGGGGAGAAACGTTCCTTTTCAGGAATCTCGGCGAATTCGGCAACAACAACTCGGAATTCATCACCATCCATGGTTTCCTGCTCGATCAATTGCTCAACCAATTTGTCCATGGCTTGCCGATGCTGACCAACCAGAGCAACGGTTTCTTCGTAGCACTTCATCACGATCAAGCGCACCTGCTCATCAATCTGCTTGGAAATGGCATCAGACACATCGCTCCGCGTCATCAGATCACGGCCAAGGAACACTTCCTGACTGCCACCCTCAAGGGCCATTGGACCCAACTGGCTCATTCCAAATTGCGTCACCATCTGACGGGCCATCGAGGCCACCATTTGGATATCGCCACCAGCACCGGTGGTGACTTCGGAATGGCCAAAAACCACGTCTTCCGCGGCGCGACCGCCGAGCGCACCCATGATGCGGGCTTTGAGTTGGGCACGCGAAACGAGCATCTGCTCTTCATCGGGTGAGAACCAGGTCAATCCTTGCGCCTGTCCCCGTGGAATCAAGGTGACTTTCTGAACAGGATCGTGATCCTTCACAAGGGTGCCAACCAAGGCATGTCCAACTTCGTGATAAGCGATCAAGCGCTTGCTACGGCCATCAGTTAGGGGATGACCTTCCATTCCAGCAATGATGCGATCAACAGCATCATCAATTTCTGAAATTCCAATGCTGTCTTTGCGACGTCTCGCTGTCAGGATCGCCGCTTCATTTAACAAGTTGGCGAGGTCTGCTCCTGTAAATCCAGGAGTTCTTCTGGCAATGCTGTCGAGCGTGAGCTGATCGTCAAGTTTTTTGTTTCTGGAATGAACTTCAAGGATGGAAAGACGTCCTTTGATATCAGGAGCATCCACAGTGACTTGTCGATCGAAACGACCTGGACGCATCAACGCAGAGTCAAGAACATCAGGCCTGTTCGTTGCCGCAAGAATGATGATTCCGCTATTTCCTTCAAAACCATCCATCTCGGTGAGCAACTGATTCAGCGTTTGCTCTCGCTCATCATTGCCACCACCAATTCCAGCACCACGCTGACGACCAACCGCGTCAATTTCATCAATAAAGATCAGACATGGGCTGTTCTCTTTCGCCCGTTTGAACAGATCGCGGACACGGCTTGCGCCAACACCTACAAACATCTCCACGAATTCAGAACCTGAAAGCGAGAAGAAAGGAACTCCAGCCTCTCCAGCAATGGCCTTTGCAAGCAGGGTTTTGCCTGTGCCGGGAGGGCCTACCAACAACACACCCTTAGGGATTTGAGCACCAACGGAAGTGAAGCGCTCCGGCTGTTTCAAGAAGGTGACCACTTCTTGCAGGTCTTGCTTGGCCTCGCTTACACCAGCCACATCGTCAAATTTGACGCCTGTATCGGCCTCCATGGCAAAACGAGCTTTCGTTTTGCCGAACTGCATGGCTTGTCCGGGACCACCAGGCATGGAGTTGCCACGGCGAGCCAAAAAGATCAAAGATCCGATCAGCAACAGGGGGAAGAGAAGATTGCCGAGGATGCCAAGGGCAGGAGGAGCTGTCTTCGGTGGATGAATATCGAAGCTGATGCCTTCTTCCTTGAGGGTGTTAATCAGCTCGGGAGCCAGCCCAGGGAGGTCAACGCGGAGCCTTTGGACCCGGTTATCAAGATCGGGATCCACCGCTTCCACAACCGCGTTGCGGCCACCGTCATAGATATCAACTGCCGTGACACGACCAGCTTCGACGTAATCCAAGAAACGGCCGTAACTCATCCGAGCTACAGCAGCATTTCGGGGAGCAACAGTGGTGCCTTCGCTGGTGGCGGGACTGCTACTGCGCAGGTTATTCAGAGCTCCGCTGCCAACCAGCTGCCAAACAAGCAGCAACGCGACGCCTATGGGAAGAATCCAGAGGGCTATCTGACGCCAGCGTTGATTCATGGATTCATCGTGAGTTTCACGACTGTAAGAGTTTCATTACCTAAACCGCTGTTTTAGGGCAAGGTGATTTATAGGCTTCTTAACGCAACGATCGGATCGAGCATCGCCGCACGCTTGGCAGGCACGACGCCAAAAAAGAGTCCAATCGATCCAGACAATCCCACGGTGACCAAAATGGTCGAAGCACCAATGGCTGCCGGCAGAGGAGAGAACAAGGCAACAGCGGTCACGGTGCCAAGTCCTACCGCGGTTCCAATCACGCCGCCGAGGCTCGCCAACACAAGACTCTCAACCAAAAACTGTCGAAGAACATCGGAACTTCGCGCACCCAAAGCTTTGCGTAGGCCAATTTCTTCTGTGCGTTCACTCACCGATACCAACATGATGTTCATGATTCCGATGCCTCCAACGAGCAGCGAAACGCCTCCGATCGCACCGAGCATCAGCGTGAGACCGCCTGTAATCGTGCCAACGATGGCGAGGGCGTCTTTTTGAGATCGAACCGCAAAGTCGTCTTTGCGCAAAATGCGATGCCGCTGCCTCAGCAAATTGGTGATTTGAAACTTGGCTGGCCCAGTGCTTTGCTCGTCCTTCGCTTCAACACTGATGAAGCTGAGGCTGACTCCATAGGTTGGATCACGGCCTGTCAGGCGACTCACCATGGTTGTAAGGGGGATGTAGGCGTTTTCGTCCTGGTTTGAACCGAAGACCGCTCCCTTTGGCTCCATCACGCCGATCACACTGAAACTCTGATCTCTGATCCGGATGGCTTGTCCAACCGCTGCACCGGAGGGGAAGAGTTTGTCCCGCAAATCTGGACCGATCACCACCACGGTCTTGGCGCTCTGCTCATCCTCAGCACTGATGAATCGACCCCGGGCAACCTCAAAACTTCGCACCGGTAAAAAGGCCGGTGTGACTCCTGAGATCGAGGCGCTCGTACTCCTCGCTCCCGCCTGAACCACTTCATTGGCTGAGATTTGTGGGGCAACGCGTTTCACGCTTGGCACTTGTGCGGCAATGGCTGTGGCGTCGTCCAGCACCAAGGTGCGGGGAAAGGCCACCCCTTGCCGTCGTGTGTCATTGCTCCCAGGAACCACAAACAACACGTTGGCCCCAAGGCTGCTGAGCTGGTCCTCCGCCAAGTTCTGGGCACCTCGACCCACACCAACCAGGGTGATCACTGAGGCATTACCAATCACGATGCCCAGCATCGTGAGCAAACTGCGTAACCGATTTGCCTTAAGGGTGGTGAGAGCCATGCCGACGGTGTCGGCAAGAGGCAGCTTGCTGGCCATGAACGTTTAAGACCAAACTCAGAGCATGGTGTCTAATTTCATCGCCATGTTGCTGCCGGTACCGCGATGGACCACTCCATCCTTCACGTGCAAGGTCACGACTTCGCCTTCTCTGAGATCTCGCGTGGCATTGGCCACCCCCGTAATCACAGGAACGCCTAAACGCTTGGCGATGACCGCTGCGTGGGAGTCTTCGCCCGGTTTTTCTGTGATCACTGCTGCAGCGTCACGGATGCCGTCGAGGTAGTCGGCAGAGGTGTCTTGAGCCACGAGGATGTCACCAGGTTCGAGCCGGGCACAATCACTGGCAGACATCGCAATCCGAACTTTTCCACTCACAGAGCCGCTACCGAAGCCCGTGCCACGACCAAGCACAGCACTCACGATTCCCACCTTGATCAGATCGGTGGAGCCACTAATTCCAGCAAGGGTTCCTGCTGTTTGCACGCAAAGATCACCGTCTTTCACCACGCCGAGCTCTTGGGCGTAAGCCATCGCCAAGGTGAAGGTCGCCGTGGTGCTCTTCTGGGTTTCGATCAGCAGAGGCGTCACGCCCCAAACCAGTTGAAGTTTGCGCGCCACATTCACTTCGCTGGTGATCGCAAGGATCGGCGTTGAAGGCCTGAATTTGCTCACGTTATGGGCGGTGGCCCCGCTTTTAGTAAGAGGCAAAATCGCCGCGGCGTTGAGCTGGCGAGCAATGCTGCTCACGGCCCCACTAATCGCGTTTGGGATCGTGCTCGGCAGATGGGTGTCGATGGGCCGTTGGGGGTAATCGCGCTCGATCCTTCTGGCGATCGTCGCCATCGTCTCAACAGCCTCCACGGGAAAGTCTCCTACCGCTGTCTCATTCGAGAGCATCACCGCATCCGTGCCATCCAAAATGGCGTTGGCGACGTCACTGACCTCGGCGCGCGTAGGCCTAGGGCTGGAGGCCATCGAATCGAGCATCTGGGTCGCCGTGATGATCGGAATCCCAAGGCTGTTGGCCTTGTGGATCAGATCCTTTTGAAGAAGCGGAACTTCCTCTGCAGGCATCTCAACCCCCAGGTCACCGCGGGCCACCATCACGCCATCGCAAAGAGGCAAGATCGCGTCAATCTGATCAATCGCCTCGAACTTCTCGATTTTTGCGACCACTGGAGTGGTGTAGCCATGCTTACGAATCAGTTCTCTGATCTCCTGCATGTCAGAGGGGTTGCGCACGAAGCTGAGCGCGACCCAATCCACACCCTGCTGAAGACCAAAGGCGAGATCTTGACGGTCTTTTGTGGTGAGCGCACGGACCGAGAGCTGCACATCCGGGAAGTTCACCCCCTTGTTGTTGGAGAGCACACCAGGAACGGTGACCGAGCAGTGGAGGGTCTGGTCGACAGAATCCACCCTCTCAACTTTCATCTCGACGCGACCATCATCGAGAAGGATGCGACTTCCAGCTGTGACTTCTTCGGCCAGCTTGTCGTAGGTGACGGTGGCCACCGTCTGATTGCAACGCACTTGCTTTGCCGTCAGGGCAAATTGATCACCTTTCGCGAGCGTGATCGGACCGTCTTCGAAGCGGCCTAAGCGAATTTTCGGACCCTGAAGATCTTGAAGAATGCCGATGTGGGCTCCCAATTCATGGGCCACCTGACGAATCGTGGCAATCCTCTCAGCGTGCTCGCTGTGGTCCCCATGGGAGAAGTTCAGTCGGAACGTGGTCGCTCCAGCTTGAATTAATTGACGGATGCGTTCAGGACTCTCCGTTGCGGGCCCGATGGTGGCCACGATCTTGGTTCTACGGGTTAGATCGATCTGGGCCATCCACAGGTCTTGAAGCTTGCGGAATCTACCGTCTTGCCCTTTTGGACTCGAAAACTTGTTGGATGATGACTCTCTTCCACATGATTCGTATGGACCTGAACGCCTATCAGGCTGCTGCTCGGGAGACAGCTCTCTATCCAGATGCTGGAAGCAATCCCATCTACCCAACCCTGGGCTTGAGTGGTGAAGCGGGGGAAGTCGCGGACAAAGTCAAAAAGGTGCTGCGCGATCGCCATGGGCACTTTGATGATGAAGTCAGAGCCGAGATCGCTTTGGAGCTCGGCGATGTGCTCTGGTACGTGGCTCAACTGGCCAGCGAAATGGGCTACGACCTGGAGGATGTGGCCAACAAAAATCTCAGCAAACTGCGTGATCGCTCTGCGCGGGGGCAATTGCAAGGCAGTGGCGATCACCGCTGAGCTGATCGCTGGCCGTCACCCTTAGCCGTAGTTGCCAAATCCACCGGCGAACGCATAGCTGGCTGACACCAAGAGCTGCTGCATCAAGCTCAGGGCCACGAACGCCAGAATCGCGGAGAGGTCCAAACCTCCCAGCGGGGGGATCAGGCCACGAAAGGCATTGAGGTAAGGATCAGTGATCGAGCTCACAGTGCTGAGCACTGGATTCCCCATATCCACATTCGGAAACCAGGTGAGAAGGACGCGAACGATCAAGACGAAGGAATAAATCTGCAGGGTCTGGGCAATGATCTGCAGAAAGGTGGAAACAAAACTCAAATCCATCGGTGCCTTTCAAGCGTGAATACTGAATGAACTTTATGCAGCCCGATCAGGTTCTGAGATCCCTCTATCAGGAAGCACAGAAAATGTGCGGTGAAACTTTTCAGAAAGGCTGAGCCAATAGGAACGCCCTTCGCTTTGGCGTTTGCGTTCAATGAAGTTCTGACTGAGCAGCTCCTTGATGTGGTCGTAGGCGCCTGATCCCCTTAATTCAACCAGTTCCGACTGAAGGATCCGTCGTTTCAAAGCAATCGTTGCCAGCGTTCTCAGCGTTGCCGTGGAGAGGTTCACCGGTAAGAGATTGCGCACCAGTTCCCCAAGACCAGCACGCAGCTGAAGGCTGTACCGACCGCTGTTTTCATGGATTTCCAGGGCAGTATCCCGTTGGGCATAACCAGCAACCAACGCGAGCAGACCCTGTTCCGTTTCTTGTTCACTGGCGTCGGCCAACTCGGCCAGCTCCGCAGTGGAAAGGGCTTTGCCTTTCAGGTAAAGAATCGCCTCCAAGCGAGCTGGAAGGGAGAGATTGAATTCCTGCATGTTGCTTCGCTCTAATTCTTGTGCCATGAACTCCCCCTAGGCACGGGCATTCAAAGTAACGCTGGTGCATGGTTTGGCCATGCATTCCTCCTTATCCACCCAGAAAGAGTTGATAAGCCGGGTTACTCGTTTCTTCCCAACTGATGTAACCAAGGTCGCGCAGGAAGGCCTGCCAAGCCTCTCGATCATCTGTATTGACAAGAACACCCACCACGATCCGACCCACATCAGCTCCATGGTTTCGGTAGTGAAAAATGCTGATGCTCCAGTCGCGATGCAAGGCCGTGACGAAACGCATTAATGCCCCTGGCCGCTCTGGGAACTCAAAGCGATAAAGCAGCTCCTGCACATTGCTGGCCGTCGACGTTGCCGGCAATCGGCCTCCGACCATGTGCCGGAGATGCACCTTGGACAGTTCATCGTCACTGAGATCGAGGCAGGCATACCCATGGGTCTGGAGATGGCCGATTAAGGACGATCGGTCATCGGGTCCGCTCACCTGAACGCCCATAAAAATGTGGGCCTGTTCACCAGCTCCCATGCGATAAGAAAATTCAGTGAGGCTGCGATCTGCAAGCAATTCACAGAGACAGCGAAGACTCCCTGGCCGCTCTGGGATTTCTACGGCGAGCATCGCTTCGCGTTCTTCACCCAGTTCGGCCCGTTCAGCCACAAAGCGCAGGCGCGCGAAATTGATGTTCGCTCCACAGGCAACAGCCACCAGATTTTGGTTTTGCAGCGACCTTCGGCTCACATCAGCCTTGAGACCGGCAACAGCAAGGGCTCCTGCGGGTTCAAGAATGGAGCGGGTGTCTTCAAAAACATCTTTGATGGCCGCACAGATTTCGTCGGTGCTCACGGTGACGATGTCATCCACATACCTTTGGGCCAAAGCAAAGGTGTGCTCCCCCACCTCGCGAACAGCCACACCATCGGCAAACAGTCCCACTTGGGGCAGTCGGATGCGTTCACCAGCCTCTAAGGACAGGGTCATGGCGGCGGCATCATGGGGTTCAACGCCGATGATTTGAACGTCAGGCCAGAGACTTTTCACATACACGGCGATCCCGCCGATCAAACCACCACCCCCCACAGCCACATAGATCGCATCGGGTGGTTGGTGGCACTGACGCAGGATTTCCATGCCCACCGTTCCCTGGCCAGCAATCACCTCCGGATCGTCAAACGGATGGATAAAACAGAGATGTTCCGCTTCACTGCGTGACCTGGCTTCGGCGTAGGCCTCGTCGTAGGTCTCGCCATGGAGAACCACCTCGGCTCCCAGTTGGCGTACAGCATCGACTTTGACGCCAGGAGTTGTCACGGGCATCACGATCACGGCTCTACAGCCGAGGTGGGATGCGCTGAGGGCCACCCCTTGTGCGTGATTTCCAGCACTAGAGGCGATGACTCCGAGTTTCAGCTCAGCCTCAGAGAGCTGAGCCATGCGGTTGTAGGCACCACGCAACTTGAAGGAAAAAACGGGTTGCAGGTCTTCCCGTTTCAACCAAATGCTGTTGCTCAGCCTTCGGCTCAGGTTGTTGGCGAGTTCTAAAGGGGTTTCCCGGGCCACGTCATAGACACGGGCGCGCAGGATCCTCGGCAAGTAATGATCCATCCCTGCAGTCTGACAACTGCTCAACATCGCGAAGGGTCGGTACGGCCCGTAGATTGAATGGATAGGTCTGGGGATGGGTATGCAACTGAGCGAATTGACCCATCCCAATCAGCTGCACGGGCTGTCTGAAGCGCAGCTTGAGGATGTGGCCAAACAGATTCGTGAACGCCATCTAGAGGTGGTGTCCAACAGTGGTGGGCATCTTGGGCCTGGATTAGGCGTTGTTGAATTAACCCTGGCGCTGTACCAAACGCTTGACCTTGACCAAGACAAGGTGGTGTGGGATGTGGGGCATCAGGCCTATCCGCACAAATTGATTACAGGTCGATATGGAAACTTCGACTCCCTGCGTCAACAGGGAGGAGTGGCCGGTTATCTGAAGAGAACGGAAAGTCGTTTTGATCATTTCGGTGCTGGGCACGCGAGCACATCCATTTCGGCAGCCCTCGGAATGGCCATGGCCCGTGATCGGCAAGGTCTTGATTACAAATGCGTTGCGGTGATTGGCGATGGGGCCCTCACCGGTGGCATGGCCCTAGAGGCGATTAACCATGCCGGTCATCTGCCATCCACTCCACTTCTCGTTGTTCTGAATGACAACGACATGTCGATCTCTCCACCTGTTGGTGCGCTATCGACCTATCTGAACCGGATGCGCTTAAGCCCGCCTCTTCAATTCTTGTCTGGAAGCGTCGAAGAGAGCGTGCGCCATCTCCCCTTCATGGGCGGAGAAATTCCACCGGAACTCAATCGTCTCAAAGAGAGCATGCGCCGACTGGCGGTTCCCAAAGTTGGTGCTGTGTTTGAGGAACTTGGTTTCACATACATGGGTCCGATCGATGGTCACGACATTGGCGAAATGACGCGAACCTTCCAGGCCGCTCATCGCGTCGGCGGTCCGGTGATGGTTCATGTTGTTACAAAAAAAGGCAAGGGCTACCCCTACGCAGAAGCCGATCAAGTTGGTTACCACGCCCAGTCAGCCTTCAACCTCAGTACAGGCAAAGCAAGGCCGAGCAAAACCCCCAAACCACCGAGTTACAGCAAGGTGTTTGGACAAACGCTTGTCAAACTCTGCGAACAGAACCCAAGGGTGGTTGGGATCACAGCTGCCATGGCAACGGGAACGGGTTTAGACATCCTTCAAAAAGCGCTACCCGAGCAATACATCGACGTCGGCATTGCTGAGCAGCATGCCGTGACCCTGTCGGCTGGCATGGCTTGCGACGGACTCAGGCCTGTTGTGGCGATTTACAGCACGTTTTTACAGAGAGCCTTTGACCAGCTCATTCACGATGTGGGGATTCAAAAACTGCCGGTGACCTTTGTTTTGGATAGGGCAGGCATTGTTGGGGCAGATGGTCCGACCCACCAAGGGCAGTACGACATCAGCTACATGCGTGCAATCCCTAACTTCACCGTGATGGCACCCAAGGATGAAGCTGAGCTTCAGAGGATGTTGGTGACGTGTCTCAACCATGACGGCCCCACGGCTCTGAGAATTCCTCGCGGTCCCGGTGAAGGGGTACCCCTCATGGAAGAAGGCTGGGAAGCCCTTCCCATTGGTTGTGGTGAGGTCGTACGTGAAGGCCATGATGTTTTGGTGGTGGCCTATGGAGCCATGGTTCCGAAGGCAGTAGCCACCGCGAAATGCTTGTCCGCTGTAGGTGTTGAGGCTGCGGTCATCAACGCGCGTTATCTACGCCCGCTGGATGAAGCCCTCATTCATCCCATGGCCGAGAAGATTGGCAAAATCGTCACGATGGAAGAGGCTGCATTACCGGGCGGCTTTGGCTCAGCCGTTCTTGAATCTCTCCAGGAGAAGGGGTTAGCCATTCCCATGCTCCGCATTGGCATTCCTGACCAACTGGTGGATCATGCAACTCCCCAGCAGAGTTTCGAAGCCTTGGGTTTGACACCGGATCAAATGGCCGTCCGGATAAAACAGCATTTCCAGCTGCAAACAACGGGCTCGCTCAAGCTCGAAGAAAAAAAGCCAGCTGAAATGACGTCAGCTGGCTGAGGTGTGGTGAGCAAAGGCAGTAGAGCTGCCTTTGCTCACCACACCTCAGCCGAGACTTAAAGAACGCCTCGAGCGGCGAGTCCTTGGATGGCGCCGATGCCAATGATGTGCCCCAGGCTTGTGGTGGCCAGCATGCTGCCGTGACTCATACCCCCAAAGAAATTGGCGCCGGGCAGTTTGAGACCCACGTTTTGATGCTTAATCGTGGCTTTGCCAATCCCGATGGCGATGACATTGCAGACCACCATCACAAGGGCAACCTTGGGTGACCAGGAAACAGTGGCGGGAGCAATAGCCAGAAGAGGAGTGAACATGCAACGCAACAAGCGACACCTCATCTTCCGAGGTCATCGCCCCAAGATCTCCTCCTCGTAAGAGTTATTCACTGGCTGTTTCGATTTTGTGCGAAGCAAACCGGCAACAATGCAGGCATTACTCAACGTAAGGAAGGCTTCCGCACCACCATGAAGCCAATCCACAGCGACCAATTCAGAGTCGTAACGAACAAGCGCAAACACCGCCGCCGCAATCGTGACTGCAACGAACAACAGGGTGAGCTGAAAACCAAGAACGGTCAATTTTGGGAGTTGCTGGCTGCGCCCAAGGTGAAAAAGAAACACCAAATAAGGAAGCAGGGACAGGGCAAACAGGGGGGCTGGATCAAAGTTCGATGTCATCCCTTCACCTTCATATCAACCGGTGCGTCGCGTTGCAGATTCCAGGCAGCAATCGCCAGGGTGACGTTTCCAAGGAGGGTTGTACTGGCCTGCAACGTAACGAGCCAGCGAAGACTCTCAGCATTGTCATAGAGGTGCCAAGTGCATGCAGCCATGGCGCTGATCAGCGCCGGAATCATGGCTGCAGAGAGCCAGATCATGCTCATCTGAGAGCCGCGAGATCCACGCTGAGCGATCAACACCATCGCCAACAGCCACTCAAAGACAGAAGCCACATGAATCCACCATGTGCCAAACGAAAGGGCATGCATGCAGTACAACCGAGCGATTCACCAACGTAGGCGCCCTAAGCGCTGATAATGAGGGTAAGCATGGTGTTGTGCATGTCTGGGCTGGCTCCGTCTTTCTCGCCTAGGCGCATTCTCCTCTGTGGCTATTACGGAGAACACAACCTTGGAGATGACGCCCTGCTTGAGGTGTTGAACAAACAGTTGCCCGAGGGCTGGCAACCCTTGATTACAGCCCACGATGCATCGGCGGTTCAAACGCTTGTTCCGAATTCAGCTGTCGTAAACAGGAGGTCATTAAAAGACGTCTTGAAGAGCATTCAACACGTCCAGGTGGTGGTGCTGGGAGGTGGAAGCCTGCTCCAAGACAGCACAAGTTTTCGAAGCCTTCTTTATTACATCGTTTTGATTGTGGTGGCACGAGCAAAACGCAAGCCCGTCTTGCTATGGGGGCAAGGTCTCGGACCGCTCAAGCATCCATGCAGCCGCTTTCTCGTGGGCCTTGTTCTCAACGGTGCTGCCTCCATTACCTGGAGAGACACAGCATCCATACAACTGGCCAAGCAACTGGGAATCAAAACGACGATGTCAGTGGCTCCCGATCCGGTCTGGACCCATCAGATGACTGAACACAAAGGGGGAGGAAATATTGTGCTGTGTTGGCGACCAAGCCAATTGTTAACAGACGCTGGATGGTCAGTCCTACTGCAAGGAGTCGATTATTTGAGCAAAAGCAGCAATCGATCGGTCACATGGTTGGCCTTTCATGCCAATCAAGATGTCAACTTGTTGCAAACACTGACAGAGAAAGGGTTGGTACCCAATACCTTGGCGGCAAATTCAGAGACTGTTGTTGCAGAAAACATCGAGCATGCAAAACAGATATTTAGTGAGGCAAGTCTGGTGATAGCCATGCGATTGCATGCCTTAATTTTAGCGATTGTCAATCAATGTCCAACGGCAGGACTCAGCTATGACCCAAAAGTAGAAGCAGCAGCACGTACGGCTGATGTGCCTTGGTTTGATCTGTCACACCTACCAAGCCTAGAAATATTGCTGGAACAATGGCAAACATGCATGAAAAATCCTCCGTCCAAGAGCCATCTTCATAGCATCAGAACACAATCCTACGAACACGAAAAAGCACTCAGGTTATCCTTGAGCAGACTAGAAAATAATATCAATGTTTAGAAAGACGGCAGCCGCTCTCTTCATCAAAATGATGCTCATCTGAAGAGTTCCAAGAAACAAAAGGCGTCTCAGGAATTTCAACTGTCGTTGAGCAAGATAATCTCAACTGACCTTGAGGAGAGTCAAGGTAGAGAAGCTGAGAACTACCGAGCCATTCACGGGAAATTAATTTGCAGGGCAGACCCTCCTTGGCAAAGAAAAGAGCCTCAGGTCTCACAGCACACACAACCCCATTTTTTGGCAAAAGGCAATTGATTTGGGGACGACCAATAAATTTGGCAATGAACAAAGTTTCAGGACGATGATAAAGATCTGCAGGAGTGGCAACCTGTTGAATGCGCCCAGAGTGGAGAACAGCAATACGATCAGCAATCGCCATCGCTTCATGCTGATCATGCGTGACATGGATCACTGGTTTTTGACGGTTAAGAACGAGACGACGAAGTTCTGGCCGTAACTCTTCGCGCAGTTGAGCATCCAAATTGCTCATAGGCTCATCGAGCAGATACACATCTGGATCGCGTAACAAAGCCCTGGCTAACGCCACCCGTTGCCTTTGACCTCCAGACAACTGAGCAGGCAACACATCTGCATGCTGTTGCAGTTGAACAAGATCAAGCATGTCTTGAATCCGTTGCAACCGTTCAGCAGGACCGACCCCTCGTACGCGAAGACCTAGTTCTAGATTTGCCATCACACTCAAATGTGGAAGCAAGGCATAACTTTGAAAAACCATTCCCACAGCTCTCTGAGCAGCTGTGGCATGCGTAACGTTGGCTTGATCAAGAATGATCTCGCCTTCAGAAACAGGATCAAGGCCAGCAATGAGGCGCAGAGTTGTGCTTTTACCACACCCAGATGGACCAACTAAGGCAACACATTCACCGTTATCAACATGGAGATTGAGATGACGAACAATCCATTGTTGGCCAACACGACGTCCTAAATTTTGAATTTGAAGAGTCATCCTTTTACAGCTCCGCTAGTAAGACCAGAAACAATCGGTTTTTGAAAGATCAGAACGAGTAAGACCAAGGGGATGGAGCCGAGCACTGTTGCTGCTGCATAAGCACCATAAGGAACAGAATAAATGGAAGATCCTGCAATTCTGGCCATGGCAACGGGCAAAGTTAATTTATTAGAATCGCTAATCCAAGTTAAAGCAATAGGATACTCATTCCAAGAGAAAAGAAACACCAGAATGGCCGTACTCGCGGTCGCAGGGGAAATCAAAGGGATCAAGATCCAACGGAATCTTTGAAACAATGAAAGGCCTTCGAGCTTTGCCGCATCCTCTAATTCAGGTGGCAGATCACTGAACGCACTATTCAGTAGAAGAATGGCAAGAGGTTGAGAAAGTGCAGCGTAGGGGAGGCTTAACGCTAAGAGCTGGTTGCCCAGATTCAAAACACGCGCTAATTCAAGCAAGGCCAAGAACAACAGCACGTAAGGAAACAGAGCAGCACCGACAAGAGCCAATCGACTCAACATGGATACCTTTCTGGGAATCCGATTTAATGCATAGGCAGCAGGGAGAGCGAGCAGTAAACAAAGAAATGTACTAGATACGCCCACTATCAAACTGTTAACGAGATATCGCCAAAACGGTGGATTGGCCGTTAAAACATTCTGATAATGAACAAGAGTCCAGCGGTGGTCGATGGAAGCAAAGGGTTGTGTAAGAGCTTGATCACTACAAAGGGATGTGTAAACCTGCCAGAGCAAGGGACCTAACGACCAAAACAAAAGCAGTCCAACAAGAAAACGACGGTTCATGACTCAACGACCTCCTGTGACTTTGAATGCGTAGGAATAAGAATTTGCAAAACAATCCAAGCAAGAATACAAAGAAGGCTGATAAGTATAAAACTAGCCATTATAATCGTTGCGCTATAACCAAAGTCTAAAAATCTAAGGGCATTCCAATAAGCATATAAGGCAACACTTTCAGTACTACTCGCGGGTCCACCTCCTGTAAGAACTTGGATCAGATCAAACACACCAAAGGCTTGTGCAAGTCTAAAAAGTAAGGCAAGTAGGATGTACGGACGAAGCAAGGGAAGCGTGATACGTCGCAAGCAAATAAACGCATTGCCACCCTCGAGACGCACGGCTTCATAAAGGTCCACTGGAATCGTCTGCAATCCAGCCAACAAAATCAATGCAGCAAAGGGCGTTGTTTTCCAAACATCAGCCCATACGGTTGCCATCCATGTGAGTCTTGGGTCACCGAGAATATTCAGTGATCCCAATCCAACGATTCTGGTTAAGTGATCAACCGGTCCATAAGGGGTATTAAAAATCCAGCGCCACCCAAGTGCCATCACAGTGGTAGGGAGTGCCCAAGGAATCAGGGCAAGGGTTCTCACAACATCTCGTCCTCGCCAGCGCTGATCCAGTAGGAGAGCAACCATGAGGGCAAGAACGAGCTCAAGACCAACAGACACTCCGGAAAAACGCAGGGTTTGCCCAAGATCCTGCCAATAGCGTTGATCCTGAAGCAATCGCAGCCAATTCGCACCACCATTGGGGATCGCGATTAGCCCGGTAATAACAGAGTCGGCATGAAAACTAAGCCATGCATAACGCAGCAAGGGACCAACAAAGACAATAACAAGCAGCAGAAGTGCTGGAAGTAATAGAAAAGCGATCATGGTTGATCACCTGCTGAGATCAGGATTTGCCTGGTGTTATCTGTTGCCACATCCATCCCTGCCTTGGGTGTCTGTTCATGCGTAAGAATACTGCTGAGTTGGCGTTGCAAAACATCACTAATTTGAGCATACAGAGGAGTTTCTGGTCTTGGCTTAACAACTTTCAAGGCCTTCTGAAAATCTTCGAGTATTGGAGATTCGGTTAGCAATTGTGGGTCATCAAAAACAGCTTGTTGTGTTGGTGTATATCCATATTGGAGATACAGCTGCTTTTGAGCAGCATCAGTCGTTAAAAAACGGATCGCTTCAATCGAAGCATCCACATGTTTAGAACCTTTCAAAACCGTCAGTCCCCAGCTCCCAAGGGTTGAAGTGGCATGACCAGGCTTGGCCACCATCGTTGTGATGCCAACGTTCCCCTTCACAGCGCTATCGGATTTTTGCAGTTCAGCCCAGGCGTAGGGCCAATTCCGCATAAAAGCTGCATCACCAACTTTGAAACTCTGTAGAGCCTCAGGTTCCGCATAATTGGTAACGGCCTTTGGGCTAACGCCACGATCAATAAGCCCTTGCAACCAAGCTGCAGCTTCTACACCCGGTTTCAAATCTAAGCCAATTTGATTATCAGTAGGTTCCAACCAATCACCACCAAATCCATCAATCATTTCTAAATAGACACAACTAAGCCCCTCATATTGTCGGCCTTGCCAGACATAACCCCAATCAATTTTTTTATCTTTCTGAAGAGTTTGACTGATTAAGACCAATTCATCCGGTGTTTCTGGTGGTTTATCCATCAAATCCGTTCTGTAGTAAAGCAATCCCATATCTGAGGTCATAGGCCAGCGATAAAGATGACCGTCATAGGAGTTTCCCTCGCGAGCACCCATCGCTAATGAATCCAAATCATCTTGATTGAAAAACCCCTCAAGAGGTTCCATCCAGCCAGCTGCAGCATACTTAGGTAGCCAGGTCACATCCATGAGCAAGCCATCAAAAGGTGCTTTGCCTAAAAGCAAACTACTAATGGCTAAATCAGAAATAGCTTCTGTTTCTAACGGGCCACGAATAACCTTTAGATGAATGTCCCCTCGATGCTCCCTGTTGAATTGCATGACCAAATCCTGTGTCGCATCGGCGAAGGGAGCAGCCATCAAAAAAGAAACTGATTCAATCGATCTTGCTTGGACGAGCCCAATGCAGGCAGTACAAATCAATACAACAGAGAGAGAAACAAGAACCCTGCGCAGGAACATATTCAAATTCATCTTCAAATACCATTCTGACCTTCAAGAGCATTCATTTGCTCACTAACCCAGTCACTCACTGTAAAACTCTCGACAGCACTGCTCATTCTGCTCATACGTTTAATCTGTTCATCTTTTGGCATTTCTAGAGCGCGTTCAATCGTCTCGTCCATCTGTCGATGGGAATAGGGATTGGTTAAGATTGCTCCATCAAGAACAACAGAAGCACCCGTAAATTCTGACAGAACTAAGACACCGCCACGATCCTTACGTGCTGCCGCATATTCCTTTGCGACGAGATTTAAACCATCACGCAGAGGTGTAATCCAACAGATATCTGATCGCGTAAACCATGCAACCATTTCCTCATAGGGTATGCGCCTTGTGGAGAACCGGATAGGAACCCAATCAATCAAACTAAATCGACCATTGATGCGACCTGCCGTTTCTTCGATCGTACGTTGGGTATCTTCGTAGATTTTCATGCCGCTTGCAGCGGCAACACAGGCGAGCATGAGCACAACCTTCCCATGCCAATCAGGTCGCCGTTCCAGTAAACGTTCGAACGCAAGCAACAGCTCTTCATTGCCTTTGGTGTAGTCAACTCGGCTAGCAGAAAGAATGAGCTTTCTACCTTTTTTGGTGTCGTCATCAATTTTATCAGCCAATTCTTGAACATCATCACGACCTGCAAGCTCCTGAATAACATCCGGAGATGTTCCAACAGGAGAAGACAAGAGCTGAATCTTACGGCCCTTGTAATGTAAGCAAGGGGTCTCCGAGGGTTCGGTTAAAGCGGAGCCAGTTGAAACGAATCGAGGATTGACAGGTTGCTTCGCTCCCTTCTTGGCACCGAGTAAGCAGTTGGCCGCACGGGCAAAGTTTTCGGTATAACGGGGAATATGGAATCCCACCACATCACAACTTAGTAGGCTTTCAAGGATTTGCTCACGCCATGGCAAAATGGCAAAAACATCATTACCAGGGAACGGCGTATGATGGAAAAAAGCAATCTTTAAATCAGGCCTTAATTCTCTGATGTAGCCAGGAACAAGCCATAAATTGTAGTCATGAACCCATACAGTGGCTGATTCAGCTGCCTGCCGACAGGCAGCTTTAGCAAATCTCAGATTAACTTCTTCAAAAATACCCCAATCTGCATTGTTGACATTAAAATGAGTTGGGAATGTATGCAGAATTGGCCAAAAGGATTCTTTCGATGTGACGTGATAAAAGCTTGATATCTGATTCTCTTCTAGGGGAATTCTGCATAACGTAAAGGGGCTGGGATCCGACATCGAAATGCTTTCATCATTCGAATCTTCAACATTGTCAACCTTCCTCCAGGCGATCCAAGTGCCATTTTCTCTTGTGCGGAATAAATTCCTTAATGTAGGAATAATCCCATTGGGACTTTTCTGATCGCACCAAATTCTCTTGCCATTTTCATCTCTTCCTTCATCAAACGGCGTGCGATGGTACAGAAGAATGAAAGGACTTTGTCCCTTTGTGACCGCCATGCTTCACCTCTCGTTTTTGGCTCTATAGAGCCATGGTCAACCCTCCATCTCTAACACGCACAGATAACTCAACCAGTCTGTAACTCATTGAGACGCGTTAGCACCTCCTTGGCATGACCGACGGGACGGACTCCTGTCCATACAGCTCGAAGAACAGACTCAGGATCAATGAGAAACGTATGCCTCATCGAGTATGGGGCCATCCACGACCCATAGGCTTTGCTCACGAGGCCATCTGGATCGGAGAGCAACGGAAATTTCAACTCCTCAGAGCTACAAAACGACTCGTGATCGCTGACGGAGTCAGCACTGATCGCAACCACCTCTGCCCCTTTCTTTTGAAAGGCAGGCAACGCATCCTGAAAGCCATGAGCTTCGATGGTGCAACCAGAAGTGAAATCCCTTGGATAGAAGTAAACCACCAACCAACGTCCTTGGAGGTTGGTCAAACTCCAACGCGTTTGCTCTGGATGAACACTGCTGAAACCAGGAAGATCAAAATCGGGAGCTTTGATTCCGATCTCAGGAGCTTGACCGCCCAATGCACTGACTCGGCCGGGAGCCAATAAAAAAACCCCTGCCCCCAGAACTGCAGTCTGGAGGAGGGATCGTCTATTCATGAAACCGGTGTCAGTGACCGAATTCTAGAGAGATTCAGAGTTTTGCGAGGTTGATTCCCAGGGAGCGGGCGTAGGCACCCAAACCTTTTTTCTGGATGGTCTTAAGAGCTCTGGTGGTGATACGCAGGTTGATCCAACGTTTGCCCTCTGCCCACCAGAGACGACGCTGCTGCAGGTTTGCCTGTTGCAGCTTTTTGGTGCGTATATGCGAGTGGCTCACAGCCATGCCGTTGTTGGCGCGAGTACCTGTGAGCTGACACACCCGTGACATAACGGCGTCCTTGAGAAAGCGATGGCCAATGGCCGAATGGATACTTTAGCAAAGTGTCTGCTTAGAAACCTCGCTCCATCAGACGGGACATCAGCTGCAAATTTTTGGTTTGGAAATTTGCAAGCTCTTTCGGATCAAGTCCTCCTACAGACAGCTTGGCTGTTTCGTACAAGTGTTGGGCCAGATCACGGGCAAGCATTTCGCTAGGCGATTGACCGGCATCGCCAACAATGACACCGCCTGATTGAAGTTTAAGTAAGCCTTCAACAAGGGGATGTTTTTGATTGACGAGCAGAACGTGATAGTCGGGCAATCCCGGTAACCGCTGATCCATGAGCGCACCAATGTCGTTCATGCGGCGCATTTGCTCAGGAAGCAAAATCAAAGCGGCAGGCCCTTCAGACCCAGATTTAAGAGCTTGAACCTGGATCGTAACTTTATCGTTATCAAGGGCATCTTTGATTAATTTCCTCAAGCTTTCACTTTTCGTTTCTCCATCTCCATCACTCAGCTCTGGCGTATCCTCTTTAAGGGATGAATCCAACTCAGCATCAACGCGCTGGAATTTTAATTCTTCATGACGAGATTCAAGCCATGGAATAAACTGACTATCAATGATTGTATCTGCGAACAACACCTCACGATCCTGCGAAGTCCATAAGTTCAATGCTGCTGATTGTGAGACTTCGTCAGTACAATATAAAATGATTTTCTCATCGGCAGGCAACCTTCCGCGATAACCCTCAAGGGTGGTGAAGTTGCGTTCATTCCCTTTAATGGGGTCGCAATGTTCGCTTGAAGAAGCGGAGGTACTGGTAGCGAACATCACCAGTTCTTCTACCTGATCAGCAAACTTATCATCTTCCATCGCTCCAATTTTTACAAACGGTGCTAATGACTCCCAAGCTTCTGCATAGGCCTGCGGATCGTCTTTTTTAAGGCTGCGCAGTCGATCAGAAACCTTTTTGGCAACAAAATTACCAATGGAACGAACGCGACGATCGGTCTGCAGAGCACTTCTGCTCACATTTAAAGGAATGTCGGGAGAGTCAATAACACCCCTTAGCGGAAGAAGGTAACGAGGAACCACCTCTTTGATGGAATCGCTAACAAACACTTGGTTGCAGTAAAGCTTAATTTCTCCCTTCTCCCAGTCAGCTCTACCGGTTAGCTTGGGAAAAAATAGGATGCCCTGCAAATTGTATGGATAATCGGTATTTAGATGAACCCACAGCAAGGGGTCACCCTGGAATGGATAAAGGTAATTATAAAGGTCAATATAATCTTGATCAGAAAGCTCCCGAGCACTTTTACGCCAAGGTGCCACCATTTTATTAATCGTTTCTCCTTCAAGCTGTACTGGTACTGACATAAAGTCGCAGTACGTATTAATCAGCGTTTTTATTCTGGCTGGCTCTATATATTCCATTTCATCCTCCATGAGATGGAGGATGACATCAGTTCCAGCGTCGGATCGTTCAGCTGCGGTCAAATTAAAATTAGGAGAACCGTCGCAAGACCAACGCACGGCTTCTTGGTCAGGCTTTGCAGACTTCGTAAGCAGTTCAACCCGCTCTGCCACCATAAAGCTCGAGTAAAAACCCAAGCCAAAGTGACCAATGATCGCATCATCTTCCTGCTTGTATTTCTCTAGAAAATCTTCAGCGCTTGAAAAAGCAACTTGGTTGATATAGCGCTTCACCTCATCTGCCGTCATACCAATTCCGTTATCGGAAATGGTCAAGGTTTTGGCCTCACGGTCTACATGAATTTTTATCGCGCCATCATCCCCCTCGCTGCAATCCCCTGCCATTGCTGCCATTCGCCGTTTGCTGATCGCATCAACGCCGTTGCTGACAAGCTCGCGCAAAAACACCTCATGGCCGGAGTAAACCGCCTTTTTGATGATCGGGAAAATATTCTCGGTGTGGATCTGAATTTGACCCTGTTCGTCCATCACCGCCATACCAACAGCTTGTAAAACTGAAGTTTAGAGATGCACCCTGTCGAGGCACAACAGCTAGTAGAGGGGGGTTCTCCGAACCTCATAATCCAGGATGATCCTCAATGGGATAAAAAAGCCATCAACATTCTTCCAAAAAGGCTTTTTACAAAAACACTCCCACGCTCAACAAGACAATCAGGAATGGAGCATGTACGCCTCAGATTTGATCCAATGAGAGGATGAAATCAACCAGGTGTTTGTAGATCCGCTCGCTCCTCAGGAAGGATGGCATTGGCTACAGGGCAAACCTGCAGGCAAATGCCGCAATCAATACACGTATCAAAATCAATCCAGTAAAAATCTGTCCCTTTTTTATTTTTCCCAGCTCCTGGATTGATGCAGGCAACAGGACAAGCATCAACACAGTCAGCAACGCCCTCGCAGATATCGGTGACGATCGTGTGTGCCATAGCTGTTGGTTGTCTTGCCTGGGCAATCTAATCAGACAACCAGTCGATGGTGTTGCACCCCGAGGGTTGCAGACGCTGATCGGCTTCTTCACGATTTCGACAAGGTCTGAGATCACATTGGGCGACTTGTCCTTGGGCATGCCAGCTCGTCTGTTTCAACAGAGCCTTTTCAAGTGTTGAATCATCGCTCCAGCAAACTAAAATGCTGGATTGCCTCTTGACATGTTCGGGGCTAGAGCCAGGAAGATCACGAATATCGTCAAGGCAAAAACTGAAGCCCACTCCTCCAGCATTCAGCTCGCCTTCGCCACAACGTTGCACGAGGCCGTCATAGCGCCCGCCGCGGGCAATCACAACGGGAGCTGACACACCCTGGCAAACCAACTGAAACACCAAACCGTCATACAGCTCGTGATGCGGATGAAAGGTTGGGTCCAATTGAAGGGTCAACGATTGTTGTTCGGCGAGTGGACTGAGATGCAGAAACAATCGTTTCAAGTCATTGAGCACTGGCTGTGACCCGAAACTTTCTCCCAAAAGATCAAGAATGGTCTGGGGTGTACCACGACAGTCCAGTAAGTTCAGCAACCGTTTGAGATCCGACGCCTCCAGCCCCATGGCTTCGAGTCCGAGTCGGTCATATTGAATTAAGCAAGTGCGAATCTCTTCCCGTATCGGAGGTTCAAAAGGAGCCAACACCAATTCCATCAAGGACGTGTGACCAATCAAGAGTTGGGGTTGATGCTCACCAAGCAGCGAGAGAGCATTCATCGCTTCTAGAAGCAAGGTGAGAAGTTCGAGTTCTGCTGCCAGATCCTTAACGCCAAAGAGCTCCACACCACTGTGCAGTTTTTCCTCGATGCACAGTCCTCCCTCTTCAGCCGTCCGACTCTCGAAAATAGTTCCGCAAGCACAGAGACGTAGAGGTCTCGGTCGATCTTTGAGTCTTGTGCAGGCAGCTCTAGCAATGGAAGCTGTCATCTCTGGTCGAAGACCCAGGGGGTCATCGGCCACAAGTCGAACAACGTCATGACTGGCAATCGCACCCCCCGCCATCAGTGTGTCGAGCCGTTCCACCTGCGGGGGCGACACCTCGTCGTATCCCCAATGGCGATAGACCATCGCCAACTGTTCTCTCAAATGCTGATTCTGTTGGACCTGCTTCGGATTCAGATCTCGAGCGCCCGTGGCGGGTTGCAGGGCCATCCAGCTAGTCAACAAATCACGAACAGTGATCCTATGACTGCCGATCCTCAAGCTCCATAAAGCTTGGGTTCCAAGGCGGTCACCCGTGAGAGTTCTTGCTTGAGGGGGAGATGGAGCCCTGGTGATGTCGCAAGAATCCTGCCTTCCCGCACATCAAAGGCGGAATCTTTGTAATCACCAACACAACCACCAGCACAGGCCACCAATGCGGCACCTGCCGCAAGATCCCAGGGAGCCAAACCCCGCTCCCAATAGCCGTCCAGGCGTCCAGTTGCCACAAAAGCCAGGTCAACAGCAGCGGCACCACCCCGACGAACACCGCGACAACGATGGGTTAGCCAACAAAACTCGGCGTAATTGTTGTCGATTCGCTCATGCCTGTCGTAAGCGAATCCCGTGACAAGAAGACTGTCTTGCAAAGAGCTGCAGTCACTGACCTGAATCGGAGCATCGTTGACAAAGCTCCCTTGATTGGGAGAACACCAATAGGTTTCGTTGAGGAATGGAACGGCCACGGAACCCAGCAGGGGCTTCGCCTTCCAGATCAAGCCCACAGACGTGGCGAAGAATGGATAACCGTGGGCAAAGTTTGTCGTTCCATCGAGAGGATCCACGCACCAACACAACGATCCCGGCGTACCACTGGATCCCGATTCTTCCGCAAGGATCGAAATGGTGGGAGTGTGTTCTCTTAAGTAGTCGAGAACCACTTTTTCAGCAGCCACATCGGCGTTGGTGACCAAATCACCCACACGACCCTTGCTTTCGATGCTGCTGAGGCGTCCGTAATGCTGCATCAGCACCGCTGCTCCCAGGTTGGATGCAGAGCGGGCTACCTCAGCAAGCGTTTGCTGCGTGGAATCATCGAGTTCTGCATCGAGGGCAACCTGTCGGCAATCAAGCATGGGAGTCATCACTCATCCTCCAAAGGAAGGCCAGGGCGAACCTGACCACGTCCGAAATGACGTCCAAACTGAAGCTCATAGACCTCATCCTCATCTTGCGTGATCGCTTCAAGGGGACCCATGGCTCTTGCCACGCAAAGCAAGCCATATCCCTGTTGCCTGAGCTCTTTTGAGAGTCCCATGGCCTCTGTTTGATCCAGAGATCCCTTTTGCACCTTCACCGCGCAGGACGTACAGCAGCCATTCCGACACGAGAAAGGAAGCGGATCACCCTGCTGCTCGAAGCTTTGGAGGATGTACTCCCCCTCAGGAACCTGATGGGTAATCGTCCGTCCAGCCTGGGGCCAGTGAATTGTGACTGTGTGATTTGGTCTCATATCAGGCCCTCAGGAAACGCCCTGCTACATTCTCATCTCAGCCACTGGAGAGGTGGCCGAGTGGTCGAAGGCGCAGCACTGGAAATGCTGTATAGGGGCAACTCTATCGAGGGTTCGAATCCCTCCCTCTCCGTTCAAGCTCCTCACTCCCTTGCTTCGCAAGGGTTTTTTTATGGGAACTCCCTTCTGCAAAGGGGGACGTTCCACCAAGAAATGGTCATGAAGGACGTTTTATCAAGGAATGACCATGAAGGACGTGCCACCAAAACCGGCTTAAGACTGAGAAAACTAAAACAACAAAATCGAAGCATTCATTGTCGTCAACACATCCAAGGGCTAGGAATTACTTTCAGGCAAAAATAACAGCAACATACAGTCGGCAATCCATCATTTCAAGAACGAGAAAATATTTATTGAAAAATGTATAAAAAGTACTCACAACTTTACGCAAGACACGCAAATGCAAAAAACATAGAAATACAGGCATCAACTCACAAGATATTTATTTTTCCTAAGCAAATCAAGTACAACAATTAAACACCGTAAGATCACTTGCCCACGCACATCTACAGACTTGCAAAAGTCAAATTCTAGTTTTGAATTCTAGTTCAACGTGCACTGGGTAAGTACTCTTTTTCTCGCCTAAATCACTCATGCCAAATCACTCCTCTGGGCTACTTGTAAACGAAGCATCAAATAGGAAAACTCAAATTTCCTTTGCAAGCAATTCTGGCACCAAGAATGGGACGGCATTGACGAACGCAGAGTATAGAAAAAAACATTGCCTAAACATGAAGGTCAGCATCGGTCCTAGATCCCACGAAAATTGTCCATTTGGAGTGACATTTCAGGAATTCCATCCATCTAATCCTGAAGCACATGAAATAGCTATTGCAGCGACTTATAAGCAAATATTCGGGAATTTAGGACTTACACAATCACAAAGGATGCCAGAACTGGATGCGCAGCTATTGGATGGTCGCATCACTGTAAGAACGATGGTGAAGGCCTTAGCCAAAACAGAAGTCTACAAACAAGTTTATTTTTATCAAGTCTCACCATGGCGATCTATTGAACTGCTTTTTAAGCACCTCCTAGGGAGATCACCCATCTGCAGAGAAGAAGTTGCTACAAAAACAAAACATCTGCATGACTTCGGCTATGAGTCACTCGTGGACAGCTTTGTCGATTCCGCAGAATATATAGAAGTCTTTGGAGATTCGATTGTTCCTCACAAAAGGGCCTTCAAGTCAGAAGCTGGTATGAGAACGATTGTCTTTAAATCATCCTTAGAAATGCATAACCGAGAGGCATCAAGTGATAGCGCATTAGGAACAAGAGCCCTTACTCAGCCAATTTTGCTAAAAAGAAGCAATATCTCCCTATTCAAAGGATCGAATTTATCGATATCAAAGACCACAAGATTCTGGGAAGTGCCAACAACCAGCAAAAGAGTTTACTGGTAAGTAGTCGTTAATCAAAGGCCCTTCTCCGAAGGGCCACCAAATCATCATTAGACGCATCATCAACCAAAGCGTCCAGAAACATAATCTTGGGTGGCCTGCTGCGCTGGAGCATTAAAAATTTTGTCTGTATCATTGAATTCAACGAGATAGCCTACTTTCCCTGAGCCCCCTTCAAGAGCCTCAGCATTAAAGAACGCTGTCATATCACTCACACGAACAGCTTGCTGCATGTTGTGAGTCACAATCACAATCGTGAAACTCTTCTTGAGCTCATGGATGGTTTCCTCAATCTTCAAGGTTGAGATGGGATCAAGTGCAGAACAGGGCTCATCCATCAAAATAACTTCAGGCTCTATCGCGATGGTGCGTGCAATACAAAGACGCTGCTGTTGACCACCTGAAAGTGAATTTCCACTCTCTTTGAGCTTGTCCTTGCATTCATCCCATATGGCTGCTTGGCGTAATGATTTTTCTACTAATTCATCCATATTGCCGTTATATCCGTTAATACGTGCTCCAAAGGCTATGTTTTCATAAATGCTTTTCGGAAAAGGATTAGGTTGCTGAAAAACCATTCCGATTCGCCGCCGGACTTCCACAGGGTCAACATCTGGAGCGTACAAATCCGCTCCATCAAAAAGTATTCTTCCATGAAGAGAGCATCCCTCAATCAAGTCATTCATACGATTAAGGGCACGTAATAATGTCGACTTACCGCAACCTGAAGGTCCAATAAAGGCCGTTACTTGCCCTCTCGGGATATCACAAAATACATTCTTTAAGGCTTCAAAATCACCATAGCTAATGGTTGCATTCTGAATTGATATGCAAACATCAGAATTCGGATTGGGTAACTCTGGAGAAGATGAAGCGGTCATGAATGGAAAGAGCGTTGAGTCTGCAAGTGAGTTGCTAAAACGCCGTTGAGCGTGCGTTTCATTGATTGGCTATCCTCCCGAGCCAACGAGCCAGCAGGTTCAGTGCAAGTATGAACACCACAAGGATAAAGGAAGCAGCCCAAGCGAGTTGATTTTGAACATCGTAAGGCTGGGCTGAAAAATTATAAATTAAGACAGATAGAGTTGCAATTGGTTCGAAGATCCCATTCGGCCAAAAAGGTGAAAACAGCGCTGTAAAAATCAAAGGTGCTGTTTCACCAGCCGCTCTAGCAATCGACAACACCACTCCTGTTGCAATGGGGGTAAAAGCCTTGGGGAGAGTGATTTGGCTCACGGTCACGAAGTGGGATGCCCCGACGCCAAAAGCAGCACGCCTGAGGTCGTTAGAGACAAGTTTCAAGCCTTCATCCGTTGTTTTGACCACGGTGGGAAGCATCAGGACAGAAAGGGCTGCTCCTCCTGCAATTGCGCTGAAGGTATGGCCAAAAAGGATTCGTGTAGAAACAATCACTCCATAAATGAAAACACCGGCAATGATTGATGGCACCCCAGCGAGAACATTGGTGCCAAATCGAATAAATTGAGAAAATCCCTTGCCAGTGGAGTACTCAGCCAAGTAAATTCCACCTCCAACGCCAATGGGAATGGCGAGCATTGTGGCAATAGCTGTCACAACAATACTGCCAAGAATTGCATTGCCAACACCGCCACCTGATCCCCCTGGAGGCGGAGGAAGTTGGGTAAAAAGATCAATGTTTAAACTTGCCACTCCCTTGATCAGAATATAAATAAGAACGGCGATCAGGGGTAAGACAGCCAAACAAGCAAAAACTCCCGCCAAGAACGACAACAGTCGGCTACTGATATTGCGCTTTCTCCAGCTTTTGTAGCTCAGATCGGGAATGCCTTCAGCAGACCTTTCGATGGAGGAATATTTCATATTTTAATACTTAAGACTCAGACGTTTCACAAGCCATTGAGCCATAATGTTGACAATTAAAGTCATAACCATCAAGACGAAAGCTGCGTACATAAGGGAGGAGAGCTGTCCTACATCTGCTTCCCCAAACTGGTTCGCAAGCATGGCTGAAATGGTATTTCCGGGAGCCAACAATGACCAACTAAAAACATTGGAGTTTCCAATGATCATTGTGACGGCCATGGTTTCTCCCATGGCTCTGCCGAGAGCGAGCATCACTCCACCAACGATTCCTGATACAGCCGCAGGGAGTATCACGTTCAAAATCGCTCCCCATCGAGTCGCACCAACGCCATAGGCAGCTTGGCGCAGTCTCATCGGCACTTGATTTAATGAATCGCGAGCAATAGCTGTAATAATCGGTAAAATCATCACAACAAGAATCAAAATTGCTGGTGCAATACCTGGTCCCAATGGCTCCGTACTAAAGAAGGGAATCCAGCCGAAATCCTCATAGAGAAACATGAGAAATGGGTGAATAAATGGCTCTAAGATAAAGATCGCCCACAACCCCAAGACCACTGAAGGGATGGCCGCCAGGAGCTCAACCATTAAGCCAATAATATTTCTGATTTTAAGCGGAATAATATTTTCAGTAATAAATATTGCCGTGCCTACACCCAAAGGAACAGCAATCACTAGTGCCAAAAGAGAAGTAACGAGCGTTCCATAAATTGCCGTGAAAGCACCATATTCGTCATCAACAGGATTCCAGTTGGACGTGACCAAAAACGACAGTCCGTAGCGCCCCATCGACTCCAACGATCCCCAGAACACCACCACAAGGATGGAGATGAGGATCAGCGCAACCATGGAGGCCATGACGACGACGAGCTTCTTGAAACTGCCATCCACCAACTTTTCAGCCGGTGGTCTGCTTCGAAGCAGATATTGAGCCTTGAATTGGTTCACTCTGCTGGCAGACAGATTGCGGAACCGTACCCGCGCGCCGGCTGTTTTGCAGGTAAGCGAAAGAACACCACAGAATTCCTCCGCATAAGAGCTTGGTGATTGGAGTTTGGACCGTTAGCTTGGAGACACCAAATGCGCGGTTATGGGCCGGATCGTCGGAATCGACCTGGGAACCACGAATTCCGTCGTCGCCGTGCTTGAGGCGGGTCGACCGGTGGTGATTGCCAACGCGGAAGGCACGAGGACCACGCCATCGGTTGTTGGCTACACCAAAGAGGATGAGCTGCTGGTAGGGCAGCCCGCTAGGCGTCAACTCGTTCTCAATCCTCGCAACACTTTTTCCAATCTCAAGCGTTTTGTTGGACGCGCCTGGGATGAACTCGACGACAACACACTCACCGTTCCTTACACCGTTCGTGCCAACAACCAGGGCAACGTTCGTGTGGCCTGTCCTCAGACCGAACGGGAATATGCACCGGAAGAGCTTGTCTCGAGCATCTTGCGCAAGCTTGTTGACGATGCCAGCACGTACCTAGGCGAAACGGTTGACGCCGCCGTTCTCACCGTTCCGGCCTATTTCAATGATGCCCAGCGTCAGGCGACGCGGGATGCGGGACGCCTCGCCGGCTTATCGGTGGAACGGATTCTCAATGAGCCCACGGCTGCAGCCCTGGCCTATGGCTTTGATCGCAGTGCTGTTCGTCGTGTTCTTGTCTTCGACCTGGGTGGAGGGACCTTTGATGTGTCGCTGCTTCGGATCGCCAATGGTGTTTTCGATGTAAAGGCCACCAACGGCGACACCCAATTGGGTGGCAATGACTTTGATCAACTCATCGTTGATTGGCTTGCTGATGCCTTCCTCCAACAACATCAAATTGATCTGCGCAGGGATCGCCAAGCGCTTCAACGTCTCACTGAAGCGGCCGAAAAAGCCAAGCAGGAACTCTCAGGCGTTTCGACCACACCGATCTCCCTGCCCTTTATTGCCACCGGTCAGGAAGGCCCCCTTCATATCGAGACCACTCTCGATCGCAAAACGTTTGAAGGACTCTGTCCTGATCTGCTTGATCGACTGCTAACCCCCGTTCAGGCAGCGCTTCGAGACTCAGGCTGGCTCGCAGAAGACATTGATGACGTGGTGCTTGTGGGTGGCAGCACACGGATGCCCATGGTGATGCAGCTCGTGAGAACGTTGATCCCCCATGACCCCTGTCAGTCCGTCAACCCTGATGAGGTGGTTGCTGTGGGTGCCGCCGTTCAAGCCGGAATCATCACCGGTGAGCTGAGAGATCTGCTTCTCAACGACATCACACCTCTTTCCCTTGGATTGGAAACCGTGGGAGGACTCATGAAGGTCCTGATTCCTCGAAATACGCCAATTCCAGTGCGTCAATCCGACGTGTTCAGCACCTCTGGTGCCAATCAATCGTCTGTGGAAATTCATGTTTGGCAAGGTGAGCGTCAAATGGCGCAAGACAACAAGTCCTTAGGCCGTTTCCGCTTATCAGGGATTCCACCTGCCCCCCGTGGTGTCCCTCAGATCCAAGTTGCGTTTGACATCGATGCCAACGGAATTCTTCAAGTGAGTGCAACAGATCGCACCACGGGTCGAAAGCAATCCGTCACGATTCAAGGGGGCTCGAATCTCAATGAAGACGAATTGCAAGCACTCCTCGCCGAGGCGGAAGCTCGCTCCGATGAAGATCGCCGCAAGCGTGCTGCGATTGAGCGGCGCAATTCAGCCCTGACGTTGGTGGCGCAAGCAGAGCGACGTTTGCGTGATGCAGCCCTTGAGCTTGGTCCCTATGGCGCCGAACGGCAGCAGAGGAGCGTAGAAATGGCGATGCGTGATGTTCAGGATCTGCTCGAGCAGGATGATCCGCAACAGTTGGAAATGGGCGTGAGTGGCCTGCAAGAAGCCCTCTTCGGGTTAAACCGCCGTCTCTCTGCAGAACGAAGCAGCGAGGCGGGGCCTTTGCAGGGCATTCGCAGCACTCTCGGAACGCTCAAAGACGAACTCTTCGCAGACGATGATTGGGATGATGACCCTTGGTCCACGGGCAACACCCGTTCCGATGAACGCATGAGAAGTGGACGTCGCGGAATCGACCCCTGGGATGATGACTTCTATCGCTGAGCCCGATTATTGGGCCCTCCTTGGTCTTGATCCAGGCAGTGACGGAGACTCGCTGAAGAGAGCCTTCAGGCGCGAAGCAAGGCGTTGGCACCCGGATCTCAACGGGAACGATCGCCAGGCGGAAGAGCGCTTCAAACTCGTCAATGAGGCCTATGCCGTCCTCAGTGATCACGACAGGCGCGTCGCCTGGGAGCGTCAACGCAACGGTCGAAGTCCCAGCCAAGACCCATTTGCTTCAGGGTTTCCTGATTTCGAGGAGTATCTCGCCGTTGTTTTGGGCATCGGTGATCCTCCAGCGCCTGATCGTGTCGAATCCACACACAACGCTGATCAACAGCAAACGGAGCACAGACCAGCCCCATCTCCCCAACCTCCCCCACCTGTTCGCTCGCAGGACAATCTCGAAACAACGGTTGTGCTGACCCCTGACCAGGCCCTTCACGGCACTGCTGTGAACCTGGAGCTCTCCGACGGAACGGTGATCGAGGTGGATACACCTCCCTTTGCGGGGGATGGCTGGCGCCTCCGCTTAGAGGGAGTGGCACCGGGTGGACGGGATCATTTTTTGCAGTTGCAAGTGGTCACCGAGGAGGGCCTACGCATTGATGGATTGCGCGTGCTGTACCGCTTGGAACTGTTTCCACCGGATGCAGCCCTTGGATGCGCGGTGGATGTTCCAACGCTGTCCGGATCCGTGACCCTTCAAGTCCCTCCAGGTTCATCGAGCGGTCGCCTGCTGCGACTTCGCGAACGTGGCCTCGTCTGGAACGACCGCCAAGGAGATCAGCTGGTGGAGGTGGTCATCGTGATTCCTGCCCATCTGAACGATGACGAACAAGCCCTCTACCAGAGGCTTCAGGAACTGAGCTTGGATCAAGGGCGGATCTGATCCAGGACTTTCGATGAGAGACTGAAGGCGACCTCAATCAGCTCATGCTCGTTCACGTCCTTCTTTACGACGCCGGTCAGGACAGTGAGGGCATTCATTCCCTTGAGTTGTCTGGCCAGACCGTGGTTTTGATGTTTGAAAACTGCGACGATGCCGAACGCTATGCAGGCCTGCTAGAGGCCCAGGACTTCCCAACTCCCACGGTCGAAGCCCTCGATCAACACGAGGTGGAACTCTTCTGCACAGAGGCTGGGTATGAGGCGCGACTGGTCGAAACTGGCTTCGTACCCACATCGGACGATGAGCGCTTGATGCTGGCTCCTCCGAGCTCCAATCGAGACGTCAGTAATTGGCAATCTGAAGATCCATCTGTCGATTCATCTGTCGATCCATCCAGCGACAGCGTTCCGTCATCCAGCGCGAATGATGGACTGGATGATGTCCGCCGTCGTCTGGAGGGTTTGTTGTGAATCCTTCTGAAAATCGGGGTTATCTCACAACAGAGCAGTCGAACCCCCGCAGCACTGATTTGGACGTGTTGTCCACCAATGCGCTGGTCAAGCTGTTCATCGACGAAGATCGCAAACCTCAATTGGCGGTTGAAGGCGCGTCTGAAGCTCTCAGTGCTGCCGTCGATGCTGTGGCCATGCGCTTAAGCAAAGGCGGACGGCTGTTTTACCTCGGAGCAGGAACATCGGGCCGCCTTGGCGTGTTGGATGCCGCTGAATGTCCTCCCACCTTTTGCAGTCCACCCGAACTGGTACAGGGTGTTTTGGCGGGGGGTGCTCCGGCCCTTCTTCGTAGTTCAGAGGGCCTTGAGGATCTTGAAACAGCGGGGGTTGACGACCTCAAAAGCCATCAATTCGGATCGGATGACTGCCTGGTCGGCATTGCCGCTGGTGGCACCACGCCCTATGTCCGTGGTGCACTCCAATACGCCTTGGAGTTAGATGCGCTGGCCATTGCCATGGCCTGCGTTCCTGCAGAACAAGCACCCATGCCTTGCCACCTGGATATCCGCTTAATCACGGGACCAGAGCTGCTGACTGGATCAACGCGTTTGAAGGCGGGAACCGCCACAAAAATGGCACTCAACATCCTTTCCACCGGGGTGATGGTGAAGTTGGGAAAGGTGTATGGAAACCGCATGGTCGATGTCGCAGCGAGCAACAGCAAGCTGGTCGACCGCTCGCTCAGAATTTTGAGCGATCTCGGTGGTCTGTCGCGTGAGCAAGGGCTTCCCCTGCTGACGGAAGCCAAGGGATCGGTGAAACGAGCACTGGTCATGGCGGCTGGATCCATGGATCTTCAAGAGGCTGAAGCCCTGCTTGGTGATTACGACGGAAACCTGCGCAAGGCCCTTGGTTCAATCGGAATCACCCTGCAGTCCACGGCTCATTGAGCTTGAGCGCTTGCGGGCCCCCAATAGGCACTCGTAAACAAATCCAGACGGGTCCTGGTCGCGGCTGGAACGGCATCAGGAGGCGTCATCAAGGCATCTTTAAGGGCGTGATGGGCAGGGGAAGAAGGACGTTCACGGCCTAATTTCTCCATGAGAGCGAAGAGGATCGGCCCCGTCGCAGTGGCATTGGCCTTGAGGTTGTCAATGATCATTTCAACGGTCACTGCATCGTGCTCCGTATGCCAACAATCGAAATCGGTCACCATGCTGAGAGAGGCATAGGCAATTTCGGCTTCGCGTGCCAAACGGGCTTCGGTGTGGTTCGTCATGCCAATCACATCACAACCCCAATTGCGATAGAGCTCACTTTCTGCTTTGGTCGAGAAAGCCGGACCCTCCATGCACAGGTAGGTTCCACCGCGATGCAGCTTGTGTCCGGACGGCATCTCGTTCGTTGCTGCTGCTGCAAGCAGATCACTCAGGCGCTCACAAAAGGGTTGCGCCAGGCTGACGTGGGCCACACAGCCATCGCCAAAGAACGATTGCGGCCTCTGCCTCGTTCTGTCGATGAACTGATTGGGAACAACCATGTCGCGAGGGCGCAGATGCTCCTGAAGAGATCCCACGGCAGAGACCGAGATCAACCAACGCACCCCTAAGGAGCGCATCGCCCAGATATTGGCTCGGTAGGGAACTTCGCTGGGAAGCAGGTGATGCGAGCGCCCATGGCGGGCAAGAAAGACCACCTCAACGCCATTCAGTTGACCGACGCGCAAACAATCAGAAGGAACGCCGAATGGGGTGTCCAATGTGACCTCTTCAACCGATTCGAGCCCATCAATCGCATACAAACCACTGCCACCGATGACACCCACTCGAGCGTCTTGGAGGGAGGAATGGAGTGTGGACATGCTTTAGGGAAGGCGCACATTGTCACTCATCTTGCTCGCTTGCCTAAGATTCGTTTTTGCCTTTGGTGCCTTGACGACAGTCCTGATGAAAACGGATGCCGGCCAGATCAAGCTGGAAATGTTCGATCAAGATGCGCCGAACACCGTCGCCAATTTTGTGAAGCTCGCGCGCGAAGGTTTCTACGACGGTCTTGCCTTCCACCGCGTCATTGATGGTTTTATGGCCCAGGGTGGATGCCCCAATAGCCGTGAGGGAGCCAAAGGGATGCCTGGAACGGGTGGTCCTGGTTACACCATCAATTGCGAAATCAACAGCCGGAAGCATGCTCCAGGCATTCTTTCCATGGCCCACGCCGGTAAGAACACGGGCGGAAGTCAGTTCTTCATCGTCCATGAGGCACAGCCCCACCTCGACGGCGTTCACACCGTGTTTGGACAAACCGGAGACATGGATGTGGTTCTTGCCTTGAAAAACGGCAGTCGTATTGAAAGTGTGACGGTGACCGACTGATCCGTTAGGACCAATGAATCAGAATCGGCCGGTCAGAGGTCTCTGACCAGCCGATTTTTTTGTTGTTCCGCAACGAAGCCAAATCCATTTCTTCGCGATTGAGTTGCAAAGACGGATGGAGGCGCTGTTCGGCTTTGGCCGTTTTTAAGAGTCCGAGTCTCTTTGTTTCCGGCCAAGACGCCAAGGTATTCAGAAACTGCTCAATCGCCGATGTTTCGCCTGAAACAGCCCAAACGAATTGAGGGCGTTCCCAGAGCGCAAGCAACCTTGGTGTTTGTTCTGGGAGGAGGCTAAGGCTTAATTTTGAAGCTAATATCTCTGCCCTATGCAGAAGATCCGGCAACTCAGCGATCAGGTCTTCACCACAATCCCAGGCTAGAGTTACAACATTTGCCGCGTTTTTTTCATTAAATAGGTGCCCCAATTTGTCGCGCTTTGTGGCTAAATAATTCGCATTATGATCGCCCGGATTAATGATAAGAGGAATTCGACTGACCACTTCCAGCCCATAGCCACCAAGTCCTGCAATTTTTCGTGGATTGTTGGTCAGGAGCCTTAGGCGATGAATCCCCAGATCACCCAGAATTTGAGCACCCACTCCGTAATTGCGCAGATCTGCTCCAAATCCAAGCTTCTCGTTCGCTTCGACGGTGTCGAGACCTCCGTCTTGGAGGCTATAGGCCTTCAACTTATTGATCAGGCCAATCCCACGGCCTTCTTGCCTTAAATACACAACAACACCTTCACCTTCCTGCTCGATTTGCGATAACGCGGCCTCAAGTTGTGGTCTGCAGTCACAACGCAGAGAACCAAAGGCATCACCCGTGAGGCACTCCGAGTGCATGCGAACCAAAACAGGTTCTTGCAATTGCCCAGGCACTCCTTTCACCAGAGCAACATGCTCACTGTTGTCCAGTTCATTGCGAAATCCGATCGCCTGGAACTGTCCGAACTGACTGGGCATCACAGCCTGAGCATGTCGACGCACGAAACGTTCGTTCTGCAGCCTGTAGCTGATGAGGTCAGCAATGCTGATCAGCCGCAATCCAAATTGTTTGGCGTAGTCCTGAAGTTCTGGCAGACGGGCCATCGACCCATCGGAATTCTGAATTTCACAAATCACCCCCGATGGAATCAGTCCAGCGAGCTGGGCAAGATCAACAGCAGCTTCCGTATGTCCTGCCCGCTTAAGCACCCCTCCAGAACGGGCCCTCAGCGGAAACACATGACCTGGACGCCTGAGATCGGATGGTTTCGCATCAGCCCGAAGCACAACTTGAATCGTTCGAGAGCGGTCCTCCGCAGAAATTCCGGTCGAGACGCCATGCTCTGGCCCGGCATCGATACTCACCGTGAACGCCGTCTGATTTTCATCGGTGTTGCGATCGACCATTAAGGGGAGGTCGAGGGCATCAAGACGATCTCCTTCGATTGCGAGACAGATCAAGCCCCGAGCCTCTTTGGCCATGAAATTGATCTGCTCTGGCGTCGCAAACTGCGACGCACAAATCAAATCTCCTTCGTTTTCGCGGCGTTCGTCATCGACCACAACAACGCACTCGCCATTACGGATGGCGTTGAGGGCGTCAGGGATGGAGTCAAAGATCGGATCCATGCCCTCGGCAGCTTCGGCTGAATGGCTCAGCGTTCTAGGTATCCAACAAGCTCTCATCATGATCGACGCCAGTACGATCAGCCGATCAATCTGCTCCGTTCATGGCGATCAAACGAGTTGCGGTCATCGGAGCATCCGGTTATGGGGGCTTGCAAAGCCTGAGGCTGTTGCAGGGCCATCCTGATTTTGTCGTCGGCTTTCTTGGCGGAGAACGCAGTGCTGGCAAGCGTTGGAGCGAGCTTTGCCCGTTTTTGCCCTTGCCGGATGATCCCCTGGTGGAGACGCCTGAGCCCGCAAGAATTGCCGAACGTGCTGATGTGGCCTTGCTCAGCCTTCCCAATGGACTGGCAAGTGGCCTAGTCCCTGAGCTTCTGGAACGAGGCGTTCGGGTCGTGGATCTGTCCGCCGATTACCGCTACCGCTCGCTCGACCAGTGGTCGGAGGTCTACGCCCAGGAAGCTCGCTCTTGTAAGCGGACGGATAGCGACCTCTGTTCTGAGGCGGTGTACGGGTTGCCTGAGTGGAATGCCCCTGCCATTGCTTCAGCTCGATTGGTCGCAGCACCGGGCTGCTTTCCCACCACGAGCCTGCTTCCACTCCTGCCCTTCCTCAAACAAGGATTGATCGAACAGGACGGGGTGATCATTGATGCGAAAACAGGCACATCGGGTGGAGGACGCGCGGCAAAGGAACATCTGCTCCTGGCAGAAGCCTCTGAATCGATCTGTCCTTACGGCGTCGTCGGCCATCGCCACACCTCAGAAATTGAACAGATGGCCAGTGAGATTGCCGGATGTGCGATCCAGCTGCAGTTCACACCTCATCTCGTGCCGATGGTGCGAGGACTGCTCTCAACCGTCTATGCCCGATTACGCGATCCCGGACTGACGGCCGAAGACTGCACCACAGTTCTGGACAGTTTTTATCGCCATCACGCCTGTGTCACGGTGTTGCCAGTGGGAACGTACCCAGCAACGAAGTGGGCAAAACACACCAACTGTGCCTTTTTATCCGTGCAAGTAGACAACCGAACGGGACGACTTGTCCTGATGAGCGCTGTTGACAACTTGATGAAAGGACAAGCTGCGCAAGCGATTCAATGTCTCAACCTCATGGCAGGACTGCCTGAAGCGACAGGATTACCACTAACTCCCTTTTATCCCTGAGCTCTGGCGCCACTTCACTCCTGCAAGAGCGATCGCCCAGGGCAAAATGCGATGCTCCTGGGCTTGAATTCGCTTGGCCAAGGACTCCGGACTGTCGTCTGGAAGAACTGGAACGGCCGCCTGAGCGATCACGGGGCCCGTATCGACATCTGCCTGAACCAGATGGGCCGTGCAACCACTGATCCGCACCGACGCTTGAAGCGCCTGCCCAACCGCATCGAGGCCTTTAAAGCTGGGGAGAAGGGATGGGTGGATATTGAGCAATCTGTTGGGGAAGGCTTCAATCAGCACTGGCGTCACAATCCTCATCCATCCAGCCATCACAATCAATTCCACGTCTGCCTCAAGAAATGCCTTCACAAGGGCGTGATCAAGCCGTTCTCTTGTCTCAAACTGTCGGTGATCCCATAACTGGCATGGAATGTTGAGCCGTTGGGCTCTCTGTTCAGCGCCACAGCCTTGATTGTTGACCACTAAGAGGCGAATGTCGGCATGCAGAGCGTTGGCTGCGATCGACGCTTGAATCGCCTCAAAATTGCTGCCGTTACCCGATGCCATCACTCCGAGTCGGAGAGCTGGCTGAAACGTTGGCCATTCCTGAATCGAAGGGGAGTTCAACGCAAGACCTGAATCGAGTGAATCAGCCACACAGTGGCTAAGGTTCAAAGGCGCGGGCATCATGTGCTCATGTCCCATCTGACCATCCTGCCAACCGTCATCAAAGACCTCGAGCTTCTTGAGGAAACTCTGTTAGCGGAGCACTACCTCGTTCAGCGTCCCGGCTTGATCAAAGCGTTTGGACAAGACATCTATCCGGCTGAATTGGTCGCAACAGACAGCAGCGGCCTGCAAATGGGCTGGAGGTGGGAAGCCGATGGATCGTTGGCTTTGATGTTGGATCTTGGTCAAACCAAAGATTCCGTAGGACATAAAACCCATCTCAACACCATTTTGCGGGCCTACGCCCTGAGATCGGCCCTGCGCTCCGCAGAGGGAGTCGGCTTCGTTCCTTCCATAGAAACGACAGACCCAATCGGAGCAGAGCGAGCCATGGGCTGATGGGTGGTGTCAGGATTTCAATCGATCTCTGCGAGCCTGCCCGTCAGCAACTCAAGGTGAAACTCGAGTGGAAACCTCGGGGACGACATCAAACCTGGCTGATGCCGATATGGACTCCAGGGTCCTACACCGTTCGCGACCACGCACAGCATCTCCACAGTCTTCAGTTTCAACAATCAGGCCGTGCGGTTAGCACCAAGCGGGTGGCCCCTTCGCGCTGGACGGCAGAGCTCGAGACCCTTGACCCCGTTTGCTTGACCTACACGCTGGAAGCGCGTCAGCTCACGGTTCGCACCAATCACCTCGATCCAGATTTTGCATCCCTGTGCCTTCCTGCAGTGGTGATGCTGATTGATGGAGAGCGCTGGAATCCTCATCATCTCCAGCTGTCGTTGCCCAGCGGTTGGTTCGGCCATGTCCCCCTGGCAAAGGTTGACGATGGCTACGACGCAAACGATTTCGACCAGCTCGTCGATGCACCCGTGCACGCCGGCCCCTTTCATTCACGCCCATTCGAAGTCTGTGGGCATCCGCATGAATTGCTCACGATTGGAGAGCCACCGATGGGTTGGCCTTCGACCTTTAAAGCGGATATTGAGGCCGTCTGTGAAGCCGCCTGCACGTTGATGGGAACCCCACCACCGGCTGGGGATCGCTACCAATTAGTCATTCAGCTACTCGATCAAGGCTACGGAGGACTAGAGCACGATCATTCCTCAGTGTTGCAATTTTCCTGGGAAGCGTTAACCAAAAAGGATGGCTATCGACAACTCCTGCAACTCATTGGCCATGAATACTTTCACCAATGGAATGTTCGCAGACTTCGCCCAGGCGCCTATGTTCCCTATCGATACGACAAAGCTGAAATCAGCGATGGTCTTTGGTTTGCTGAAGGGATTACCAGTTATTTTGATCTCACACTGTCACTTTTAGCGGCTAAATCAGATCGACAGACCTTTCTCGATGATTTAGGAAAAGATATTTCTCATGTGCTCCTGAATCCGGGATGCAAGATTCAATCTTTGGCTGATAGTTCAAGAGAAGCATGGCTGAGGCTTTATAAGCAAACACCTGCAAACTCTCTGTCCCAAATTAGTTATTACCGCCTCGGAACTGTTCTCTCATTTTGCCTTGATGTTCAGCTAAGGCAATCGGGATCGGCTCTTGCCTACGTTCTTCGAGATCTGTGGCAGCGCTTCGGACGTCATGGCAAAGGCTATGAGCCAACAGACCTACTGGAGGCTGTAGAAGCCCATAACAAATCACTAGCCAAAGTTTTACCAACCTGGCTTGAAAAGACGATGGCCGTTCCAATTAACGACTGCCTGAACGCCCTGGGACTCCAGGCCGTTGCGATTCACTCGAAACATGCCGACGTCGGCATGCAACTTTCCAAACAAAAAGGTCGACTATTGATCAACAAAGTGAATCCCGATGGTCCTGCCGAACAAGCAGGGCTGGTGCCAGGCGACGAACTGATCGGAGCGCATGATTGGCGTTTAAGGGGGCTTGAGCATTGGCAAGCATTGCTTCAAGGTCCAGAACAGATCCCCGTTCTGTATGCACGTCGCGGACGTCTTAGCTCCACAATTCTGAAGAAAAAGGATCCAATCGTGGAGCGCTGGGAGATCAGCTGGGACTCTGGTGCTTCGTCATCACAAAAAGAATTGCGTGATCGATGGTTTGCAATCGTGTGACTGGAATCTGGAAGCGACTGCAGTCTCACCTCCAGCATCGTGGTGCGACTCTGATTGTTTGTAGCGGCACGCTGGTTCTTGGGATGGGTGCTCTGGCTTGGTTGAGCAATGATCAAAGTGGTGCCTTGAAAGCCAGCAGTCCGTCCCTTCTCGATCTTCTTGACGAAGTCGGCAGCGAGGCGAAACGAGAGCGAAAAAAATCTGAGCAAACAAGACAACCTCAACCTCCCAGGGCGATCTCCTGGTCTTCACCCTTAGCGAAACAATGTTCAGGTTTTGACTCCAAGGTCACAAACCGTCTACAAGCACAACAGCGCACACTCCAACAACGGCGGGTGTCCGTAGCAACAGATCCCACGAATTTCGGAGAACGTTTCAGGGTGAATCCGTGGGGAGTCGCTCTCAATCCAGATCCCCGCGTCGTTGTCCTCCATGAAACGGTGTACTCGCTGCAATCGGCTGTGAATACCTTTATGACCCCCCATCCCAGAGATGCAGATCAAGTGAGTTATCACACAGTGATTGGTCTTGATGGAAAAATTGTTGATCTCGTTGATCCACTCAAACGCGCCTATGGAGCGGGATATTCCGCATTTCTGGGCGAATGGGCCGTCACCAATGCAAAAATCAGAGGATCAGTGAATAACTTTGCGCTTCACCTAAGCTTAGAAACACCTCAAGATGGCAGAAATAGCCGGTCTAGCCATAGCGGATACTCCTCAGCTCAATATGACTCTCTAGCCCTTGTCCTGAAGGACTGGATCGATCGTTTTGGCTTTACTCCAGCAGCCATTACGACCCATCGCCATGTTGATCTTGGTGGTGAACGCGGCGATCCAAGGAGTTTTGATTGGCAGGAACTTCAAACTCGCCTAGCCGCATTGAAAGCTCTTTGCCCCTAGCACCGCAGAAAAAATGCAGAAGGAATGGAGCTTCATCGCCAAACGCAACACGCGATAAAAAGTAGCTGTAAATACAATTCCTAAATCAAAGGCTGAGTCGCCGGCCGCTGCTCCGAAAAGATCAGGCCGTGCAACTCAGGATCTTGCATGTAGCGCAACACACGCCTGGGATAATCAAGTTTTCCGTTATGGAGGTAGGCCAACGTGGCAATCGCCTTGGCATCAACATAGGAACGACTCGCAATTAAAACTTGATCAGGAGAAAGGCCTAGTTCTTTTTTCAGACGAGCTATTTTTGCTGCAAGCAATTCCACATTGGCTTCGGAATTCATTAATAAATTTCTAGCTTCAGCAATTTCTGCCTTGGATGGTTGCAAGGGAAGCCTACCTTGATGGATCAACTCACTGATTCCTAGTTGAGCAGGGCCGTGCGTTGACACAAAACCGGAATGCACAACGAAAGGCAGATCCTCTCCTGGCTTGGAATGCTGAATTTCATCAAACAAGATCGCCGTGACCAGCATCGGATTCACGCGATGGTGGCGGGATTCCCTCTTAATGACTGGCTTCAGTGCTTGAAGCCGGTTCACCGTTTGGGTGCGCAGAGGCTGGAATTGGTCCATGCCCCGCGTGAACAACTGAGCAAGCCGCGTCTGGGGGCCATGCACGCCAAAACGACGCTGCAACAGCAACAACTCTTCCGGGCTGAAGACAGTGGGATCTTCCTGCACGAACGGCGCCTGGATCTCAGCATCAACCAATGGCAGGCGCGCCGTGCTGCGAAGGTGAGCAATGGACAAACAGATGAAGCCCAGAACTCCCGCTATGGCAACAACCTGTCGTCCCAAAAGACTCACCAAACACCGTCAACAATTCTGACGAGAGAATAACCGCGATATTCCAATTCGTGGGCATCTCGGACAATCACGGATAGGTTCAGGGATGAAGGTTCTCCGCCAGAGATGAGCTTCCCGGATTTCAGCGCCATCGATAGCCAGACCCAATGGCAACGCTTTTGCGATTTGCTTTGGTATCACGACGATCTCGGCCTTTGGCTCGATGTCAGTCGGATGCATCTCAACAGTTCTGCTCTCGAGACGCTCACCCCCCGTCTGGAACAAGCCTTCAAGGCGATGGAGGAGTTGGAGGGAGGTGCGATTGCCAACGCCGATGAACAACGTCAGGTTGGCCACTATTGGTTACGTCAGCCGCAACTAGCGCCGGAACAACAGCTTGGCGAGAGCATCTCCGCTGAAATCGATGCCATCGATCAATTCGGCAAGTCGATCATTGCGGGATCCATTCAGGCCCCCAACGGCCAGCCTTTTACGGATGTCCTTTGGATCGGGATTGGCGGCAGTGCCCTCGGTCCTTTGCTCATGGTTCGTGCTCTTCAAGACCATGGCGTAGGCCTGCCGTTCCACTTTTTCGACAACGTGGATCCCAATGGCATGAGCAGGGTTCTGGCAGCGCTCGGTGAACGTCTCCGTACAACGCTGGTGATCACCGTCAGCAAGTCGGGGGGAACACCCGAACCCCACCTCGGTATGGAGCAGGCCAGACACCGTCTGGAAGCTCATGGTGGCAGTTGGCCAGGGCAAGCGGTTGTGGTCACCATGGCGGGCAGCAAGCTCGATCAGCAGGCGGAAAAAGAGAACTGGCTCAAGCGATTTGACATGTTCGACTGGATTGGTGGTCGCACAAGCATCACGAGTGCTGTTGGGTTACTTCCAGGCGCTCTGATCGGCTGCGACATCCGTGGTTTCTTGGCGGGTGCCGCCCAGATGGATGAAGCCACTCGCTGTCCAGACGTCCGCCGCAATCCAGCAGCTTTGATGGCAGCGGCCTGGTATGCCGCGGGCGAAGGCAAGGGCAAACGCGACATGGTCGTGCTCCCCTACCGAGATCGCTTAGAGGTTTTCAGCCGTTACCTGCAACAGCTGGTCATGGAATCGCTCGGCAAACGCCTTGATCGCGATGGCAAGGAAGTGCATCAGGGCATTGCCGTGTATGGAAATAAGGGTTCCACCGACCAGCATGCTTATGTGCAGCAACTACGGGATGGCATCGATAATTTTTTCGTGACCTTCATCGAAGTCCTGCGTGATGTGGATGACATCCCTTCGATCGAGGGGGAGCGTCCTGGAGATTTTCTCGATGGGTTCTTGCAAGGAACGCGTTCAGCACTCACGGAAGGAGGGCGGCAAAGCTTGAGCATCAGCATGCGGCGCTTTGACGCGCGCCGACTCGGAGCGCTGATCGCCTTGTTTGAGCGGGCCGTTGGTTTTTACGGAGAATTGGTGAATGTGAACGCATATCACCAGCCAGGAGTCGAAGCGGGCAAAAAAGCCGCAGCCGCCATTCTCAATTTGCAAAAGCAAGTGGAAGAGGTTCTCTCTGATGGAGTGTCGAGATCTGCCGTCGATATCCAAAAGGCGATTGGATCCGGCAGCGAAGAAGCCATTTTCTGGATCCTGCGTCATCTCACAGGAAACGATCGTGGATATGTGGCACAGGGAAGCTGGGACAGTCCTGCTTCCCTGCGCTTCAGCAAAGGCTGATCGCTGATCGGTTAAGCGCTTGGCACCAAATTAACCAGCTTTCCTGGCACCACAATCACGCGCCTTGGCGGCTTGCCTTCCAGCCAGCGTTGGGCAACATCGCTGGCAAGAGCCAGGCGCTCGAGTTCATCCTTGCTGCAATCAACGGCTACGGACATCGAGCCCCGTACCTTTCCTTTGACCTGGATCACCACTTCAATGGAATCCATGATCAAGGCCTCCGGGTCATGATCGGGCCAAGGCTGAAGGTGAACGCTGTCTTCACCGCCGAGTCGTTGCCAAAACTCCTCGGCCAGATGAGGTGCAAATGGCGCCAACAAACGAACGAGCGCTGACATTGCTTCTTGCCGCACTCCAGTAGAGGCTTGAGCCAAGCCAGAAGAGAGGGCATTGCTCAACTTCATCAGCTCCGAAATCGCTGTATTGAACTGAAAGTCCCCGCTGAGATCCTCGCCAACAGCCTTGATGGCCTGGTGCACAGCCCGACGCATGTCACTGTCTGATTCACCTGTTGCCGAGGAGGCTGCGTCGTGGTTGACCTCCGCATCCACAAGCCGCCAAAGACGCTGTAAGAAGCGAAATTGACCCTCGACATCAGCGTCATCCCATTCCAAATCCTTTTCAGGGGGCGCTTTGAAGAGAATGAACATCCGAGCCGTATCGGCGCCATAGCGATCGATCACAGCAGCAGGGTCCACCCCGTTGTGTTTCGACTTGGACATTTTTTCAAACAAGACCTCTAACGGTCCACCGTCATCCGGATCAAGGGGATTGGATTCGTCCTTCACAGCCGCCGGGGAGACATAGCGCCCTGTTCTTGGATTGCGGTAGGTGGTGCCCTGCACCATGCCTTGGGTTAGCAAGCGTTCGAAGGGTTCCTTTGTTTTTAATAAATCGCGATCATTGAGTGCCTTCGTAAAAAAGCGCGCATACAATAAATGAAGAATGGCATGCTCAATCCCCCCCACATACTGTTGAACGGGCAACCAGCGATTAACCGCGCTTGCATCAAATGGGAGGTCTTGATTATGCGGATCTGCAAAGCGCAAGTAATACCAGGACGAACACATGAATGTGTCCATAGTGTCGGTTTCACGCCGAGCTGGTTGTCCACATTTAGGACAGCTCACATTGACCCAATCGTCTACGCGAGCGAGAGGAGATCCTCCCGCGCCATTGAGATCAATTCCAGTTGGTAATTCCACAGGAAGCTGATCACGAGGGACCGGAACAGCACCACAATCATCACAGTGAATAATCGGAATGGGGCATCCCCAATACCTTTGGCGGGAAATCAACCAATCGCGAAGCCTGTATTGACGTTTCGCTCGCGCCCAACCGTTCTCAGATCCATGATTGGTGATCGCAGTTTTAGCCTCATCATTCGTTAAACCACTAAACCCAGCGCTATGAATCAGAGTGCCTGGACCTGTCCAAGCTTCACCGTCATTGACATGCTCATTCGTTCCTGAGACTTCAATCACCCGTTGAACGGGCAATTCATGTTGGCGAGCGAATGAAAAATCACGAACGTCATGGGCCGGTACACCCATCACAGCGCCCGTTCCGTAATCAGCCAGCACGTAATCGGCAATCCAAATAGGAATTGATTCACCATTAGCTGGATTAATGGCAACCGCACCGGTAGGAACACCGCGTTTTGGTTGATCATCAGACGTCCGCTCCTCCTGACTTAATTCGGCCATGAGATCCCGAAATGCCGTCACCGAGATGCGTTCATCGCTTGTGGTGAGTTGATCAACGAGAGCATGCTCAGGAGCCAAAACGAGATAGCTCACCCCAAACAGCGTGTCTGGTCGCGTTGTGAAAACGGTGATGGACGTCCCTGGATGGCCCTCCACTTGAAAATCGATCTCGGCCCCAATCGAACGGCCAATCCAATTGGCCTGCATGGTGCGGACGCGCTCAGGCCAACCCTGCAGTTGATCTAGATCATCAAGAAGGGCATCGGCGTACTCGGTGATGCGTAAAAACCATTGGCGCAAGTCACGCTTTTCCACCAGCGCACCGGACCGCCAGGAGCGACCATCCGCATCCACTTGCTCATTCGCGAGCACCGTTTGATCCACCGGATCCCAGTTGACAGTGGCATCCTTTTGATAGGCAAGTCCGCCCGCATGCAGTTCCAGGAACAGCCATTGCGTCCAGCGGTAGTAGTCGCTGTGGCAGGTTGCCAGCTCTCGATTCCAGTCAATCGACAAGCCCAGGCGTCCTAACTGGCCTCGCATCTGGGCGATGTTGCTGTCCGTCCAAACGCCGGGTTCGATCTGGCGTTCGATCGCTGCATTTTCAGCTGGTAAGCCAAAGGCATCCCACCCCATCGGATGAAGCACCGCATCCCCTCGCATGCGTTGCACCCGGGCAATCACATCCGTAATCACGTAATTACGGACATGTCCCATGTGAAGCGTTCCCGAGGGATAGGGAAACATCGACAACGCATAAAAAGCTCTCTGGCCAGGCTTCGGGTCCTGCGTTTCATAGAGACGCTTCTCCTTCCAAAGGGCTTGCCATCGCTCTTCGAGCGCAAGGGGTTGATACCGATCAGTAGCCGCAGAGGCTGTGCTGGCGGATGGGGACGAGGAAGCCGTCACGACAGGGGAACATTTGGACAGATCGTGACACAAATGCTGTTCCTTAAAGGCCCCGGGGCAGCGGACGGATCAGGAGCATCGCGGCACGACTGATCAAAACGGGATCATCAGAATCCGACGGCTGCAGGGCCAAACAATGTTGGTCTTGCCAGATCAGCACTCCAATCAGCCGACGTCCATCGCTGAGTTCAAGGCTGAGAATTTTTTGTTCACGAATCCATGTCTGCAGCAAGCGAATGCTGGGCAAGCTCGGATCGAAGGAACTTGGCTCCATAGGATCAGAGAGGGATCGGACATTTCATGCTGCAGTTCAGCAAGTATCAAGGTTTAGGCAATGACTTCGTGCTGTTGGAAGGCCGTGCTGGGCAACTTCCTCTCAACATCACCGAGCCAGATCCCCATTGGGTGCGCCAACTGTGTGATCGCCGATTTGGAATCGGAGGCGATGGCTTGATTTTGGCCCTGCCCCCACAGCATGGCGAAGAACTGCGGATGCGCATTTTCAATGCGGATGGAAGCGAGGCCGAGATGTGCGGCAACGGCATTCGCTGTCTAGCCCGTTTTCTTGCTGATAGCGATGGGGATCAGCCAGGACGGACGTGGAGAACCGAAACGATGGCCGGCGTCATCGTCCCCGAACTCTGTGAGGACGGACAGATCCGGGTCGATATGGGGCAACCATTTCTAGATCCCGGCGCCATTCCAACAACCCTCACAACAGGACCGTCTGGACTTCCGCAAGGGGAGATCGATCTCCAGGGCAGCAGCCTTCAACTCGCCGCTGTGGGAATGGGCAATCCCCACGTGGTCGTGCCCGTGCAAGACCTGCAAACCATCCCGTTCGACGCATGGGGATCGGCGCTGGAGGTCCATCCTTTGTTTCCAGCCAAAACCAATGTTCACTTCCTGGAAGTGATCGATCAGCACACCCTTGAGATCCGTGTGTGGGAGCGCGGAGCAGGTCCCACCCTTGCTTGTGGCACCGGAGCCTGCGCCACGCTCGTTGCCGCCACGCTGCTCGGCCTATCGAATTCAAAGGCCACGGTGAAACTTCCAGGGGGGCCACTTGAAATCAGCTGGCCTGATCCCCAAGGCTCCGTGTTTATGACTGGCCCCGCCGTCGCCGTGTTTGATGGTGTTCTGAATCCTGAATTGCTCCCACAGCCAGGCCAGGGTTCTCAACAGCAGCCAATCCCAGGGAAAGCCGTTGGACAACCAACACCATCGTCCAGGGATGCCTCCCCAGCATCAGCGCCCGTCTCGACCAGCTTGGACTGCGCGAATGATTGCAAAGACTCCTGCCAGCAACCGGACCACTGCCTCCGGGAGGAGGCGCAGGCGCGCGTTCAACAATTTTTGTCGTCCACCTCTCTCGACGCGATGATCAACCTCGCTGGAGATTCCCTCGAGGAACGAACCCTGTCCCGATTGAATCGCGATGACAGGCCCTGAAGGCCCCTACTTTTACCTGGATGGGTGTGCCACAGCTCCCCTGAGAGAGAGCGTGATCGCTTGCATGGGCAAGGTGCAACAGGAAAGCTGGGGCAATCCCTCGAGCCTGCATCGCATCGGCTGTGATGCGGCTGAGTCGCTGGAACGGGCGCGCCTTTCCATTGGAGAGAGCCTGGGGGCGGACCGGTCAGACATCCTGTTCAGCTCCGGGGCCACCGAGTCCGCCCATCTCGCCCTGCTTGGACTGGCCAAAACCGAATCACCAGGACGATTGGTGATCTCTGCTGTGGAACACCCGGCCGTTGCAGCTGCAGCGCAGCAATTGGCTGAGAGCGGATGGACGGTGGAGCGATGGCCGGTCGATGCCGATGGACAGATCGAGATGAAACATCTCGAGCGATTGCTCGAACCTCCAACCAAAATCGTGTCCTTGATCTGGGGTCAGAGTGAAGTGGGAACGCTTCAACCGATCCAGGCCGTGGGTGAAGCTTGTCGTTCGAAACACATTCCCTTTCATACCGATGCCACCCAAGTTCTGAGCCAGGGTTGCCCGAACTGGAACGAGCTTCCAGTTGATCTGTTAACGGCCTCAGCACACAAATGCGGAGGTCCGAGGGGGATCGGTTTATTGCTCTTAAGACCGGAGATCGCAGAACGGATCCAGCCCCTGTTGGCTGGAGGTCACCAAGAGAATGGGCTACGCGCTGGGACCGAATGCCCCGTCCTCGCTCAGGGCATGGCAGCAGCATTCCGTGAGATCGCTCCTTGTCAGGCCAATCAAGTCAAAACCTCGGGATCCGGGATCGCTCCAGTGCGCGATGCCTTGCTTGCCTTGCTTCGCCAGAACGATGCCATCCGTGTCAGTGGTCATCCCACGGATCGGCTGCCGCACCATCTCTCCGTGCTGGTCTCCGATCGCCACGGCCAGCCCATGTCGGGTCGTGCCTTGGTACGAGCCCTAGATCGCGAAGGAATCGCAGCGAGTAGTGGGAGTGCCTGTTCCTCCGGTCGCGAGAGTGACAGTCCCGTCCTGGAAGCGATGGGCGTGGATCCCCGATGGCGACGGTCGGGGCTTCGGCTCAGTCTTGGCTATTGGATTGACCCGGCAACATTGCCTGAAATCAACGATCGCATTCAAAACGCCATCGCGCGTATGAACCAACAAAGCGTCTGACGTCTAGGTACTCTCCGCCCACACCATCCATCGAGTTGAGTTTGTCCGTCACCCTTCCTGCCGATCTTGTCGAGGCCGAGGCGATGACCCTCGCTTCCCTCAAGCAAGCTCTGAGCGATCGTCAGCAACGTCGCTGGACCGTGACCTGGCGCTTCGAAGGACTCAGGCTCCTCAATCCAGCGTTGCGGCTAGCGCAGGCCTTGCAGGCTGAAGGACATGACGTGGTGTTGGGCTGGCCAGATGCGGGATCAGCAGCCCTAGCGCAACGGGATAGCCCAGAGCTCGCGTCGCACTGCCTTGCCCTCAAGGATCTGATGCTCTCCAGCGACCCCGAGCTCAAGGGCCGATTGCTCTTGGCCATTGGACCGCAGCCAAGTGATTACGACTTGGTTGAACAGATCTGCAACGGCTGGGAGGGAACAGTCGTTCTTCTCAACGGAAAACTTGAGGACGCCGGTGTGGGCATTGGCAGTGTTGCCAGGGGTAGACGCAAAGGGTTTCTCTCCATTTGGCGGTCTGCCTTCCACTTAGAGCCGCTCGCGGAAGGGGCACTCCTGCAAACCGAACAGGAGATGTGGCATCTGTTTAAAGCGGATCCTGATGGCTATCGGTTCCTAGCCACCATGCCCTCAAAACCAGACGCCGAGGCGATTGCCATGGCGCTAAACGGCGAGGATGTCAGTCTTGGACGTCAATTGGGAGCGGTCGACCGCTTCATCGAAGATCTGCGTAGTTGATGTTCCCAAAAATCGCTTTTACTGTGGCCAGGTGATCGGAATGGGAATGGCTTTAAAAGACCGATTGCGCGGAGTGCCAGCTCTGGATGCCACCGCTGGACTGATCGCACTCTTGGCGGTTGGCGGCGTGCTTTGGAGTCCAAAACTCTCCAACACGTTTGCCAAAGCCAACGGGTCGGTCAAACCCGTGCAAGTGATGGTCGACGTGCGTCGTGTGAGCGCAGCTGAACCCGAAGCGTTGGTGCAGGAAGCTCTTGCGGCTGGACGGACCAGCATCATCATTCGCAATCAACCCGCCGGAAGCGTCAAGCTCATTCGCGTTGAGGACATCAACCGCGTCCTGGTGGCGGTACAACCCGATGGATCCGTCGTGACAGCCCCCGATCCCAACCGGGCAAGCATTAACGATCTGAATGCTCGCTTTGTGTTGGAAGGCGATGCAACCGTCTCGAAATCTGGCGTGGTTCTTGCTGGTACCAAGTTGAAAGTCGGCACACCCGTAGAACTGGAAGGTGCGCTTTACCGCCTGAATGGGACCGTTAGCGGTGTCAAGGTGCAATGAAAGCAGCTCTCCTTTTCCTCACGCTGGCGGCGACCACAACAGCGTCGATGCCTGGTCGGGCCGAGCCTGCCCTGCTGACCCTTCCCGCACCACCCTCTGACCAGCCTCTTCCCGATCTTCAACAACAGGGGCGCTCCTGTGTTCCTCTGCAGCAAGCCTTGAATCGCTTGCTAGCCCCCGTTGCCAGGGCATGGAGCGTGTCAGTGGTCAACAGCAATGGAGATCTGCTGGGTGACGTGAATGGCGCGATGGCGCGCATTCCAGCCTCCAATCAAAAGCTGATCAGTACAGCCTTCGCTCTCGACCAGTTGGGTCCTGATTTCCGCCTGCGTACGCAACTCGTCCAACGTGCCGACGGCACCCTTGAACTCAAAGGTCAAGGGGATCCTGATCTTGGAATTGCAGGTCTACAGCGGTTTGCCATGGCAGCCATGGGCCAGGGAGGAGCGCGGGGAACCACCACCGGGCCCGTGAACTTGATGGTGCGAGAAGAACCCCGTCAGAACTGGTGGCCGAACGATTGGCACCCTGCAGATCGCGCCTATGCCTATGGAGCGCCGATTACGCGGTTGGCCCTTACCAGCAACGCCCTGGGAGGGGCCGTGAGCGATCCCTATCGACGCCTAGAAACCCTGTTCAAGAAAGAGGTGAAGCGTCGCGGTGGAAGCGTTCAGGTTCAACAAGCGCGACCGATCCGCAACACCGATCAACCACAACAAAGCGACGATCAGATCGTGCTGCATGAGGAAACCTCTGCTCCGATGCACGCTCTGCTCAGCCTTGCCAACACGGAAAGTCATAACTTCACAGCTGAAGTGCTGCTCCGACAAGCAGCCGACCAATGGGACGTGAGAGCGGCCTCAGCGGCCGCGCACCGCTGGATGCAACAACAAGGAATCCCTGTGCAGGGACTCAGGGTTGCCGATGGCAGTGGACTGTCGCGCAACAACCGCGTATCCAGTCAGACCATCGCTGCGTTATTAATGCGGATGGATCAACATCCCTACGCTTCCTACTACCAAGCGTCCATGGCGATTGCTGGACAGCGAGGGACGCTGCGCAATTACTTCATCGGCTCGCCCATTCAAGGCAAGTTTTGGGGAAAAACTGGCACCATCAGCGGTGTGCGCTCAATTTCTGGCATTCTCCAAACCGCGGACGGTCCGCGATACGTGAGCATGATTTCGAATGGTGCAAGCCGACCGAACGCAACGATCGGCCAAATTTTAAGAACCGTCTACAGCCTCAGCCCGTGCCCTTCATCGATCTGAGCCGGGAGGCGGCACGACGCGCCTTGTTCATCGAGACCGCTTTCCCCTGACGGGTTGGCGTGTCGGAACTTTCGGTCTCAGGCGCAGAGCTATCGGGACGGATCATCTGAATTTTCACGAGCTCTTGGCGACCAGCCAAAACCACCTGGGCCATCTCCTTGAGTCGTTGCTCGAGTTCTCCCAGCGTTTGCTCCGCGTAGCGGTTCGCTCCGTCCTGGACAGATGCAGCGTCATGACGTGTGCGCTGAATCAACGATTCACACTGTTGTTGGGTCTGCTGGCGGAACTGAAGAGCATCGTTGTGAATGCGCTCAGCTTCCGTTTGGGCCTCCTTCTGGAGCTTGACCCCTTCATTGCGAATCTGCTCTAGCTCCTGAGCGGACTGCTGGCGGCTGCGTTCGTGGTGCTCGGCCAATTGGCGTTTGAGCTCGAGCGCTTCCTGATCGAGTTGTTGACGACGTTGCAGAGCCTCCTGCTCCAACTGTTGCCGACGGGTGGCAAATTGCTGCTCCAACTGGACCTGCTTGGATTGCATCTCGTGCTCCATTTGAGCGGCCTGCTGGCGAGAGCTCTGGAGTAACTGTTCGCACTGCTGGCGAACCTGATCCCGCATCTCATTCACCTGGCGTTCCGCTTCCTGCCTAACCGCAGCCGCACTGACGAGCTGTTCACGTTGAAGCTGGGCTTTTTGAACAATTTCGTCGGCCTGATTGCGTGCCGAGGTAATGAATTCGTCCTTCTTTTGCAGCAACTGATCAGCCTGGGCAATCTGCCCAGGCAGCGACGCCCTAACGCCATCCATCAGCTCGACGGCGTCTTGCTCATTCACCAGCCTTCCACCACTAAAAGGAATGCGGCTACCTTCAAGAACAATTTCCTCGAGCTGGTCGAGCTGATCGAGCACGGAGAACTGGATCTCGCTCATCGAAACTGACTTATAAAGCCGAATTAAAGAACCTCTTGAGGTCCTCCGCCACCACCGCTGGAACCATGTGTTCAACACGACCTCCAAAACGGGCCACTTCCTTCACAACCGAACTACTCAAAAAGCTGTAGTGGGCTGCCGTACTGAGGAAAATGGTCTCAAATTCAGAATCCAAAGATCGGTTCGTATGAGCGATCTGAAGCTCATATTCGAAGTCGCTCATCGCGCGTAAGCCGCGCAAAATCAACTGGGCACCATGTTCGCGAGCGCAGGTCACCGTCAGGCCGTTAAAGCTGGTCACCGTGACCCCTTGCAGATGGGAGGTGGCCTGGGTGATTTGCTCCAGCCGTTGATCAAGGCTGAAAGCAGGGGATTTCCCTGGGTTCTGGAGAACAGCAACCACCACTTCCCCGAACAGAGAACAGCCACGCTCGATTAAATCGAGATGTCCAAGGGTGAGAGGATCAAAACTGCCCGGGTAGAGAGCGCGCATCAGCCATACAGGACTGATCGGATCCTATGCAGCGCAGGGTCTCTAGATTCGATGCATGCAGCGTCCTTTGCTTGAGCAACCGGAGCGCCTGGAACAGCGCCTGAAAGAGATCCCCCCTGAGCCGGGCTGCTATCTCATGCGCGATGCCGACGATCGCTTGCTGTACGTCGGAAAATCAAAAACCTTGCGTAGCAGGGTGCGTAGTTACTTTCGCAGCAGCCATGACCTGAGCCCACGCATCCGCTTGATGGTGCGGCAGATCTGCGAAATCGAGTTCATCGTCACGGACAGCGAGGCGGAAGCGCTCGCGCTGGAATCCAATCTCATCAAAAACCAGCAACCGCATTTCAATGTGCTGCTGAAGGACGATAAAAAATATCCCTATCTGTGCATTACGTGGAGCGAACCATACCCTCGCATTTTTATTACCCGACGTCGGAGATTTCGCAGCCCTCTTGATCGTTTTTACGGACCCTATGTGGATGTGGGCTTACTCAGAAGAACCCTCTTTCTCGTCAAACGAGTGTTTCCCCTACGCCAACGACCACGTCCTCTTTATCCAAATCGCACCTGCCTTAATTATTCGATTGGCCGTTGCCCAGGAGTGTGTCAAGAGAAGGTAAGTTCTGAAGATTATCACAAAATTTTACGCAAAGTTGCGATGGTCTTCCAAGGTCGAAGCGACGAACTTCGGCAACTCCTTAATCAGCAGATGGAACGCTATGCCGAGAGGCTTGATTTTGAATCTGCTGCCAGAATACGCGATCAACTTCAAGGAATTGATCAGTTAACTGCGGATCAAAAAATGAGCTTACCGGATGCATCCGTGAGCAGAGATGTGCTTGCCGTTGCCCAAGATGATCATTTTGCAGCGATTCAATTGTTTCAAATGCGTGCTGGAAAACTGGTTGGTCGTCTTGGTTTTGCAGCAGATGCAACAGACCTAGGGTCGGGATTAATCCTTCAGAGGGTCATTGAAGAGCACTACAGCCAGGTCGACGCCGTTGAAATACCTCCGGAAGTTTTAGTGCAGCATCAGCTTCCGCAACAGTCCTTGATTGCCGACTGGTTAAGCGAACAAAGAGAGCGCAAAGTTCAGGTGTTGCATCCTCAAAGACGCCAAAAGGCAGATCTGATTGATTTAGTGATGCGAAACGCTGAATTTGAATTAGGCCGGGCTCGCCAAAGCCAGGAACAGCAAGCCTTGGCAACGGAAGATCTGGCTCAACTTCTTGAATTAACCACACCTCCACGACGAATCGAGGGCTATGACATCAGTCATATTCAGGGCAGTGATGCCGTTGCCTCACAGGTGGTCTTCATCGACGGGCTTCCTGCCAAGCAGCATTACCGCCGCTACAAAATCCAAAGCAGCAGCATTCAGGCCGGTCACAGCGATGACTTCATGGCCATGGCAGAAATCATGCGCAGGCGCTTTCGCAAATGGGCCCGCGTGAAAGCTGAAGGAGCTGACCTGTCTGAAATCAGGCGCCAATCCAGCAGCAGCCTGAACATGGATGGACTCCATGACTGGCCAGATGTCGTGATGATTGACGGGGGCAAGGGTCAGCTATCCGCCGTGATGGAAGCCTTGCGCGAGTTGGATTTGCATGAGGATCTTGTGGTGTGTTCCCTGGCCAAACAACGGGAAGAGATTTTCCTCCCGGAAGCCAAGCAGCCCCTTGAAAGCGAGCCCGACCAACTTGGAGTGGCCTTGCTGCGACGCTTACGCGACGAGGCGCATCGCTTTGCCGTGACCTTCCATCGGCAGCAGAGAGGGCAGCGAATGAAACGCTCACGCCTGTCTGACATCCCCGGGCTGGGCCCCAAACGCGTGCGAGATCTTCTCGCCCACTTTCAATCGATTGACGCCATTCAACTCGCCAGCGTGGATCAGCTCCATCAAGCCCCCGGGGTAGGGCTCTCGCTGGCCAAGCAGATTCGCGCCTATTTTCATCCTCAGGAAGCTGAAGAGGACAACGTGGTGATGGCAGGCGAGGACACGGCATGAAGCGCTGCTTTCAAGCCACAAACCTGATCTTCATCGTTGTGATCGGGGTCGCTCTCACGCTGCTAACTCCCGTTCGAGCCTTCGCCGCACCCGGCCTGTGTACAGGAGTGGTGTGCGCCGATGAGATCACCCGCAGCGCCAAAAATCATTGGCAATTGCGCATGCGACTGGAAGATCAACAAGGGCATCGAGAGCGCGTGGTGATGGACTGCCGCAACCAACAGCTCAGCCCACGAGGCGGACTGGTGGATCGCATCCCCGCCACAGCTCTTGGACGGCGTGCCTGTCGCCTCGCGGGCGAGGCCGGTTAAGACGCTATGGAAATCACCCTTGTTTTTCCCCATCAGCTGTTCGCGCACCATCCGGGGATTCGTGCCAACAGAAGCATTGCCCTGATTGCTGACGGCTTAATTCTCGGTGGTGATCCTCAATGGCCACTCTCGATCCATCCCCGCAAGCGCCAGTTGCATCAACAATCGATGCTGGCCTACCAAAGGCGTCTGGAATCCCAAGGCCATCGCCTCATCACGCTGACGCCCAATGCCCAGCAACAGACGTCAGATCTTCTGAGCGAACTGATCGACTCTGGCTACCAAACGTTTTACCTCGCTGATCCAATCGATGATCTTTTAACCAAAAGAGTCAGAAACACGCTGCAACAACGTGGTTGTGTCTTAGAAATTCTGCCCACTCCGATGTTGCTTACGCCAACCGAAGTGATGGATGACCATTTCAATGGTCGACGCAAGCCAATGATGGCCAACTTCTATCAAATGCAGCGCAAGCGCTTAGGGGTCTTGATCGATGATCAAGGAGCTCCTGTGGGTGGACGTTGGAGTTATGACGCGGACAACCGTAAAAAACTTCCCAAGGGAATCACAGTTCCTGAGGCACCATCGATTGATTTGCCCGTTGATCACTTATCAGCAGAACATTGGTTAGACACCTTTCTGGAACAAAGATTGGCTGGTTTTGGCACCTATGAAGATGCCATCAGCTCCCATCACCGCGTGATGTGGCATAGCGTGCTGACGCCGATGCTCAACCTCGGACTGCTCACGCCCCAACAGGTTTTGAATAGAACCCTGGAGGCCGCAGACAGCGTTGAGATCCCCCTGAATTCTCTTGAAGGTTTTCTGAGACAGATCATTGGTTGGCGTGAATTCATGGCTGCCATGTACTTGCGCCATGGAGTCACGATGCGCAATAGCAATTTTTGGAATTTTGAAGATCGCCCTATTCCCGATGCTTTCTATCAAGGAACAACAGGAATCCCTCCGATTGATGATGCTATCAAACGCGCGATAGACACGGGCTATTGTCATCATATTGAGCGCTTAATGTTGCTTGGAAATATGATGCTTCTTTGCGGCTTTCACCCCACCCGTATCTACACCTGGTTCATGGAACTATTCGTGGATGCCTACGATTGGGTGATGGTCCCCAATGTCTATGGAATGAGTCAATTTGCTGACGGAGGAATCTTTACGAGTAAGCCTTATTTATCTGGATCAAATTATGTGCGCAAAATGTCTGACTACAAACCTGGAGATTGGTGCGGCATTTGGGACGGCTTGTTTTGGAGTTTCATTCACCGCCACGGAGAATTTTTCCGATCTCAACCCCGCCTGGCGATGATGGCTCGAAATCTTGATCGCATGGCGCCTGAGGTCATGGAAACGCATTACACCAAGGCACAACAATTTCTTGACTCGCTCAGCTAGCGGCTTTCTATTGTTCAGGTGAGATTGATGGGGTCATGACACTGACGCTTCCACCTGAGGCTTACCTGTGGTTCAAGACCCTTCACATTGTTGGAGTGGTGGTCTGGTTCGCCGGGCTGTTCTATCTCGTCAGGCTGTTCATCTATCACGTTGAAGCAGAGGAGGAAGAGTCGCCTGTACGCGAAGCCTTCAAGGCCCAGTACGCCGTGATGGAACGGCGCCTCGCCAACATCATCACCACACCTGGTTTGATCCTCACCGTGACGATGGCCGCGGGGCTCTTGATCGTGCAGCCGTCCTGGCTGCACCAAGGCTGGATGCACGCAAAGCTCGGTTTTGTGGGGCTGTTATTGGCCTATCACGTGTTCTGTTATCGACTGATGGGCCAACTTCAGGCTGGGGTCTGCCAATGGAGTGGTCGGCAACTCCGAGCTCTCAACGAACTGCCCACGCTGCTGTTGGTCTTGGTGGTGATGCTGGTGGTGTTTAAAACGCAATTCCCCACAGGGGCAGCAACCTGGTTAACCGTTGGTCTGGTGGTGTTCATGGCCGCAACGATTCAGTTTTATGCCCGCTGGCGTCGTCTTCGTGAAGCAGCGCTTGCGCAGGAGTCAGTTGGTGACGCCTGATCAGCACCCGTTGCGGGCTGTCCTCGAAACGATTGGACCAGAGAGCTGCCCTGGCTCGCTGAATTTTCATTGCCACACCGTTTGCAGTGACGGAAGCCTGGAACCCGTGGCTCTGATTGAACAAGCCACGGCTCGGAAGCTGAGTCACATCGCAGTCACGGATCACCATTCGATCGCTGCCTATGAACCGATGCTCGACTGGCTTGATCGCGCTCGCACTCGCGGCGTAAACACGCCGACGCTTTGGAGTGGGATGGAAATCAGCTGCATCCTGCAAGGTTGTTTGGTCCATGTCCTTGCCCTTGGCTTCACGCCAGGACATCCCGCACTTATGCCCTATTCCAGCGGCGATGCCGCTGTGGGCGCCCCTCTGAGGGCTGGTGAGGTTCGCAAAGCGATTCACAACGCTGGCGGCCTGGCAATCCTGGCCCATCCGGGGCGCTACAGATTGAGCTTCTCAGTGTTGATTGATGAAGCGGCTGAACTGGGTTTCGACGGGGGTGAAGCCTGGTACGACTACGACATGCAACAGCACTGGGCCTGCACGCCGTTGATCTGTGAATCGATCGACCAACAGTTGAAGAACCTTGGCCTTTTGCGTACCTGCGGCACCGATACCCACGGGTTGGACCTAAAAGGCCGCTAAATTCACTCAACGATCTGGAACACGGGAATGGGCCTCTTTGATCGGCTGCTGAATTCAAGCGCCAAGGATGACGGTCAACAGGACGTTCCCAAGGATCGTGCCAAGCCAAAAGCCGAAGCCTTCTATCTCGACTCCGACGCGTCATCGTCCTACGGAAACGTGGACTACATGCGCGAGGCCAAGACGATTCGTCGCACCTTCCCCGGAACCGCCGACAACCCTGGCAACAAGGAGTTGGTGACCAAGGTTGATGCGATGGACGTCACCGTTGGCACTCGATCCCAAGGCCTGGGCGAAGAAAAACCAAACGAAGAACCTTCAATTCCGTCCTTGCTCTCGGACGGAATTCCCAAGCCGGTGAAAAAGACCTTCGCCGAGACGATGACCCAGGAGCAGCTGGATCAAAAGCTCAAGGGGAATGCTTTGCGCACAGCTGGTGTCAACACACCAATGGCCCCTGATGCGGCTCCTGTGGGCCGCAAGGAAGAACTGAAATCCGAACCCGAGATTCAGCCAAGCAACCCATCGGCCAACCGCAGCCCATCGTCCAAGCCAGGATCTATCGATCCTTTCAAGGCCATGGTCCGCGACCTCAACAACTAAGACCTCCTTTCTCGACAGCCTCCTCCGCTTGGAGGACCAATCCCCTGATCTGCTCGAGCTGATCGGGGGACGGTTGAGCCCACAACCCTCGGTTGGCCGCTTCCAGCAATCGTTCGGCCATGTCTCTGAGGACCCAGGGATTGGATCGGCTCAAAAAGTCTTGTGTGTCCTTTTCCAGCAGCCACTGATCACAGATGGCCCCGTAGCACCAGTCAGGAACCGCTTCGGTTGAGGCGTCGTAGGCAAACAAGTAATCAAGGCTGGCTCCCATTTCGAACGCCCCCTTGTAGCCGTGCTGTTGCATTCCCTGAATCCAGCGAGGGTTTAACAACCGACTTCTCACCACCTTGTCGATTTCACGGCTGAGCGAATGAATGCGAAGCCGCTCTTGGCGAGAATGGTCCGCAAACCAGGGCTGCACAGAGGTTCCTCTTGAGCGCCGCACCGCTGCCGTCATGCCCCCATGGAACTGGTAATAGTCATCAGAGTCGAGTAAATCGTGCTCCCTGTTGTCCTGGTTATGCAGAACCACCTGCACATGCTGAAGAGCAGCTTCCAAACCAGAGCGATTGGCCTGGGCTTGAACGTCGCCGTCATAACTCCAGGAACTCCAGGCTAAGAAAGCCTCGCCAAGGTCGTCCTGGTTCTCCCATTGACCTGAATCGATCAAGGCCTGCAATCCAGCGCCATAGGCACCCGGTGCCGATCCAAAAATCCTGGCTTGAGGACCCTCCTGACGGGTGATCGCAGCAAGCGGATTTTCAGCGTCTGCTTCCTCGAGTGCCGAGACCAGGTGCACAGCACGATCCACCCAGCCCACAAGCTGAGGGAAGGCATCGCGAAACAGTCCAGACATCCGCAAGGTGACATCCACCCTGGGTCGAGCCAACAGGCTCAAAGGAATCACTTCCAAGTCCACCATGCGCCGTGTTGGCCCATCCCAGAGAGGACGAACGCCAAGCAGGGCAAACATTTGGGCGATGTCTTCACCGCCGTTGCGCATCGTGGCTGTACCCCAGACAGACAATGCGAGGTGCCGTAGATCCTCTCCTTCCTCAAGTCGGTAGAGGTCCAACAATTGCTCAGCGCTTCGCCGCCCTAAATCCCAAGCCGCTTCGGTAGGAAGACCACGCAGATCAACGGAATAGAAATTACGCCCCGTTGGCAACACATCTGGACGTCCTCGTGTTGGGGCGCCAGAGGGGCCGCTCGCGATCCTTCGCCCGTCTAAAGCAGCAAGGAAGGCCTTCTTTTCACTGGAAGCACAAGCCAATAAACGCGGTAACAGCTCGTCGCGCAAGCGCAGCAAAGCAGGCTCCTTGTTGTCGTAAAGCCACTGCTGCAGCAAAGGGCTCAATGGCTCTGAGGGCGCATCTGTGATCTGCTCCAACAAGCGGAGTGCTTGAGCATCGAGCCAACTCACAGCGGCCGAGACCCGTCTGGGCTGATCACAGCCCAACGTCTCAAGGGTTCTGCAGTCGTGGTCGCTCAGAGGCGCACCGTCTTCATCCGACCAGGGGTCGCATTCCAGTCCAACCACCTTGGCCATCGCCTGGGTGATGCCTTGGCAGCCACCCGACGGCGATCGCGCAATCGCCAGCAGGAGCTCCCGTTGAATCGAGGCTTCAGGCTGGCTGCCAAAACGATGCAGGCCCGTTCTGATTTGCGCCTCCTTCAACTCACAGAGATAGGTCTCCACCTGATCAAGACAGCGGGCCCAGGAGTCGTTGTTTGGATCAGCTGCGCTGGGTTGATCGTTCGCTGGATTCGAGAAGGAAGGCCAATCCAGGCTTTGAAGCAGCTGCTTGATTTGATGCTCGAGCACGTCACAACGCTCAGCAGCAACCTGACGCGCCTCCACGTACTCATCCAACAAGGCTTCGAGAGACAGCAAAGATCCGTGCAGCCCAGCCCGACCCAAGGGTGGGGTGAGGTGATCAAGAATCACGGCATGGCCCCGACGCTTGGCTTGGGATCCCTCGCCTGGATCATTCACGATGAACGGATACACATGCGGAATCGGAGCGAGCGCCAGGCCTGGCCCACAGGCTTCACTCAGTCCAACCGACTTACCCGGTAGCCATTCCGCGCTGCCATGTTTGCCCACATGGACCATCAGCTGGGTGCCATGCACCTCCTGAAGCCACAGATATTGGGCCAAATATCGATGCGGTGGAGGGAGATCAGGGGAGTGGAGATCGCTGATTTGATCGGGGTCATAGCCACGGCTGGGCTGAATCAACACGGCCACATGCCCAAACAGCACGCCATGCACCGCAAACCCCTTCTCCTCAAGATCCACGGCCTGTTCCGGTGAACCCCAACGACCCTCAATCAGGGATCGGGCTTGGGGTGTGAGCCGTCGCCACCAGCGCAAATAGTGATTGAGGGGCAGATAGGCAAGAGGCTGAAGGTGAAAACTCTCCGGATCGTTGCTGCGTCCCGACAACAATTGGGCCATGAGCGCTTGCGACTCATCAGGCCGCGGCTCACTCCCAAGCGCAACACCGGCTTCAGCGAGCCAGTTCAAGAGGTTCATGGTGCTGGCGGGTGTATCCAGACCAACCCCATTGGCCAAACGACCATTGCGAACGGGGTAATTCGCGAGCACCAATGCCACCCGCTTCTCTGCTGCCTCCGTCTGACGAAGATCCACCCAACAACGGGCATGATCGGCCAGCCAATTCAGCCCAGCAGCGTCGGGAACCAAACCTTTGACCGCCGTCGACAAACTGGATTCCGCATCCAGGACTTCGCGGAAGACTCCGATTCTTGTGGTGATGCGTCCATCCAACTCAGGAAGCACCACTTGAAGGGAGAGATCGATGGGATCGAGCCCCTGGGTGGTGGCTTCCCAGGCCTGCTTGGCTCGTCCGGAAGAAAGCAGCTGCAAGACCGGCAGATCAAGACCATCCCAAAGGGGAGTGCCCAGCCCTGCCTCCTGGAACTGGACCGATGCAAACGCTGTGGTGCTGACCACGAGCTGAACATCCTGTGCTTGAAACGCTCGTTGCACCCCCTGCTGAACCACGGGATCTCTCAAGCTGCTCACCCAGAGCGCACGCGGTGCGAGGCCACGGCTTCTCAGGGCCTTCAACAATTGATGACACCAGGCCGTGTCAGCCGCGCGGGCATGGGCCCGATACAGCAAAACACCAACCCTTGCCCCTGGTTCCTCACGCCAGTCAAACGGGGCTGGGTCCGCCATCCGTTCCGGCTCAAGATCCTTGGCGTCGTGAAGGGGATCTGGTTCGTTGCTGCTGGTGATGAAGGGATGAATCGCCTTCAAAACCTTAGTCATGTTGGGCATCCCCCCTTCGCGCAACAACAGAGCTAATTGTTGAGACAGCATCGAAGACACCGATCCAATCGGATGGAGTTCGTCGTTTTGATCGGCGGTCCCCGCCAAAACAAGCAAGGTTCGATGTTGCGCAGACGCCTGCCAACGGCGGCACTGTTCAAGCCCATAACTCCAGTGACCTCGACCACCCAGCAGGCGCACCACCAGCACCCGAGCCGAGCTCGCTGTTGCGGCCAGATAGTGATCAATTTGAGCGGGATGCCGAAGACAATCGAGGGGCAAAGCTCGCAATTGCTCCTTCCAGTGCTGCAGCTCTGGCTGCCGAAGGCAGGCTGAAAGGGTGCTGATATCGGTCGCTGCGCTCGTCAGGAAAAGAATCGGGGCAGGCGGTTGCTCAACAACGGTGAAAACCTCGTTGCTTTCGGCGCCCGGAAGACTGCTCAGTCGATGCATGTCTCCATTCTGGTCTGATCACATCCCACCAACCGCGCGAGGTGAGTGAGAAAATTTGAGCATCGATCAATGTGCGATGCATCAGTTCCTTCCCTACGCCTGGTTTGAAGGCCGCTGCATCCCGTTTGACCAGGCCAAAGTGTCGATCGCAACCCATGCCCTGCACTACGGCACCGGTGCGTTCGGAGGCATGCGCGCCATACCGGATCCGGAAAAACCGGGCGGCATGCTGTTGTTTCGACCGGATCGCCATGCGCGCCGCCTCTCACAAAGCGCCAAGCTCTTGCTCGCTGATCTGACGGAAGAGACGGTGATGGAGGCTCTGATCGCCGTGCTCAGGGCGAACAAACCCACGACGCCGATCTACCTCAGACCATTTGTTTACACCAGTGATTTAGGCATCGCACCACGGCTGCACAACATCGAGACTGATTTTCTGATTTACGGCTTAGAGCTCGGCGATTACCTCTCCCCCGATGGCGTGAGTTGCCGGATTAGTAGTTGGACCCGGCAGGAGGATCGCTCCCTACCCCTGCGCGGAAAAATCAGTGGTGCTTACATCACGAGTTCACTTGCCAAAACAGAAGCTGTCACCAGTGGCTTTGACGAAGCCCTGCTGATGAACACGCGGGGAAAGGTGAGCGAAGCCAGTGGGATGAATCTGTTTTTAGTACGCGATGGCGTCCTGATCACCCCTGGCGTTGATCAAGACATTCTTGAGGGAATCACCCGCTCCAGCGTGATTGAGCTGGCAAAGCACATGGGATTGCAGGTGATCGAACGACCCGTGGATAAAACTGAACTTTGCATCGCTGATGAAGTGTTCCTCACGGGAACGGCCGCGAAAATCACGCCGATTCGTCAACTCGAATCCACCGTCTTGCCGACCAACCGGCCGGTGATGGATGCCTTAAGAAAACGTCTGGTTGCGATTACGGAAGGAAAGGATCCGGAGTTCAGCCACTGGGTCACCAGGATCGAGCTCGAAGGCTAAGGATGGCTCTGGGAACAAGAGCAGTTCATAGGATGGGGTGAGAGAAGCGATTAAGCGATGCAGGCCGTGACTGAGACACCCACCCTCAACGCCTCTCGCTTTTTAAAACGTCTGCATGACCCGTCCAGGCCCGTGCTGGTCTTTGACGGAGCCACGGGCACCTCCCTGCAGCAAATGGACCTATCCGCCGATGATTTCGGCGGAGAAGCCCTGGAAGGTTGCAACGAAAACCTGGTGGTTACAAGGCCCGATGCCGTTCAAAGCGTGCATCGACAGTTTCTTGACGCCGGTTGCGATGTCATCGAAACCGATACGTTTGGCGCCGCGTCTGTGGTGCTGGCCGAGTACGGCCTAGAGGACAAAACCTTCGAGCTCAACAAGCGGGCTGCAGAGCTGGCCAAAGAAGTGGCCATGGAATACAGCACCGATGAGAAACCACGATTCGTGGCGGGATCGATGGGGCCCACCACGAAATTACCCACGCTCGGACATATCAGTTTCGATCTGCTTCGCGATTCCTATCAGGAGCAAGCGGAAGGACTGATTGCCGGGGATGTGGATTTACTGATCATCGAAACCTGTCAGGACGTTCTGCAGATCAAGGCAGCGCTCCAAGGCATTGAACAGGCCTTTGAAACCAGCGGTGAACGCCGCCCCTTGATGGTGTCCGTCACGATGGAAACCACAGGCACCATGCTGGTGGGTTCCGACATTGCAGCTGTTGTTGCCATTCTCGAACCCTTCCCCATTGATGTGCTCGGCCTGAACTGCGCAACAGGCCCTGAACAAATGAAAGAGCACATGCGCTACTTAACAGATAATGCTCCCTTCGTTGTGAGCTGCATCCCCAACGCAGGCTTGCCAGAAAATGTTGGAGGTGTGGCGCACTACCGCCTAACACCGGTGGAACTGAAGATGCAATTAATGCACTTCGTGGAGGATCTTGGCGTTCAAGTCATTGGTGGATGTTGCGGAACAACGCCGGCCCATATTGCGGCGCTCTCTGAAATTTCATCAGAACTGAGCGCCGCGCCCAGAAATGTGCGCTCTTACCACCATGAGAGAAAAGCTCTCAGCTATGAAGCCGCCGCATCATCCATTTATGGTGCAACACCCTATCTACAAGACAATTCCTTCTTAATCATTGGCGAGCGACTGAATGCCAGTGGCTCCAAGAAAGTGCGTGAGTTGCTGAATGAAGAAGACTGGGATGGGCTCGTCGCTGTTGCGCGAGGACAGGTGAAAGAGAATGCTCACATCTTGGATGTGAATGTCGACTATGTCGGCCGTGATGGCGAAAGAGATATGCGAGAGCTCGTGAATCGAGTGGTCACCAATGTGAACCTTCCCTTAATGCTCGACTCAACGGAGTGGCAGAAAATGGAGGCAGGCCTGAAGGTTGCCGGCGGCAAATGCATCCTCAATTCAACCAACTACGAAGATGGAGATGAACGCTTCTTCAAAGTCTTAGAAATCGCCAAGCGTTATGGCGCCGGGGTTGTGATTGGCACGATCGATGAAGACGGCATGGCCCGCACTGCAGACCAGAAAGTTGCTATAGCAAAAAGAGCCTATCGAGACGCTGTCGAGTATGGAATTCCAGCGCGAGAAATTTTTTACGACGCTCTGGCGCTGCCAATTTCCACTGGCATTGAAGAAGATCGACGCAACGGTGCGGAAACCATTGAGGCCATTCGCAGAATTCGCGAGGATCTCCCCCAGGTTCACGTGGTTCTTGGTGTGTCCAATGTGAGCTTTGGCTTGTCTCCTGCTGCCAGAATCACGCTGAATTCAGTCTTTTTGCATGATTGCTGCGAAGCTGGAATGGATGCAGCCATTGTGTCCCCAGCAAAAATTCTTCCGCTCATCAAAATCAGCGAAGAGCATCAGAAAGTTTGTCGCGACTTAATCAATGATCGTCGTGGATTCGAAGGAGATGTTTGCACGTATGACCCGCTCACAGTGCTTACAACCTTATTCGAAGGTGTTAGCGCCAAAGCCGCTCGCGAATCAGGACCATCCTTAAGCGACCTAGCCGTGGAAGAACGGCTCAAACAGCACATTATTGACGGCGAGAGAATTGGATTAGAAGATGCACTTAAAGAGGGTTTAGAAAACTATCCACCACTAGATATTGTTAACACTTTCCTGCTGGATGGAATGAAGGTTGTGGGAGAGCTGTTTGGCTCTGGGCAAATGCAGCTCCCATTCGTTCTTCAATCCGCGGAAACCATGAAGTCTGCCGTGGCCTTTTTGGAACCATTCATGGAGAAAGAAGAAGGGGAACGATCCGCTAAAGCCAAGTTTTTAATCGCAACAGTTAAAGGAGATGTTCACGATATTGGCAAGAATTTGGTGGACATTATTTTAACAAATAATGGCTACGAAGTGATCAACCTTGGCATCAAGCAAGACGTCAATGCAATCATTACGGCCCAGCAAGAACATCAGGCTGATTGCATCGCCATGAGTGGTCTGCTGGTGAAGTCCACAGCCTTTATGAAAGACAATTTGCAAGCTTTCAACGAAGCTGGAATCAACGTTCCTGTTGTTCTTGGAGGGGCAGCATTAACGCCCAGATTTGTGAACAAAGACTGCAGCGATGTGTATGACGGCAAGGTCATTTATGGACGGGATGCCTTTACGGACCTGCGATTCATGGATGCGCTTGTGGCGGCCAAGTCAAAAGATCGCTGGGATGATCGCGCTGGCTTTCTCGATGGCACCCCTGAAGGTCTTTCGATTGGAGGTGACGCGGAATCCACTGATCCCAGCGACGCATCGCCTGAGAGCCCGTCAAAAGAAGCTGAGACGGCGGATCTCAAGCTTCCCGTCAGCTTCGAGCGCTCGGATGCCGTTCCTGAAGAGACAGCCGTTATCACCCCCTTCCTGGGTGCGTCGGTTTTGCAGGGAGAGGCAGAGATTCCGGTCGACGAGGTGATTGCCTTTCTAGACCGACAAGCCCTCTTCGCTGGTCAATGGCAGATGCGAAAAGCCAAAAACCAAAGCCGGGAAGAGTACGAACAAGACCTCGCTGATAAGGCAGAGCCAATCCTTCAGAAATGGCTAGCGCGCGCCAAAGAAGACCAACTGCTGCATCCAGCAGTCGCCTACGGCTATTTCCCCTGCGGACGGGACGGCAACTCCGTGGTGGTGTTCAAGCCGGAGGGTGGTGCAGAGCTGGGACGATTTGATGTCCCCCGTCAACGCAGTGGCAATCGCTATTGCATCGCCGATTTCTTCCGAGATCTCAAAGAGGGCCAACCCTGCGATGTGCTGCCGATGCAAGCCGTCACCATGGGCGAAGAAGCCAGTCGCTTCAGCCAGGAGCTGTTTCGCAAGGATGCCTACAGCGACTATCTCTTTTTTCACGGCTTAGCCGTTCAGATGGCAGAGGCGCTGGCGGAGTGGACCCATGCCCGCATTCGGCGTGAATGCGGCTTCTCTGATCCCAAGGGGATGCCTCTCAGGGACATTCTTGCCCAGCGCTACAGGGGTAGCCGCTATTCCTTTGGATATCCAGCCTGTCCCAACGTGGCGGATTCGCGTCAGCAACTGGAATGGCTGCAGGCCGATCGCATCGGCCTGACCATGGATGAAAGCGACCAACTTCATCCTGAACAGAGCACAACAGCCCTGGTTGCTTTGCATAGCAACGCTCGCTACTTCAGCGCCTAAGGCCCATACAGCAGTGCGTTGCCTCAGACTTCTGAGGTCACGCATGCACTCCCATGGACTTCAGCGGCCCAGACGCCATCGACAATGCGATTAAGGCTGGATTGGACATCGATGGAAGCCCTCTTCCGGAAGCGATGCTCACCCTTTATCGCGAGGTGATGGATCAAGAGGCACAACGCAAGCGCAGTGGAGTGCGTAAATCAATGCGCAACCGCATCGTGCGCACCGGGGCCAAGCATTTCAGCCAAGACGTCCTAAACGCCCGATTAATCGAGGCTGGCTGGGAAGGGTTGAAGGACAAGGAAATCAGCTTTTACTTCAGCTGACAGCCCAATCGTCATGAGCTCTGCAGGATCACTCCTGGCAGAGCTTTTCCATCGTGTCGATCACTTCCTGCTGAAAATCATCCAGGGCACTGGATTCGCTCAAATCGAATCCCTCTCCCGCAGCGTTCTGCGCAAGATCCTGAAAGTGGAAGGCTCCCTCACCATTGGCAAGGAACTCAATAGCCGATGACTCGCCACTTTCGCGGAACGCATCGCAGAGGGCGATAAACGCCGCGTCTTCAGTGAACTCCCAATCCATCGAGGAGGCATAACTGAACGACCTTTAACGCCTAACCCCCGTGATCCGTCAACCATCTCGTCTCGGAATGTGCCAGTCGTTCGGCAGACTCCTGGCAGCCAATGCAAGCGAATGCCGTCACAACAACAAGAGCAAAAGCCAGTTGGGCAGGGTGATCTGAACGTTTTAGGCGGTGCGCTTGAAGGCTGTAGTTGTGAGCCGATGACGGGTTGGTTTCGAGATGGACACTGCCGCACCGATCCAAGCGACTTGGGGCAACACAGCGTCTGCTGTGTGATGTCAGAACGATTTCTGAATTACAGCAAGGCCCAGGGCAATGACCTGAGCACTCCCATGCCCGACTTCGGCTTCCCTGGCCTCAAACCGGGCGATCACTGGTGTGTCTGCGCCCCACGCTGGAAACAGGCCTACGACGACGGTATGGCGCCACCTGTACGCCTCGAAGCGACAGAACACACAGCGCTCAAGGTGATCCCGTTGGACGTCCTCAAAACACACGCTCACCAAGGAATGTCCTGACCATCCCAAGCCAGAAATCGGCCGCTGTCTTCCGCTGTCTGCTGGAGCAAAACATCGAGCAACAGGGCGGCCGCCTTCTGGGGGCTGAACAGACGATCCGGCGGGACAAAATTTTGGAATGGCTTGGACAGGGCCGTATCGGTGGTGCCTGGATGCAGCATCGTCACCGTGGCGAGTGGAAAGCGCCGCGCCCACTCCACACTCAACGAGCGCAAAAACATGTTCTGGGCGGCTTTGGCTCCGCGGTAGGCATACCAACCACCACTTCTGTTGTCAGCGATGCTTCCGACCCTGGCGCTGAGGCTCGCAAAGTGAAACGGCTGGTCACGCTTCAGGGCGGGCTCAATCGCTTTCGCCAAGAGCAGGGGCCCTGCAGCATTGATCGCAAAGGATTCCAGCAATTGACTGGCACTCACCTGCTGCAGGCGCTTCTCAGGGATCAGCGAACCTCCATGCAGTCGCCCAGTGGCGTTCAGCACCAAACGCAGCGGCTGTGGATCGTCCAGGAGCCTCTGAGACAACGCCTCGAGGCTCTGAGGGGACTCCAGGTCCACCAGCCAATCTCCACCATCGTCGAGCTCTGAAACCACGCTGCGACCGCATAGCAGGACCTCCAAAGCGGGCTGACGACGTTGCAGTTCCTGCGCCAGTGCCTTACCAAGACCACCACGGCCCACGATCAATGCACGGCCAATCCAAGCAACTCTGTTGATTTCAGGCATGATCAAAAGCGTTGTCCGAGGGACAGTGAGACAGCTCACACCACTGTTGCTGGGGATGACCGCCACTGCGGGGCTGATCGGCGCGGTCACCTGGAGTGTCCAGGCCATTGGTCAGCTGGAACAACAGCGAAACCAAAAACACACCCTCGAAACGCTGCTGGAAAGCTCCGGGACGGATCAGCCAGCGCGTCATTCCTCTAGTCAGCGATCAAGTGATGAGCCGGAGAACAAGACTCCGAGACCTCAATCGGTCGTGCAGCCAACGCCTGGTGCTAAGCCCCTCGGAGCCCCAGGCAATCCGATTGTGCGCGTTGCTTTGTTGAGTCAATCGCCACCCCGTCGCGTGGACCTATCAGGGCAGGTCGAGTGCAGATTCAGCAACGGTGAGATCGTGCAAAAAAGGGCCCTTGAACGCGTTCTAAGCGAGCGTCGTTCGAATTTGGTGACCTGTCAATCAGGCCAAAATGGGGCCATTGTTGTCAATGGAAGCTCCTATCCAGAGACCGTCTATTTCCTCAACAGAGGTCGCGGTTGGCTTGTGGTTAACCAGCTGTCTTTGGAGCGTTACGTTGCTTCTGTGGTTGGGGCAGAGATGCCGAGTCATTGGAATCCTGAAGCGCTAAAAGCACAAGCTGTGGCGGCTCGGTCCTACGCCCTCGTGCATCTTGTACGTCCTGCCGATTCCGATTTCAATCTTGGCGACACCACGCGTTGGCAAGCCTATGGAGGCCTGAAAAGTCAAAGCGCATCCACTGCCGCCGCCACCAAAGCCACCCAGGGTCTCGTGCTCAGTTTCCAGGGAGGACTTGTGGAATCGCTGTATGCATCGACCAGTGAAATCGCTACTGAAGCACACAGCCATTTAGGCGCAAGTATGAGTCAACATGGCGCTCAAGAACTGGCCATGAAAGGGCTCAAGTTCAATGAAATCCTCGGTCGTTATTACGTGGGGGCATCCTTAGCGAGGTTGAAAACAAATGAGAACTGAGACCTATTGGAATCGAGCGCTCGAGCAAAGCGAAAAGGCTCTTAAGTCGGGTGCGCTAGTTCCTCTTAGTACCTCATTAGAACGTCTTGAAGAGAGTGCAGAATCCAATTTTGAATTGAGAACTCTCGAGAGCCGCTTACCCAAACACTTCAAGAGAGAGGGGCCGAAACCCAATCCCTTTAAACCCTGGGATAGGGACCTGGAGGTGGCGCGTTTGGATCCAGGTCACGCCGTGATCCTGAACAAATATCCGGTGCAACGCGGACACATGCTGCTGATCACGGCCGACTGGGCCGCCCAGGATGGTTGGCTTGATTTGTCGGATTGGACAGCGTTGGTTCGCGTAGACCAAGACACCTCCGGACTGTGGTTTTTCAATAGCGGACCGATTGCAGGAGCGAGTCAGCCCCATCGGCATCTTCAACTTCTGCCCCGAAGCACAGGCGAGAGGAGCTGTCCCAGAGACCTCTGGTTTCAAAAACGCCTGGAATCAAAAGAAAAATCCAAAACAGCTAGCGATCCCTTATGGAACGGCTGCTCCGTTGTCTCGCGAATCAGCCAAAGCAATGACATCTCCGCACAAGCCCAAAGCCTCTACGCCAGCTACTTATCACTCTCTGAACACTTAGGCCTTGGTCATCCCTCTCAAGATCAACGCCCAAAGTCCTTTTACAACCTGTTATTAACCCCGCAATGGATGGCGATGGTGAGGCGTCGGCGAGAAGGAGCCGCAGGTTTCAGCGTGAATGCCCTTGGATTTGCTGGATATCTCTTGGCCACAACAGGCGCCGATCTGCACTGGCTAAGGGCGCAAGGTCCCGAGGCCTTGTTGCGTGAGGTGGTACTCGAAATCCGTGGAAACACGGTTGTGGGATCCCCCTCCAAAATGTCTGCCTGAAGAAGGACCACCGGCCGCTGCCGACCCTCTTCTTTAACAACAGCCATGAACAAACGCCAAACGATCCGAAACGAACGCATCGAGCGACATCTGAACCTGGTCGATCCCATTGCAGGCCATTACGCCAAACGCTCGGGTCTGGATCGTGATGATCTCAAGCAAGTGGGAAGGCTTGGCTTACTGCGTGCCGCCGAAGGGTATGAGCAAAGCCAAGACAAGCCGTTTGAGGTCTATGCAAGACCTCACATCAAAGGAGCGATCCTTCACTACCTCAGAGACAGTGTGGGGCTGATCAGACTCCCAAGACGCCTTCAAGAACAAGCTCAGAGCAGCATCAAAACCAGTTCCTCAGAATCGACCAGAAGTCAGGGGATGACAGCAGAGATCGAACTCAACGTTCAGGTTTATCGACGCCGTCAGTCGTGGGAACCCTTAGACGAAGGCAGGGTGGCAGCAAACCAACCTGGATGGCAGCCGCTGCTGATGCAGGAAAGGGCCCGGCGTGTCTGGGATGCCATCAACGGGTTGCCGCCTGCAGAGAAAAGGGCGCTGGTTGAGGTGGTGATCGAAGGTGCCAGCCTCCGTGGGGCCGGAAAAAAGCAGGGGGTCAGTGCCATGACCATGCAACGGAGGCTCAAACGGGCCTTAGCCCAGTTGCGACAGGAGCTTGCCGATCAGGACTCTTCGCTGTGATCCCGCTGGATTTGACCTTCAAGGGTGCTCATCGCTGCGGTGACGGCAGCCAGTTGACGCTCGAGTCCATCACGCCAGAAACGGAGCATCTCCAACTTGCGTTGCTGGTGATGACTCCGCCAGTGGCTGGACTCACACGATGGCTGACAGAAAAAGGGAGGCAGCATGAGTAAACACAAGCTTTCCCATAATCCTGGCGAATTGTTCCAGAAATCGGGACTGCCATCACACACTTGGCGCTTCTGAACCAGACGATTAGGTTTGGAACTTGCGGAAAGCTCAAGCCGCACTGCTCAAAAACCAGTCTCGCGTGTCGCACAGATTATCAAAACTGGTCCTAATCAGTGTCGCAATTGCGACATGCGATTTCGCTGTCATGGAGCAGGCGTACGCCTATGTGCCATTGATGGCTGGGCAAGGGGCGCGTGCTCTCAATGGCACCTTTAATAACGTTCCCGTCCTGCATTCCAACCAACCCGAAATTGTCAAAGGGCCTGGAATCCTCGTCAACACAACGCCTGGTTCTGCAACCGCCGCCGAAAACAACCAGCCCTTGAGGAATGCCGAATTCACATTTAATGGCGAATTCGGTATCCATATGCATCATAAATATTACCCCCAAGACAGCAGCAAATTAGGAGGACGCCGGGCCAGAGGCTTGCTAACCGTGGCAGCGATAGCCATCAACCCAGGCAATAATCCTGTCACCCTTAAGTTCAAAAGAGGCTCCGTTAAAAATAGCTTCGAGGCCCCTTACCACCCCAATCGCCTAATGGGAGTGAAGCCCCTCGGCCGACGCCCTTGGAACACAGGTCCAGGGGACGCTACAGCTGTACAAATGCTGAGAGGGGAACTCGATCGCAAATTGCCTCGAGAAATAACAATCCCAGCGCGAAGTCGCAAAGTAATTGTGAGCTCAGTTCTTCCCGCGAGAGGAATTATGAACGGGCTGCTGAGAGGTCGCAGCGACGGACCTTTCCAACTGGCTGTCGTTGCAGCGGAGGAGACCAACCAAGAGCAGGAGTTGATCGCCGTTCTAGACAGCAAAAGACTTGCTCCAGGGCGAATTTATTTAAATCGTCTCAATGAAATCCGCACCGGCAAAGTCTTTTCCAGAGTTGCTGGCGTTGCCCTTGGCGATGAGTACAAGGCTTCGATTAATCATGATCTCTCACAGGGTGCGTTGCATATTCCACTAACAAGTACCCGCAAACATCATTTTGGCACGAGAGATATACAGGTGAATCAATTATCAACACGAATGATTGACTCCGCCTTGAACAATGTTGGCACCTATGGCGTGCGCTTTGATGTTGAGATGAATCTCTCTGGTGGTGGTGCTCATGAGTTGGTCTTAAGCCATCCAGTGGCATCCGGTCGAAAACCTTTCACGGCATTTCGGGGATCGATCGGAATTAAAAGTGCCGAAGGCTATCGAGAAGTTCATGTTGGGATGAAATCAGGGCAGAGCCTGCCCCTCGGCCAAATCAACACTCAAGCCAACGTTGTGAATCCCGTCACGGTGAGTGTTGTTTATCCAGCGGATGCCACACCGGGTCATTTGCTCAGCGTGGTGCCCGTAACCCAGCTCGCCTTGCTTCGGCGCCGGGAAGAGATGCTGGAAGCGGCAAGAAAAGCTGAGGAAGCAGCCAAAAAACGCAAGGTGGTTCCACCAACGCCGCCACCAGCGATCAATGCAAAGCCGAAACCCCTGCAAGCGAACGAGAACAAACCAAGGCCACAAGCAACACCACAGCCTCGACCCACACCACGGACCTATCCGAAACGAGCCCCAAGGATTGCGCCTCCGGCTGTTGCCGCACCATCCAGTGGTACCAACCAATATCCGCCAGCAATGATCATGCCTCAGCGCGTCAATGACTCGCTGGAGCAACGGTATCGCGATGCCATTAAGGCGCAACAAGATTGGTTGCGCCGACTACAAGGTCGATAGGCTTCGCCCATCTCTTTTACTCAGATCATCGCGGCAAGCTGAATGGGGCGTCGGATCACACTTGAACTACCTGATCATCTCGTTGATCGCCTCGACGAGCTGAAAAAGGAGTGGTGCATCAGGTCCAGAGGCGATTGCTTAACGCGATTGTTGGAAGAGATCTGGACGGACGAGCCCGATCTTGAAACCGATCTCGAGACACCTGTTGATGGTTTTCTCGACACCGGCGGCATCGAAGATTCAGAGCTGTTGTCGGTCACGACCTCCACGGATGCAGTGGGATCCGAGCAAAGCCCGCGAGCAACGGAACCCTCGTACGACGAAGACCGGGCCATCGTCTTGGTTCGCCGTCGTCAAGAGCCTGAGACGCAAGACATCGCTGCGGTGCTATCCGCCGACACGAGTCAACCCAAGGACAACAGCACGAAAAGTCGAGGCATCGACTTACCGGGATTTGTGCGCAGCCGCACGCAGGCCATCCGAACCAGCCTGCAACATCCAAAAGCGCCAGAAGAACGACGCGACAGTCCCTTTGTCCCCGTGGTCAGCTTTGATCACCTCACCGCTTGCAGCGATAAGGCCATTGAACATTGGACCAATCTCTATGGATCGAAACCCGGAGCAACGGTGCTGGAGGCGGTGATGCTCTGGATGGCTCGAGATATTTGGCCCCAATTGGATGGAAGCGAGGGACGCACCTTCACCTGGAGCCAGGTAAACCAATCGATGCAGGATGCCTGCGCTGAATGGTCCGTTCAATCTCCAAAATTTGAACATGTGATTGTCGCTGCTGCCGTTCTCGAAGATCCGTTTGCCGCCGGCAGCGTGGCAGATCGGATCCCAACCTTGATTCGTCGGTTTGTGAACCGCTTCAAACGGAGTCGGCGTGTGACTTCTTTTGAAACCTTGGAATCCACCATGACCCTGCATGGAGCCTTGCGCTTGCTCGATCTGCCCACGCAAGCTGGAGCATCCCTCACACTGCGCTCCATCCGAGATGCGTACAAGAAAAAGGCGATTGAAGCCCATCCAGATGCAGGTGGCTCTACGGATGGAATGAGACGACTGAATGAGGCTTATCAGATGTTGCGGGAGCTCTACAGAGACAAAGAGTCGCAGTCGTCTTAGTCGAGTCAATTCATAGGACTCATTACAAGACCTAGCTGAGACGCATCAGACTTTATTGTCTCGGCCTAGTCCCAAATCAAGACCCATATTGAGTCCCAGGCAAGACCCACGATCAATTGTTGTTATCGCATCACTTTTCCATCGTTTTAAATGCGGGAGCCACCCAATCCCTTGTCGCCTGAACTAATAAAAACCACATCGTCATCCAGACCTAAAGCTCCATCGCTCTTCGAATCGCGATCGGATCGGCATGCGCAAGCTGTCCAAGCCTTCCAATCCCGTGTCCAAGCCAACCCTGGCCAAAGCCAAGAGCAACCAGGGTAACGGTTTTTAAGTTTGCGTACCTGCTGTAGACACAGTGACGCAAGCCGATTGGCCTACCGCGCCAGCTCACTGAGCCAAGCAAACGGGCGAACAATCAACAGCAGAGACCAAGCCCTGGCCCCAACAAAACGTGTCTTAACAGTCGCGAGCAAGACGCATCCTTAGTCCTATTTCAAGTCCAAATCAAGACTCGCGATGCGATCAAAGGACGCGTTCCGTACGCTTGGCCATGAGAAGTTCCGCCCAGCAACACCTGGCACCCACAACATCAAACCTTGCCAACCAAGGGATCGCTTTCACTCCTAGCAACACTTCCATGAGCAGCCCCCATGAACAGCGCCCCATTACTGGGTTGCAGTAGTAGCAGCTAGGACTAGAAATAAGACATATCTTGAGTCTCACTTAAGACACATAAAAGCGAGATTGGTGGTTGTTGGCATTAAAAAAGCCGCCTGTTTGGGCGGCCATTGGATCAAAGGAAGACGGTTTAGGTCGAGGTCTGCATCCCTTGGATGAGGTAATCAAAGTAAGGAGCCGCAAGTGATTGCTGGTCTTCTGAAAGAAGTGCCAGGGAAGCCTCTCTCATGCAGCGCATGGCTTCCACCATTCCAGGCATCGGAACACCAAGACTGTTGTACATCTCGCGGGCACCCACAAGACCAATCTGTTGGATGAGCTCGGTGCTGCCTGCCAAAACGCCGTAGGTCACGAGGCGAAGGTACCAGCTGTAGTCCCGCAAGCACTGGGCACGCTGCTTCTGACCGAAGGCGTTGCCTCCAGGCGCAACGTATTCAGGTTTTCGACTGAACAGCTGTTTCGCTGATTCGTCGACAATTTTCTTCTCGTTCTCAGTGAGACTTCGAACAACCGATAAACGAATCGAACCCTGGCTGAGGAAATCAACCATTGATCGCAGTTCACCGCTGCTGGGGTAACGCAGATCGTCATCTGCTTGGAGAATCAGATCCCGAACAACGCTCATGTCAGCTGGCAAGCTTGAATGAGTCTAGAGCTATCGATCGCTTCGCATGAATTTGCAGCGATTGGTGTTACGCCTTTGCAATGGCCCAGTCCTTGAGCGACCCACCAGTAGCTGGTCAAATCATCACCGTTCTGGGCACCGATCTCAATCACCAGGGCCTGGGATTGGCTCGCTGGCAAGGCTGGGTGGTGGTCGTTCCCCAGTTGCTTCCAGGGGAAGAGGCCCAGGTGCAATTGCTGCAACGCAAGAAGTCTCAATGGTTTGCGCGCCATCTCAAAACGTTGGTGGCAGCCCCAGGCTCGAGAAAAGCTCCGTGCATCCTGGCCAAAGACTGTGGGGGGTGTTCTCTCCAACACCTCGAAGAAAGCATTCAGGGGGAATGGAAGCGCAACCGTCTTGAACAAACCCTGAAACGGATCGGTGGGATTGACATCCAGTCCCCGGACCCGATCAACGGCGATCTTGAGCACTTGGGCTATCGCAATCGTGCTCTGATTCCCCTGCTTCGACAAGAGGATCAGCTGCGGTTGGGGTACTACCGCCGTGGCAGCCATCGAATCGTGAACCTCAATCGTTGTCCTGTCTTAGACCCACGCATCGATGCCTTAATCAAACCCCTGAAGCAAGACCTCGAAGCCAGTGGTTGGCCAGCCGATGCTGACTTGCGTGGAGAACCCGGTCTTCGCCACCTTGGTTTGCGCGTAGGTGTGCGAACAGGCGAAATCCTGATCACCTTGGTCAGTGCCACACCCGAACTCAAAGGGATCAAAGAACTGGCCTTGGAGTGGATGAACCGTTGGCCTGCCGTAGCAGGTGTGACCCTGAACCTGCAACCGCGCCGGAGCAATACCGTGCTCGGAGCGATCACCCACACGCTCGCTGGTCGCGATTGCATCAGCGAACGCTTCTGCGATCTTCAACTCCTGCTTGGAACCACCACCTTTTTCCAAATCAACACCGCTCGTGCCGAGCAGATCGTGATTGTTTTGCGGGAGTGGCTGCTTCAGCGTGAAGGATGCAAGCGCATCATTGATGCCTATTGCGGCATCGGGACGATCAGCTTGCCCATCGCTGCAGCTGGCATCGGCGTGGTGGGGCTTGAGATCAATCCGGCCTCAGTCCAACAGGCGCGCCAAAACGCGGCCTTAAATGGACTTACGGATGCCCGCTTTGAAGCCGGCGACGTGGCCTCTCTGCTGAGTGATTCCCTGCCAGATCACGATGCCCTTGTGGTGGACCCACCGCGAAAAGGATTGGCAGCAGATGTGCTCGAAGCCATTCTGAACTGTCCACCCAAGAGCCTGGCCTACCTGAGTTGTGACTCAGCAACCCTGGCGAGGGACCTCAAGCGCCTGGTCTCAGACGATGGTCCCTATGCCATTGATCGCATTCAACCCGTGGACTTTTTTCCCCAGACAACCCATCTGGAATGCCTGGTCCTTTTGAAGCGCATCAACTGCGAAGTTCAACCTTGAATTGTTTGACCAAAGCCTGTCGAACCTTCTCTTGCACGGGCTGAAGCTGCTCATCGGTGAGCGTGCTGTCCTTGCCGCGATACCGAAGCCGGAATGCTTGGCTGCACTGATCATCAGGGAGTTGACCACCTTCAAACCGATCAATCAACTCGACACTTTCGAGAAGGGGCTTCCCCGCTTTCCGAATGGCCTGCATCAGGTCAGCAGAGGGCAATGTCTTTGGCACAAGCATGGCGAGATCTCGTTCCATCGCTGGGAGCGTTGAGAAGGCCTTGAAGGAAGGCACCCAGCGATTGCGACGCGTTACCGCTTCCAGGAGACGGTGCAAATCCAGATCAAACAAATAGGTGGCATCAGGGAGCTCGTACTGAGCACACAACATGGGGTGAAGCTGACCAAAGCAACCAAGGGCTCGGCCTTCCACCATCACCGCTGCAGCCCGACCGGGATGGAGCCGCGGATCGTCCGATAAGGGGCGGTCGTTGGTTTCCAAGCCCAAGGAATGCAAAACGGAGGCGAGTGCTCCACGAGCCATGTAGTAATCGGGGGCGAGGGCCTTACCGCTTGTCGCCCAGCGTGAAAGACGCCGTTCTCCGCAAATCACCCCACCAAGGCGGGCTGTCTGCACAATCTCCTGGCCCTTCGGCTGGAACACATGGCCGATTTCAAACAGCCAACAACCGGGCTGGGAGGCCTGCAGGTTGCGTTGACAGACCTGGAGATGCTCCTGCCAGAGCGCGGTTCTGAGATGGCTGGTTTCGGCCAACAATGGGTTGCTAATCGGAATCCGATTGGGATCATCCGCATCTGCTCCAGTAAGCGATAAGCAGGTGATCTCTTGGAGGCCAGCACTACAAAGCCGACGGCGCAAACGGCGCTCCGCCTGCTGCATATCTGTGAGACCACCGGGCACCAAAGGATCAGGCAAGTGAGCACCAAAACAGTCGAAACCGACAAGACGAGCCACCTCTTCAATCAGATCCACCTCCCGAAGCAGGTCCATCCGACGGGAAGGAGGCACCACCACCGACCAACCATCCTCTGAAGTCTTGAGCTCACAACCAAGCGCAGACAGACACGCCTCCACCTGTTCATCACTCACATCGGTTCCTTGATCGTCGTCAGAAGCCAAGGGACCCAGCAGTTGATGAATAGCATGACGTCTCAGGTTCACCACGGGTTCTGGCCCTTCCTCAGCACAGCACTGCCAACTGCGGCCTGCCACACCTCCCAGAAGTTGTTCCATCAGTTCCAGCGCCCGTCCGGCTGCTGGCAAGGTGATCTGACGCGGCAAGCCCTTCTCGTAACGGGAACTAGCGTCCGTACGCAGACCTGTTGCCCGGCTGCTGCTACGGATCGAAGCGGGAGTGAATAGGGCTGATTCCAACCAGATTTTGTTGGTAGTGGCCGTCACACCGCTCTCCGCACTGCCGATCACCCCTGCAATCGCGACCGGTCGATCACGACAGGTCACCAGCTGAACACGATCGTCCACTTCGATGGTGCGACCGTCTAAGCCCGTGAACGGTTCCTTGGCCCGGCCTTGCCGAAGGCCGAAATCAGAAGGCTTTAGGTCGCTGCCACAGAGCCGCTCCAAGGCATCAAGATCGAAGGCATGCAGGGGTTGGCCTTGTTCCAACATCACCAAATTGGTGATGTCCACAATCGCGTTCACAGGGTTCACGCCCGCCCGCAGAAGTCTCTGTTGAACCCAAGCAGGAGCGTCTTTGCCACCATCAAGACCGCTCACTTCGGTTAAGGCGTACACGCCCCCCTCCTTCATGGCGGCAGCGTGTTCCTCGGAAGGGTTCAAGTCGGCTGTCAACTCTGGAGCCACAGGCTTGGGCAATTGCAACGCTGCTCCGGTCAGTGCCGCCACTTCCCTGGCGATTCCTGTCATCGACAGACCGTCTGGTCGATTCGCGGTGATCGCCAATTCCAGAACGGTGTCATCCAAGCCAAGGCATGACGCCACGGCTGTACCCGGTGCTGGAAGGCTGTCCAGCAGATCATCTAAGACCGCAATGCCGTCAACATCCGTGGGTTGCCCGAGCTCGGCGAGCGAACAAATCATTCCCTGACTGGCGACCCCACGCAGCTCACCAGCCTTAATCGTGAGATTGACCGCAGGAAGGACAGCGCCAATGGTGGCGACAGGCACATGGATGCCCGCCCGTACGTTGCTGGCTCCACAAACGATCTGAACGGTCTCCTCAGCCCCGATGTCCACAACACAGACACTGAGCTTGTCGGCATTGGGATGTTTGTCCCGCTCCAAAACGTGGCCCACCACAACGCCTTGAGCCAATCGACTCAAATCATCGATCTCCTCCACCTCAAATCCAGCCATGGATAGGCGCTCGCCTAGTTGATCAGCGGCTTCATTTACCTGGACGAGATCCTGCAACCAGGAAAGGGAGACCCGCACGTCAACGTTTCAATCAGAGGTGGATCCTACGAAGCACCGTGAATCGGCAAAAATTTGAATGGTGTCAGTCGAAGATGTAAAGTCGATCTTTGTTACTACGCTTCGCTACTGCGGCGCAACGTCCTTTATGGCTAAGAACAAGGGCGTCCGGATCGTGATCACTCTCGAGTGCACTGAATGCCGGTCCAATCCCGCCAAGCGTTCTCCCGGAGTGTCTCGCTACACCACCGAGAAGAATCGCCGGAACACCACCGAACGGCTGGAGATCAAGAAGTTCTGTCCCCACTGCAATAAGTCGACTCCCCACAAGGAGATCAAGTGACCTTGCAGGTCTTCATCCTTCAACAGCGTTCCTAAGTCATGTCTAGTTCCTTCTTTAAGAAGCGTCTTTCTCCGATCAAACCCGGAGATCCCATTGATTACAAAGATGTGGATCTTCTCAAGAAATTCATCACCGAGCGAGGAAAGATTCTTCCTCGTCGCCTGACCGGGCTCACGGCCAAACAACAGCGCGATCTCACGAACGCCGTGAAGCGTGCACGCATCGTTGCATTGCTGCCCTTCGTCAACCCTGAAGGCTGATCCACTGGCTTCGTCCTCTCTCCAACCAGGAGACCTTGTCGGCGTTCAAGAGTCGAAGGGGAACCAGTTGGCTGTTGTCGAATCCCTTCAAGGCAGCAAAGCGCGCCTGAAGCTCGGCTTTGATCGCAAATCGGTTGTCTTACCCCAGCGGCAACTCAATCTGCTCTGCCCCCTGCCTTCCGGAGCCGATCTCCCGGATGGACTGGGGGCATCTCCTTGGAATCTCAAAGCCGAGAACCTCCTCCCCTCTTGTCTCGACCGTCGCAGCTGGGGCGCAGCCTGGCTCTTACTGCAAGAGGAGGATGAGACCGTTGAGATTGAATTTTTTAGTGATCTGGTTTGCGGAGGAAGTAGTCCAAGCCAACTAGCGCTCTGTTGGCTTGCCTTGATGGGGCCCCAACTCTGGTTCCGTTACAAGCAAGATCAGATCAAAGCTCGCTCGGCCAAGGAACTGAAACAGCTGCGGCGTCAGCAACGACTCAAAACTCTTGAGCAGCAGAAAGAACAGCGTTGGAAACAGCTGTTGAGCAACCGACAACAGGTTGATCTTCCAAATCTCCCCCAGCTCCTCCGTGACAGATTCGAGCAGCTGAAAGACCTGATTTCAGGTTCCCTCGAATTTGGTCAACTTGACAAGACGGTTCAGCAAAGCCTGGTGGGTCTGCGTCTCGATCAAGACCGGGCTGAACTTCGACTGCTCTTGGTGGATCTTGGCCTTTGGGACCCTCATCAACTGGCATCGATGGCGGGCACAACCTGGTCATCGGGATTTAGCCCGGCACTACTTGAGGAAGCGGAACGCTTGGTGGAGCTCAACGCGTGCGAACGCCCAGGCGACTCCGAGCGCATCGATCTTTGCCATCAGCGCTGCGTCACCATCGACGATGAAGACACCCGTGATATTGATGACGGGATCGCGCTCGAGCGCTGTGATGATGGCAGTCAAAGAGTCTGGATTCATATCGCTGACCCGGGGCGACTGATCGAGGCAGGCTCAGCCCTCGATCTGGAAGCCAGACGCCGAGGTAGCAGTCTGTATTTGGCGAAAGGCAATCTGCCAATGTTCCCCGAATGCTTGTCGACGGGGCCTTTCAGTTTGCGTGCAAGGAAGCGCACCGCTGCCTGGAGCATCTGGGCTGAACTCAGCAGCGACGGTGAACTCGGAGATCACGGAATCCAACGCAGCTGGGTCCAACCCACCTATCGACTCAGCTACGAAGATGCCGATGAGTTGATCGAATTGGCACCTCCAGAAGACACCGATTTGGCGGAATTGGATGCGCTCCTCAGCCGGAGGCGTGACTGCCGAGTACGCCATGGAGCCTTGATCATGGATCTTCCAGAAGGCCGCATTCGTTGTCGAGATGGTCAGCCATCTCTCGAGGTGAGTGAACCTGGCAGATCGAGGCAGATGGTGGCTGAAGCCATGATCTTGGCGGGAGCGGTCGTGGCCCGATTTGCGGAAATCAACGACCTGGCCTTGCCGTTCCGCAGCCAACTGACTGCTGACCTCCCCCCCAGCTCCGAATTGGATGCTCTCCCAGAGGGAGCCGTTCGATTCGCCGCCATCAAGCGCTGTCTCAGTCGCGGAATCATGGGGACCCAACCCGCAGCCCACTTCAGCTTGGGACTTGCCTCCTATGCCCAAGCCACATCCCCCATTCGCCGCTATGGCGATCTCGTTGTGCAGAGGCAATTGCATGCCCTACTGAGCAGCAAGGAGAGTGGCGAAGAACCGCTTGACCGTGATGATCTACAAGTCCTCTTGAATGATTTCGATGCCGCAGTGCGAGAAGGCATTGGCATTTCTCGAGAAGATCAGCGCCATTGGCAGCAGGTTTGGTTTGAACACCATGGCAAAGAGCAGTGGGCTGCTCAGTTCTTGCGCTGGTTGCGTCCTCAGGATCAGCTTGGACTGGTGCGTATTGACGACCTCGCCATGGATGTGGCTGCTGAATGTCCACGCGATTCAGAACCCGGCGAGGGTCTGCTCATCACAGTGCAGCATGTGGACTCAGCGCGTGATCAGCTCAGACTTGTGGCCTCAGCTCACTAAAGATCTTCAGGTCAGGAAACATCCTTGGAGCCAAGCAGGCTGATCGCCCGCAACCAGGGCCCCCAGGGGTTCGCGACGGCGAGTAACTCAACAGCTTTTGGGCGGTCCTGATCCGCCAGCCAATCGCTCAGCTCGGGCTCAAGGGTGATCACGGGCCAACGGCAACCGTCCGACCGTTCCAGCGCATATCCAGCGTTGCCATCAGGCACGAGTGTTCCGGACCAAACGTCCTGTTGAGGCTGGGGAGGCAGAGCCATTGAAACCTGCTCCTCTGGACCGAGCCAACAACCATTCGATCCCAGTAGCTCAGGGTTTTCAAGACAGGCACGCTGTCTTTGTTGCCAATGCGGATGATGCCAGGGCGTATCCCAGAGCGGAACGATGCCAGAGGGGGCCATGGGCTCCTCGATTAAGAGGTCTTGAAGCAGGCGAACGGGCAGAGCAGCGAGTGAACAGCGGAGCCGAATCGACAGGGCCGCCGCTGCTCCAGCAGCCTGTCCCACATTGAAAATGAGCGGTTGGAGCCTTGTCGCCCCATTGGCCATATGGCTTGTACTGAAACCCTTATCAGCAGCCAGCAGGTTGTCCACGTCAGCACTCACGAGCGCTCGATAAGGAATGCAAAAGGGAGTTCCTGTCCAGCGGCCACCCCAGCGACAGCTCTTGGGGGCGAGCGGCCAATCCGATCCTGGATAGTGATGGTCATTGGCGTAATTACCAATCGCAATCGATTCCAGCTCTCCAGCGTCATTGAAGGGAAGGGCAGCGATCGATTGACCCGTTGCTTGAGGCAAGAGCTCCTGTTCAATCACGGTCTGAAGACCGATCATTCGCCGCCCCTCACGCCAGTAGGGCATCGCCGCCAGCCAACCAGCCGGGCTTCCAGCTCCGCGCGGAAAGGCCTCGCCGCGCCTTAACCAACCGGCTGTACACCGCTCAAGCTGATCGGCAAAACGCAGGCTATGGGCTTGCATCTCAGCCATCAGCTCCTGCTCGGCTTTGGAATCGACGGCGAAGGCACGCTCGAGACCCCGATGCCAATCATTGCCGTGCAGGGGCCAATTCAGCATCACCAATCCGCCAGGCAGGCGCCCATAACTGATGGTGCGCTCCAGGCCAAAGGCTGCGCAGGCCTGTTCAAAGGGCTCGGGCAATAACGGTGAGCCCTGTGGATCCACTCCTGAAGCAGGATCAGCCACGAGTCGATCGCTCTGCAACTGTCCCATCACCACCCAGGTGGGTGACTGCACGGACTGCTGCAAAAAAAAGTCTTCGCTCTTGAGGCGCTGCTCGCTGGGAGCACTTGGCTCCCCCCACAGCTCCTGAGGCTCCCAGCCCAAACGAAAGGGGGCCTCTGCCAAGGGCAGCAAATCTCCGCGATCACTGCCATCGATCAGCACATCGCAGCCAATGCGATGGACGTCAGCGGAGCGTTGAATCAGCACTGCCTGCACAGATGATCCAGAGCGCTGCACATCCAGCAGCCGACAATCCGCCCACCACTGAAGATTCGGAAGGGCGTGCACCCAGTTTTGAAGGATGGCCTCCGCTGTCGTTGGCCGGTAGCCAAAGCAGCTCACCCAGTTTTGATCGAGGCCCTCAGCCTCGGCTTGATACAAAGCCCTGAGGAAGGCACCCCACAGACCGGTCTGCCAGGGCGCCAGTTCATTGCCATCCGGACAACACACACCTGCCGTGCTGACCATGCCTCCTAGCCAGTGACCAGGCGTGAGCAGAAGGGTGTTGGCACCAGATCGAGCCGCCTGAACAGCAGCGGCAACCCCACCGGTGCCACCCCCCCAGACCACGACAGGGCTATGGCAGGTATGGGTGATCATGCCTGCGCTGAATCGCGACAGCTGATGCCATCAAGAGCAGGGGCGTGCTTGAGCTGATCAGCCAGATGATGCAACGCTGCAAGCCATGGAGACCTGGCTTCATCTTCAAAGGCAACGTTGAGAGTCGGCATGAAGGAGCAAGGGGGTGGCGAAGGGGGGTCGTTAGGATCCAAGGCCGGAAGGGGAACACCCCGAGAGGACCATGATTTATACCCTTACAACCCCTCTTTACTACGTCAACGACAAACCACATTTAGGAAGCACTTACACCACCATTGCCTGTGATGCACTGGCTCGCTTTCAGAGACTGGAAGGCAACGACGTGGTGTTTGTGACTGGCGTTGATGAACACGGTCAAAAAATCCAACGCACAGCCGCTGCTCAGGGAATCAGTCCCATCGATCACTGCAATCGGGTCACAGCCAGCTACGAAAAGGCCTGGAAAGAATGGGATATCAGCCACGATCGATTTGTTCGAACCACATCCGCTCGCCACTTGCCGCTGGTCCAACAATTTTTTCAACGCTGTGAAGCAGCTGGAGATATTCGCAGTGGACGGCAAACAGGTTGGTATTGCGTTGGCTGCGAGGAGTTCAAAGATGATCCTGCCGAAGCGACCAACCCGGCTTGTTCCATCCACCAGAAGCCATTGGAATGGAGAGATGAAGAAAACCTCTTCTTTTGTTTGTCCCATTTCCAAGAAAAGATTGAAGCCCTGCTCAGCCAGCCTGATTTCATTGCGCCAGCGAGTCGACGCAAAGAGATTCAAAATTTTGTAGCTGGAGGTTTACGCGACTTTTCCATTTCAAGGGTGAATGTGGACTGGGGATTGCCCGTACCGGGGCATCAAGGCCATACCTTTTATGTGTGGTTTGATGCCTTACTCGGCTACCTCACGGCTCTCTTAGATGACGGTGGAAGCATTGACCTAGAGCGCTTAAACGCTGTTGGCTGGCCAGCGGATCAGCATGTGATTGGCAAAGACATTTTGCGCTTCCATGCTGTGTACTGGCCGGCCATGTTGATGTCCGCAGGCTTACCTTTGCCCAAAAAGGTTTTTGGCCATGGTTTTTTAACCAGAGAAGGGCAAAAAATGGGCAAATCGATTGGAAATGTTCTTGACCCAGAAGTGCTCCTGAGTCGCTGTGGCACTGATGCCGTTCGCTGGTATCTCTTACGTGATATTCAATTTGGAGACGATGGAGATTTCCAGCAACAGCGGTTTGTTGACCTCGTTAATAATGACCTTGCCAACACCATTGGAAATTTGCTGAACCGAACATCTTCGATGTCTCGCAAATGGTTTAACGAGTGCACTCCCATCGTTGACGGAGAAGACAGCGATCATCATGCGTTACGCCAGGCTGCCGAAACAGCGATTGCTTCTGTCCGGGCAGCCATGCCCTCCATGGCATTTCAAAACGCGGCTGAGGCCATTCTTCAGCTCGCCATTCAAGCGAACGGATATCTCAATGATCAAGCACCTTGGAGCAAGATGAAAAAGGGTGGTCAAGACGCGCAAGTCGCCATCGACATATACGGGGTTTTAGAAAGCGCTCGACTCGTGGGATGGCTGTTGCAACCGCTGGTTCCCGATTTGAGTGAGCGGATTCTGACCCAGCTCAATCAGAGCTCATCAGCCACCTACTGGACGGGACAGCTGCAGTGGGGAGGCTTGGAATCGGGCCACCCGCTCCCCCAGCCACAACCGGTGATGCAACGATTGGAACTTGAAGAAGCACTGTGACCTTTGCCGAGCGATTCAACCACTTCAGATTGCTGAAAAGCAGCACCTGGATCACACCAGTGATTCTCAGCGTTCTCGTGCTGGGCTGCGCCTCCTCAACAGAGAACCGTTCAAAAACAGCTGCGCCGCTGCCATTTGTCTTTCGCAAACTAGAGCTCGAACAGAAAAAATCAAGCGGAGATATCGACTGGAAACTCTCAAGTCCTGAGGCGCGCTATGAACTCACTCGAAGATTGGTGAGGGCTAAGCGACCGGTTGGTGTTCTATACAGCAAAAACAAACCATCCTTCGAAATCAAGGCTGATTTTGCCGTAGTCATCAACGATGGCGAACAAATCATGCTTGAAGGCGATGTTCAACTTCAACAAATAAATGGGCAAAAGATTTTAATCAAAGGCGAAAGGTTGCGTTGGGAACCAGAACTTTCTCGCCTCATCATGGAACAACAGCCAAGGGCATTTGATGATCGTTCAAGAATCACCGCAACCCTTGCCATCCTTCTGCAAGATACCAATAGCCTCACACTCAGCGGCCCCGTCCAACTCGATCGCTGGCAAGACAAGCTTGCGCTCACTGTCAAACCAGATACAGCGGTACGCACAGGCAATGCCACCTGGAACCTCGAGAACGGTTCACTCAAGGCCAATGGACCAGTTCTGGGCCAACGCCGAGATCAGGAAGGAGTTGTTCTAGAGCAGCTGGAAGGGCGGGAATTAACAGGCAATACACAAAAAGGCCTGATCACAGTGAAATCTCCTGTGATTGTGACCATGCCAAAAAACAAAGGTCTCTTACGCGCCAAAGACACCAGCTGGAATTTCCGTAAACAAACCCTGAGTAGCAACGATCCATTTGAGGGTTTGATTAATCAAACCCAGATCAATGGCGAGAGTTTCCTTGCTGAACTCAATCAATCCACCGTGGTCATTCCCGAAGGCTGTCGCATCCAACAACCAGGAGAACAGTTGCAAGCGAGCCAATGCCGCTGGAATTGGGAAACCGACGAAGTGTTGGCAACGGGTGGAGTTCGCGTAGAGCGTGAAAGCAACAATCAAATCACCGAAGCAGAAACATTGAGCGGATCCGTGGGGGATGAGGGGTCACTTACGTTCACGGCACCGGGAAACAAAGTGCGTTCCCAGGTCACGATTGAGGAGGAGACAAACGATCGAGACCCAAACACACAACCATCTCAACCTCCAGTGCTGTTTTAAACGTTCTTGCTAAATGACTGGCTTCAACGCCCGGGGCACGAAAGGAGCTTGCATCGTTCGTCGCCGATCGTTGCCGATCGTTGCCGAAGCAGAACCTATCTCTCCAGCACTAGATCATTTTGGGCTGAGGCAAAGCAGGAACGCAACTGCTTAAAGCTCTCTGCTGCAATAAAAAACCCCGCTCGTGGCGGGGTGTGATGTAGTTCGTTGCTTGTCTTTGACTCAGAAGGTCGTACCACCAGGTCCTGAAGTACCGCCGAGTTGGAACTCAGGATGAACAACCATCTTGCCTCCACCAAGTACATGCAGCCTCTGCTTTCTCAAGTGAGGAATAAGACGTAGGTTTTGCGGAAGAATAGCGATGAACGACCTTGCCAATAATTGGAACAATCACGCTTAGAGACAGCAAGAAAATAACCGTCTTGCCTTTCCTGGACTTCCAATCCATCTTATTAGTGAATATGCCCATTACGCATGTTATCGGAAATGCTCAGATCCTTTATTGAACTAGGTCATCGTCACTAGCGTACCTCCAATGAGCCAGTTGTATCCACCACCAGCCACGCCTTCCAGTCTTTCTCTGAAATCTCATCTTGAGCCCTAGTGAAATGGTGTAATCGAAACATTTAAGCATAGATGTCTTCCAAGTCCTCCTGGAACGGAGATGTCATCAGCAGCTTGTTGATACCCAGTTCATTCTGCCAATCGATAATCGGTCGTTCCCAGCCATCTTCCCAACGAGGGGAGAAAAGTTCAGTAACCTCCTGGCCAACTGCAATGCCGAAACCGATTGCATCCCAGATCAGCCTGTGCTCATTTGGTTCGTAGGCACCGCGGAGCATCCATGATGAAAGAACTCCGATCTGATAGGGGCTTGATCCAGTGCTTGCATAAAACGCCGTCGCAGCAGCTTCACCTGCGACTGTGATCGGAAGACCGAGGATCGTGTGGTGAATCTCATGCAAACGTATAAATCTGGTTATCGCGAATTCTTCATCAGTTTGGGATTCTGATATCAGCGATTGATCAACTAAAAAAGAAAGCCCAAGTTTCTCCAGGCGGCGATGCACGCACCAACCAAGACTCCCTTTAGGCATAGCAGCCATTTGCTCAAGATCTGGCCATAGTGGTGAAGGCCGGTTGGCGAGTAGCTCCTGAACTTTTGGGATGGCTAGAACTCTTTCAATACAATCTTTCTCCAGTTTAGTTTGTCCTGGGATTGCAAAATATCTGCCGTGTTGAAAAATTTTTTCAGGCTGCTTTGCTGTTTGCAAAATGGAAACTGCTAACTTTGTAGCACTTTTAGAAAATGATGACCGCACGTAGTGTTGCTGTTCTGACATCGATTGATGAAACTCCTGCGCAAAGAGTAGATGTAACAACCTGAATCCAAATCCCTCTAACGGGGGGTATAAAACACGGCGCTTTCCCCCATTCAGGTGATTTTTAACTTCAGAGAAGTCAGTTAATGGAACAGGTTAGACAATGAGATGCCATCAGAAGAAATCACAAATTGACATTTTTAGAAACGGCAGCATCAGCATCAGCATCAGCAGCTGATTGAGCTTCCCCTAAAGATTGGTATCGCCTTTGGCCTTCTTCAAGAACTCATTGAGTGGCTCTTCTGACATCAACTCAAAGTGTATGTAGTAGTCATAGCAATGGTTTAGCCAAAACCCTGCTCAAGGCGGGATTGGTAAATCATGTCCTAAAAAGTATTCGCGATCAAGCAAGACCTAGTCGCAAGATGATGTTGAGCAAGATTAAGCTATGGAGCCTTTAATCACTGACCTATGAGCAAGAAAAGAGTTGTACTCCTCTACAGGGCATTAGGATCTGATTTGCGACCACAAAATCTCTGATTATCAAATGCTGCAATGATTAAAGAAACTGCAAATTTATTACTAGTTTCTCTAGTTATTCCTGTTGCAGTCGTTGCTCAAGGATTAAAGAGCTCCATAAAGCAATGCGGCCCGGAAGTCTATGATGCAATGGAAGGAGAGAGTCAATATACCTGTATTATTAAATCAGAAGTAATGCATTCAGACTCTACGAAGGGCTACCTCGAAGAGTGCGAAATTACATACTCAAGGAAATATGAGAGATGGTCTGGCAGGTTGGTAGATAGGGTAATCAATGAGGAATGTATATCTAAACTTAAAGAGCCAGAGATCATCATTGAGTATCCTGAAAATTGGCCTTAGCTATACCATTTTTAGCACAACCCCACTTGTATCGGTGGATTAGCAATAGCCGACATGCATATCATTAACAATAGATGTTTTCATGCATCCTTGTGGAAGTTGATTTGCTTCTGTAGTTTTAGACCTAAGCTCACTGCTTGGTCGTGAATGTGCAGCTGCAATCAATCCATATTCAATGGCAGTGGCGCCACCAACAATGGCAGTGAGTTGATCAAGGATGAACACACCATCTCCCAGTTCACAAGTGCTTGAAAGCAATGAAAAAAACCCACCGATTGGCGGGGCATTGCATTAAAACGGTTGACCTAATTAGGTCAACCATTGTTATTTAGACAATCGCAAAGCTGGGCATCAACTCTGCTCGCCTGAGCGATAGCCCTAAATCACAAATTTCACCCCAATTTGATCTTTCTCCAAAAACAGGGTTGAGGAATTCATCAACGCTTTCATCCCAGCAGCTGGTTTGAAAGTTTCCCTCATATAGATCGAACCATCAGTGAAGAGGAATCCACAAGACAGTAGCCAGTGCAATACGTTGATGCGCTTCCATTGGTCTAGATGTTCATGGAATGGCCATCTTCGGTCAAAGAATCCTCCTGAGTGGCCTGGATGTAGGTCCAGCAAACACGCAAACTGAAAACATAGACGAAACAATAGACACAAACGACACAACCCTCTTAGAACAGCATGGTGAGTTGAAGCAAACCGCTCACCGAGTCATCTTCAGCATCGCGGTCACCTACCAGAGGGAGCACGGTGATCGTAGGTTGGACATACAGCCAATCGGCTAGGGCGAGTTGCACATAACCCTGCAACATCAGCTCATTGGGATTGAACTCAACTTCCAAAAATGGTTGGCTACGGTTGATCTTCGCCCAGGAAATGCCGACACCCATGCTGTCGTTAGGACGGCTTTCCAAGAGCCCAATCGCCGTGAGTCCCGCCGTGGCAGAAGCACTCATCTGATTGCTGACGGACGGCGACCATCCAGTACTGAGGAAGCTCGTAATCCCACTGCTGTCTTGCTCAGGGCGAAAACTGGACAAACGCTGATTCATTAAGGCGTAGACCCCCCAGGCACCGAGCTCCGTGACGCAATTCGTGGGATTACCGGTTTGACAGACCACCGATTCACCCCCCTGAGACCAGCCACCCAGCCCAAAGGATCCTGGTTTGCGTGACTTGCCAACAACCCATCCACTTCCAACTTCAGCGATGCTGAACAGGGGGCCTCGTAGCGAAGGCGCATCGAGTCCGGTCTGGACAGATGCATCGCGAAGGCCACCACGTCCGTCGTAAATGCCGGCGCTGAAGTATGCACGATCCTCCAAAACATCTGGCTGAACGGTGATGGTCAGTCCAAGTGCGGAATTGGTATAGCCCGGTAAACGACCCAACAAGGTCGGCATGGAATAAATGGGAGTGAAAGCAAGGCTGGTGAGGTTGTTCACCTGATAGCGATCAACACTCGTTTTATCAGGTCTGTTGATGTTGGCGAAGGTGATACTGGCCGACTGCTTGCCAGCAATCACACGGACTCGTTCATCCCAGAAATCTTTACGAATGGCGAACTCAAACAGCTCCATACGGTTCAACGGCGGTGGCGTGGTCAGGCTGTTCGAGCCCTGCACACTGCCGCTCACCAGGCCAGCATCACTCGTGGTGTTCACCTGCAGACCCTGAATCCAAATCCAGGTGTGATCAAGACCGATGGCCTTACCGAGATCCAGACTCGCTTCCAGCAGCAGTTCTTGAACACCATTGGAGGCGTTCTGATCCGAAACACCCCCCGACCACTGGGATGTGCCATTGCCCACCCAAACACCACCAATGCGTAGAGCACCATCGGCAGGCAGGCCTAACAAACGCCCCAACCTGCCGGTACCCGGTGCTGTTTGTGATGCAGCCGGGTTGCTCGTTGGTGGGCTTGACTGAGCCATCACTGGCGCCACACCGAGCACAACGGTGGTGATCAAGGCGCGGATCACCGTTGCACCAAGAACCTGACCAACCTGCACCCAGAGCATGCCGACAAAGAACTGACATTGACAGCACAACATCTGCAGCTCAAAACGGCAAGGTTGTATGACTTCTCGCAGTCAAGAAGGGCTCGATCGATGACAATCAGCCCCATTGTTCATTCGACGGACAGACAGAAGTGATGATTCGATTGGTATTGGCCGCACTGGTTTTCGTCTCCGTCATCTTGACTCCGGTCCTTCCCGTTTGGGCAGTGTCAGCAAGCGAGCTGGAGTCTCAACTCAGCAGCAAGGAAGGAATCGCGCGATTGCTGCCATCGTTTCGCGATCAGAGAGGGCACTTCAAGGTGCCCGATCCCACCAAGGATCCACAGGCGTTTCTGACGTCCCAGCAAACTTTGACGATTCTGATTGATCAGGCTGAGAGCCTGGCCTTGAACCGGTTAAGCCCCAGCGCCCTGCAACGGCGACTGAGCGAAACGCCAACGCACTTACCACCGGAATGGAAACGCGCTGAGATTGCCGTCCGGACCGACGGAAGCACCCAAAGTTGCGCCGATGCAGGCATCGACTGCTCCGCCTATGGATCCGGTTCGTTTCTCAATACCCTGGAACCCGTGGAGGGTCTAAATAAGGCTTTCTACAGAAGTGTGAATGCGCAAGGTGATGCAGAAGCGCTTGTGTATCTGCAACCGACCGCGGTTGCCAGTGTGAGCAGGATTCTCCTGGCAGCTTCCAACTCCGCAGGTATCTGGATTCCAGCTGCATATGCCTTGGGTCCTGCAGGTGGGGATGCATTCCTGATCGTGAACAACTGCCTTGACCTTGCTGAAGCGGACAACGGAATCCTCAAACCAGCCGCAATGCTTGTTGCTGCGCTGCAGTGGGTTGAGTAGGCGTAGCCGCTATCTCCAACGCTTGCCATCCTGGCGTCATCGACTATTTGGTGCGTCCAGATCCTCAGAGGCAGGTCACGATGTGATGCTGTCTGAACCCGAGATGCTTGCGCAGGGCTTATTGGCTCATCTCAGTAGCCGTTGATGCATCAAGCGATGGCAGGATCTGATCCGGATCCCATTGTCGTTTCAGCTCCCGCAGATGCTCTAGGTCGTCCCCATAGGCCAGCTGAAGCTGACGCCCGTAGCGGTTTGTGTCGGGATGGCGTTCAGCCAGGTAGACATGGCAACTGATGGGAGCGAGGGCATCAAACAGATCGTCTGACCATTGCCTCACAGATTCCGCATTGGCGATCTGATCCGGGTGCCAGAGCCCTGAAATCACAATGGACCATGCGGCCTTTCTTCCCCTGTAAGAGGAACTGCGCATGGGCCGATCGCACACCGCACCACCGAGCTGTTGCAGGTCGATCCGGCAAAGGCGGTTGGGAGCGCGTTGGATCGCCGACCTCAGGATTGTCGCAAGAGCTTCTGACTGACCCGCTTCCACACTGATGGCATGGATCCAGGAACGCAATCGCCGCCGGCGATCGGGGTCGACCATCGGCTCCTCCGGCAGACTTCCGTCATGGCGGGGCATGTTGAAATCAGGCAGGTTCTCCAGACCCATCACCTGCTCGCACCAGACCTGGGCTGAATCCGCAGCAGACGAGGTCGCACCATTGCTCCCAACAACAGCGACGCTGTAACGCAACAAAGCAGGCTGATCACTGTCGGGCAAAACGCCCAACACGAATGAGCACGAGCACGATCGAGGCAGCGCTTCTGCGTCCCGAAGGTGGCCTTGCAACCAATCCAGTGCATGCAAGGAACGACTCACCTCCAGCGGTCGTCGTTCATGGGTGTGCAAGGTGGCTTCCGTCACCACCGCAAGAAACGGCGCCGCCCCACGCAGCCACATCCAGGCCTTGGCGTCCTGCCCGTGCTCTTCCAGGACGAACGGCGTGCCATCGGCACGCACACCCCGCAGAGCCACGATGTTGTCGAGGGTGAGACCAAGACTGCGGCTGAGGTGGCCGATGCCCCCCATCAAGAGCAGCCCGAAGCCTGGCGTGGCATGGGTTCCCACCGGAACCATGCGTCGATGGGGAGCCAGCGTGCGAAGCAGCGTTCCCATCCCCACACCGCCCTGGACGCGCACCCGATCTCCATCGAGCTCGATCGCGCTGAAATGCGCAGAGAGGTCGAGCACGAGTGCGCCATCTGCGGCACAGAAGCGACTGTGGCCACCGCTACGCACCATCAATGGAAGACCGTCCTGGCGGGCCTGCTGCACCGCAGCCACCACATCCTGCTCATGACGAGGCTGGACGATGATCAATGGATTGGTGGCGGCGGCGTCACCGTTGAAGAGACTCGCCAGCGCTTGGTCATAAAGGCGATGTCGTGGATGCAGTGCCATGAAGCTCAATCCCCTGAACTGAGACTTAGGGTGGAAAGATGGATCAGCAGGCTCAAGACCGTCGCCACCGCCACGGGCATGATGAATAAGCGCATGGACTGCTGGTAGGTCTGAAACGTCAACCGCGATACGCCGAAGAGATCATCACCAACCAGTGACATCAGAAGACCTCCAACTACAAACACAAAGGTGAGCAGCAGTGGTGATGCCACGACTGCCGCTTGTTGCGGAAGTTCCTGGCGAACAAATGACAAGACAAGTGGCGCCGCACCCAGCCCAAGTCCAAGCACGAACGAGGCCAGAAACGCTTGAGAGCTGCTTAGCGGGACACTGAACAACAAAACCATTGTGAGTCAGGCAAGCGCTGAAAAACTTCGAGACGGAGCCGCCAGACCGGATCGAGCAGCCCATAGGCGAATAATCAGTCCACCAAGCGTCAAACCAGACACAAGCATGGAGTTCATCGACGCAGCAAGTCCTGAGGTTGCGTTGAAAATGTCCACCTGAAAGCAGATATTCCAGAGATCCTCGAGAGCTAGAAAACAGGTGAAAAGGCCAACGAAATACAACGTCCCAACCCAGAACCGAGGCGAACTTATACAAAGCACTAGAGATCGCCCCATTGCAGCCCAAGAAGGAACCTCTTGCCAACTCAATGCCGCCTCACCAGGCCGGGAAGACAGCAACAAAAACATCAACAAAGAGATCACTATTAAAACAACTGTGCTCACACCAAACAACTGACTTAGCCTGCTAATCCATGGCATAAAAGCGAAGACTCCGATCAAGGCTCCCACTCCATTGGCACAGCTTTGGCTGAAATTCAGAATGAAAGGAAAGCAGCGCGAATAAACCATTGAAACAACCTCTATAACACCTACAAAAACTGTACAAAATCCAATACCAAAGAGAAATCTAGCCAGAACCAATTGAGGAAAGGAGTCAGCAATTGCCATCACCCAAGCACCAGAAGCAGCAGCCCAAGCCGATGCCACAATCAACAGTCGGATCGGAACGCGTGTCGACAGAATTCCCAGAAACAATTGAGAGTACGAATATGCAAAGAAATACACACCACCCGCCAAACCAATCTGGGCGTCATTCAACCTCAGCTCTAAAGCCAATCCACCAGCCGCGATTGTATAACCAACCACACAAACCAAATTCATGCAAAAGAAGGTTTGCACAACAATCCATTACAAGAAACCCGTTCGTCCCATACCAGTGCATGGACAAGGCTGGTTGAACACTAGCCATCAACAGCAGTCATGGCATGCTTCAACGCAAATTGGCACAACTTTGATCAATACAGCAATGATGATTATCGAAGCGAAGACCAGTTGCAGATGAAGCAAAGTTATCAACCCAAGAACAATCAGTAGACTCTATTTCAGAGCTAAAACTGATATCTTGATCATCAACGTATCGACTCAAAACAAACACTGCACCTCCTTTCCCCTGACCTCTGAGCACACCGAGACCACCGATCGCTCGATTCAGCTGAAACCTGCAGCCATCCAGACGCAGCCGGCCGGACTTCAGAAAAATTGCGCCACCCAGACCAGCCCCGCTGCCACCACAACGATCACTGCCATCAGCACCAGCAAATCCTCCCAAACCCGGCACACCTGCGGCACCAAGCAAGCCTCCTCGTCCACCAGCACCACCGCCGCCACCAAAACCACCCTGTCCCCCATTGCCGCCATTGGCGCCATTCGCAAATCCACCAAAGCCCCCGCCACCAGAAAACGCGATCGATCCGACCTCAAGCCCTTCCGATCGAGGCCCCTCCGAAGAGAACGTGCCAACGCCGCCGTTGCCGCCATGACCGCCATTGCCGCCGTGACCACCTTCAGGTGAGCCATTTCCGCCGTTGCCCCCATTGCCGCCATTGGCAAATCCGCCAAAGCCTCCACCACCAGCAAAGACAATGGCCCCGAAACCCGTGCCACATTCGCCGTGAATGCCACTGGCCGATCCGCGATTGACGCTGGCAGAACGGGGCCTGAAGCTCAAGACACGCCGCAATCGTCTTGCAAGCCCCGAAACGGAGGACACACTTCCACGGTCAACTTGACGAGAACTGGGGACTTGATTCGAGCGCGAGGCTGAGGTCTGAATCGGCTCTGACGAAGCGGGCAACCCCGCAGACAGCGCCCCACCCTCACCGCCAAGAGCGCTGTTGCCCACAAAGTCAATGTTGCGGAGACTGACCTCACCGGCCGCGATGAACAGCGCACCCCCCATTCCGGCGTCACCACCAGCACTATCAGTCCCGTCCTCCCCACGAGCCAGACCATCGATCAAGCTCAGATCCGACAACGCAACGTTTCCGGCATCAATGCGAAGAATGCGGCAGGAATGAGCGCCACTGATGATGACACCATTCCCCATCAACTTCAGATTTGACACGATCACTGGAAGAGGCTGATCTAGCTCGATGCGAGACACCGAGGAATCGATCTCCAGAACTGAGGACTCCCGCTTCGCAGCGATCTCAAGGGCCCAGCGCAACGAACCCTCTCCATAATCCGAGGAGGCGGTGATCCTCAGAGATTCCGTGAACTCATTCATCGAACAACACTCAGCACAAACTCATGCGGTCTGAGGTCTGAGACATCCCATGGCATTCCAGGCAAGAATGAAAAAAGAGCAAGAAGAACCAACTGCATCAAAAGTACCGAAATAATTCCATAGCAAGTGATCCGTAGGGATGAATTTTGCAGCCAATTTTCATAAAGTCGACTAAGCCACGGCACGAAGAAATGCCCCGTCAGAAGAACTGTAATTAGATTACTAATCAACATATTGAAGGGCAAGGGCAGCCGACCAAGGCTAGAGCTTCCCAAAAATGTCAATAGCATGACCGACGGATACAGTGCCAGCCAGACCAGAAAATTCACCTTCCAAATCGGCACCTTTTCAGGCTGCTTCATCCGGATCCACTGATCAAAGGAATTCGCCTCAAGCGTTCCTCGATAGCGATAATTCATTAAGGATTCAGCCCGATGCAGCAAATTCCGCCGCTCTGAACTATCTAGCCAATGCAAACATTGATCCAGAGCTTCGAACACAATGCGTGTTGTGGCCAGCAAATGCTGGCCATCGTCCTTTTCCTGAAATGAAATCGACTGCCCGCGGTATCCATCAAAATGCTGGGCCGCCTCATTCATTTGATGCTGGAAGTCCTCAAAGGATTGCTTTTTCTCAAGAGAAATCACACTGTGAATGGTGTACACAAAATGACCCGAATCAAGCAATTCCGAATCATTCGAAGAAGCCATAGCCTTCAGTAGCGCGCACCATCAGGAAGCAAACGAAATTCCTTCCAGACTTCACACGCCTCACCCTGGAGAATTTGCGTGAGCTTGATTTCACGTTTGTCTTTGGCATGTTGCATGTCCTCATTGATCTCCTGATCGGAGAACAAATCGCTGTAATCCGACCAAGCCGCGGCATAAAAAACAGTGCGGATCCCAGCCCAGTACGCCGTCGCGTAACACATCGGACAGCATTCACAGCTGGTGTACATCACACAACCGCTGAGGTCCCAGGTTCCCAGCTTTTTGCAAGCCGCGCGGATGGCGTTGACCTCAGCATGGGCACTGGGGTCAAGATCCTTCACCACGCTGTTTCCTGCCGCGGCAACCACCTGCCCGTCCTTGGCGATCACAGCACCGAAAGGCCCTCCTGTTTTGTTCACAACACCGGCGTCCCGCATTAGGCGGATCGCTTCACGCATCAACGTCTGATCCTGATCCGAGGCCATGGCTTCGCAAACGTCTTACAGCATTTTGGTCATAATCACCGAATGCGGCAAATGATAACGATGATTGCCCCCACAGCCCCCTGGGTTCGCTATTGGCTAAGGGGCTTTTCATCGGCTCTAGCCACGAATCACTCGTGCTAAATCAGGCCAGGGAGGCGTTGCCTGAGACAGAGAGAAGGGAGAGTCCAGCGGCGAGTGAAGCAGCAGCGATGGTTTTGATGGAAGTCATCGGTTTAAAAGGTATGGGTGGTTGGGGTGGTGTTTCCCCCGATGAACACACCATCTCCGGAATCAATGGCTGAGGTGATGACCACCGACAAGAGGCTCTGTGATCTTGCTCACAAGTGCTTAAAAGCAATAAAAAGCCCCACCGATTGGCGGGGCCATTGATGAATGAAAATGCTTGATGTAAATCATTGATCCCTGGCGGATTCGAAGCCAGGAGCCGTGCAGAGAAGGCAAATAAGAAGCCAACCCTGTGAGCACCCTTAGTAACCCTACAAAAACTTTTTCCTGCGACATCTGATGGGTTGACTCCGGACGATAAACCTGAGCTTTGCAGCAGACCTTTCGTCGTCAATCTTGGTTGAGTTTCAACCGAGAAACTCGTCCAACACCAACCTGACCCTGGGATGCCGCTTCCACCAACTTCGATAGCTCTTTGTCGTCCAAGGTTTGGCTTCCTTGCACCTTAAGAGTGGACCAGTCGAACCTCGGAGTTTGGGGAGCGACGTTTTTGGCATTTTCCAGTAGAGACTTCGCAATAGACCTCGTATCTTCACCCGCTTTGTCACTCAGGAAAACGACCTGAGCAAGCGTTGGTGTGTCTTTTTTGCCGTAAACAAGAGTGACTAGATAAGGGAAGAACTGTGCTTTGTCAGCACTACCGGTGGATTCGCTCAAAGGTTGTTGATCTGAAAAATCTCAGTTTAAGTGACGGCAATTGGTTCTAAGCCCCATCCAGCAAAGCGCGCTGGTTTTATCTAATTTCAACCTGTTTCAACAGCAGCGGCATCTCGCAAACGGAAAGCAAAAAAGTAGTACTAGATCAACGATTCTTCTTCTGCTTCTAAAACTGATTCTGGTTCTGATTCGGCAACGGTCAGCGTTGTTTTAAGCCTCTCTGCCCAACCAGTGAGCCAACGTTCATCGGAACGACTAAAACATCGTTCCGACCAACCACCAATCACAACCCACCCGTTTTGACCTAAGGGTTGCACCATCACGGAGGGCAAGCCTGGCAAGACCGGATCAAATTCGGCTTTACCCGGGTAGAGGGCTGTTTTTACCAGAGATACCAGTTCTTGTTTTTGCAGGGATCGTCGACAGATCTCACCAGGTGCAAAATCACCAGAACCTAAAAGGCCCCGACGAAGTAGAACCGAACCCTTCCAAAACACAAGAATGGTGGCTGCAGAGGTTGCGGTTAGAAACTGATGGCTGCCCCACGCCAGTTCAGACCGGACCGTATCCACTAAATCTGAGGAGAGCACAAAACCCTGTTCACCCTCCAGTTCAACAGCTTCCGGACTGCGTGGAGAAGCCCTTGTCCAGAGGATGGAAACGAGCATCAAGCCAACGCCTGCCATCCCGGCGAGAACATCGGCACGCTCCAAGCTGGGAGTGACCGTTTCTGCTGTGCTGGCGTTAAGGATGGAAAGCCCCAAAACAAGCACGCCTGCAAGCAAACACCATTGGGCGGATCTCAACATGTTTTGCAACTCATGAGCAGTCAGATCGATGCACTCTTGCTGAAATAGAAGTCAACGCTCCAACGCTGATGACGGAATCCGAAGCCTTTGCCGCGATTGCACTGGCCACAGTCGCTTGCGATGGAGTACTGGGCAAGGATGAAGCGCACGCATTGAGGCGTCAACTGGAATATCGAACCCCTTATAAGGATCGAAGCGAAAGTGAGATGGCAATGTTGTTTGACCAACTGCTCAAACGCCTTCGCGAGCAAGGATCAAGACAATTGATCAACGATGCTCTCCCCCAACTCAAAGCGTCCCAAAAGGAAACGGCTCTCGCTGTGGCCGTACAGCTGGTTCACGCTGATAGGACGGTAACGACTGAAGAGCAAACGTTTCTCAACGAGCTCGCTCAAAGCGTTGATCTCCCTCAAGGCAAAGCACAAGCCGTGATGGACGCGATCATGGCCTTGAATCACGACAGCCTTTCCAGCTGACGACAGACTCCACCAATCGAACGCCTCATGATGCCTAGCCTTTTTAAGTCTCTTCAGCTGTTCATCGCCGCAAGTCTCTGTTTTTTCTTGGCAGTACCAGCGGGTTTTGCCTTATCGCCTCAAGACCTACCAGCTCAGCCGCCGGAGAAAGCCGTCCTTGATTCAGCTGATGTGTTGAGTCGAGCTGGAAAAAATGAAATTGAAGCTCGGCTGAATCAACTGGAATCCTCAAAGGTGGACGCCAGAGTCATCACTTTGCGGAAACTGGACTACGGGCTGAGCCTCACGGGATTCGGAGAGGAATTGGTGGAACGTTGGTCCAATAACGACAACAGCAGTGAGCGTCCACTCATCCTTTTCCTTGAGGAGACCCAGAACAAACAAGCTGCAATTGTTGTCTCAGCAGAGCTGAGTGATCAACTGCCAGACGCCTTGCTCCGCAGTACCGCGCGGACCACCATGAGTCAGCCGATGCGAGATGGAGAGCGATTCCGCCAGGCGTCCATGGATGGAATTGAACGCATTGCGGTGGTTCTCAATGGCGGTGAAGATCCCGGCCCTCCGGTTCAAATTGAACGCACCACCCTTCCCACAAACATTCCCACGGTCGAGGAAACGAGCGAAAGCAACGCTTTCACCTGGGTGATTGTGCTTCTAGTCGTTGGAACCATTGTTCCAATGGCCACCTGGTGGGTCTTTTCCCGCTAAACAGCTATGGCATTTCGCAATTGGATCGGAGCCTTCGGCAAGGCCAACTCCCTTGATGTCAACTCTGATCTCGACCGCGGCTATGAAGCGGCCCTCTTGATCCAGAGCTTGGAGCTGGAGTACTACGGCGACCGTCCCATCAGGCCCGATCTAGAGCTCTCTGTTCCGAAATCTGTTCAGGCAACCGTTCTGCGCAAGTTTCGCGTTGCGATCAATGTTTGTCGTACGTCGCTCGATCAGCTGGAGTATCAGCGCTCCCAGCTGGATCCTCAGGAACTGCGACAACTTCAGCTGATTGAAAGTGTTGTGAATCGGTACAGCCCTAAACGGGCTTCGACCGCTCCGACCATGACACGGGATCCTGATCCGCTGCCGCGCTCCCTACTCGGGGTGTTCGACAAGGTACGGAGGCAGCTCAATCCAGCGGGTGAAGCGACCTTAGTTGCAGGCTTTCGGAGACGCAGGGATTCAACCCTGATCTCATTGAAGGTTCTTCTACTACTGATTCTGGTGCCACTGTTGGTCCAACAGGTCAGCCGCACATACATCATTAGTCCTGCTGTTGACCGCTTTGCTCCAGACCTGCCCTTCTTGAGTTATCCGAAGCCACAGCTTGAAGAACAGGCCGTAGAAAAGTTGCGCGTGTATAAGGCGGAAATTGAATTCGATGCCCTTCTTCGTGGGGACTCCATCCCAAGCCAAGAAGAGCTCCAACAAAAACTTGGGGAAAAAGCTTCTGAACTCAAAGAAGAAGCGGACGCCGAAAGCACCCATGCTGTAAAAAATGTTTTAGCTGACATTTCAGCCACGCTTGCTTTCGTGATGGTCTGCTTATTCAGTCGCGAAGAGCTGAGAGTTCTTCGCGGATTTTTTGATGAGGCTGTTTATGGATTAAGCGACTCTGCCAAGGCATTTGCGATTATTCTCTTCACCGATATCTTCGTTGGATTTCATAGTCCAGAAGGCTGGACTGTGCTGCTTGATGGCATTGCAAATCACTTTGGATTCCCTGCCCGAGAAAACTTTATTCTCCTATTCATCGCTACATTCCCGGTGATTTTGGCGACAATTTTCAAATATTGGATCTTCCGGTACCTCAATCGTGTCAGTCCATCCTCCGTTGCCACACTGCGAGGCATGAACGGAGGCGGATAAACCGTTGGCTAGCCCAAACAAGCAAAGACCCAAGCTTCCGAACGGGCTCGTTCTGGTAAGCGGGCCAAGCCGAGGAGGGAAAAGCCGCTGGGCTGAACATTTACTCAGCTCTCAACAGACAGTCACCTACGTCGCAACCTCAGCGCATCGTTCGAATGATCCAAGCTGGGACGAGCGGATGCGGCTGCATCGCGAAAGACGACCCTTGCACTGGCAGCTGCGCGAACCAGGACGCAAGCTTGCCGAATGCATTCGCAAAGAAGAGCCCCATCAACCGTTGTTGATCGATGCGCTTGGCGGATATACGGCAGCGCATCTCGACCTCAACGATCATGCCTGGACTCAGGAGGCAGAAGAACTCATCCAAAGTCTTCTCACACGAACATGCCCCACCGTGATCGTGATCGAAGAAACAGGCTGGGGCGTCGTCCCCGCCACAGTGATTGGCGGATTGTTTAGGGACCGCCAAGGTTGGCTGGCCCAACAACTAGAACAACACGCTGCCGATAGCTGGCTCGTTGTACAGGGAAGAGCATTGAATCTTTCTCAATTAGGCATTCTCGTTCCGTGAAACAAATCTCAAATGATCAAGCATGTAATGAACGGCCTGTGATTCAAAAGCCTTTGAGGGTGGCACTGTGGGAACCACAAATTCCCCCCAATACGGGAAACATTGCCCGTACTTGCGCAGCTTTTGGTTTACCCCTGGATTTGATTGAGCCCCTTGGGTTCAGTCTTGAAGATCGGTATTTAAAAAGAGCTGGTCTTGATTACTGGCCCCACGTTGATCTCACCATCCACAAGGACACCGATTCGTTTTTTAAGTCGCTTGGGAAAGACTCCAGGGTGATTGGCTGCAGCCGTCGAGGCGGCGTGGCTCTTCAAGAAATGCAGTTCGAACGCGGAGATGTCTTGTTATTCGGTCGAGAAGACACCGGCTTATCGGAAGCAACACGCAGTCGCTGCACCCAAATCACAACCATTTCGATGCCCTGCAGCGCCGGAGAAGATGGCCAAGGGGGCGTGCGGAGCCTCAATCTTTCCGTGGCTTGCGCCATCGTCAGCCACCACGCAGGCTTGCAGCTTCAACTGTGGTAATTGGCAAGCTGACACTTCAGCCCTTGCGCCGATGTCCTGCAGCCGCTACTTTCAGGCCGTTCCTGAGCTGTGGCGGCTTCTCCAGGATCGTTACCCATCGCTGATTCAGATGAAGCCCCTTCTCGTTCTCGTTACGGCAATCGCATCAGGAACGTCTTTATCTGTCTTGTCACAGCATCCTGGGTTTGCGGATGCTGGCCATGTGCAGGCACCATTTCTCCTGGCATCGGCACCAGCAACCCAAAGCAGGCTTTGGGTCAAGGTCTCGACAAGGAGCACTCTTCAAGATATAGCTGCTGATCTCGGACTTTCCAACTCAGATTTAACCGCTCTTAACGACCAGGCTTCCCAAGACACGATCAAGCCTGGTGCTTGGATCGTGATCCCTGCTGACGCTGAGGAAAGCCTCGCTAGCGCGACCCGTCTTGACGGAACAACGGTCCTCCGCAAAGCACCGCTTCAAACTCCTCCAGCTCCACAATCCGTTGTACGCATCAAAGCCAACGAGTCTCTGTCAACGTTTTCTAGAGATCAGGGAGTCAGCTTGAGTGAGTTGCGCTCATTGAATCCTGGTCTCGATCTAGCCCGTTTGGCGATCGGTAGCGAAGTGCGTGTTGCCAAGGCTTCTCCCAGAGCGCTTCTTGCGATTCGTCCAACGGTTTCAGGCGGTGCCAGCTTTCCAGCTCTACCTGCATTGCCTGGAGCTGAGGGTGAGTCTGTTGGAAATCAATCCTTCATATGGCCCACAAAAGGTGTTTTCACCTCTGGTTTCGGATGGCGTTGGGGCCGCATGCATAAGGGCATCGACATTGCCAACAACGTTGGCACTCCCATCGTTGCCGCCAAAGACGGCGTTGTGAAATTTTCTGGTTGGAGCAGTGGTTACGGTTATTTAGTGGAGTTAGCTCACCCCGATGGATCTTCCACCCGTTACGCCCACAACAGCCGCCTCTTAGTTCGCAAAGGACAAATGATTCCCCAGGGAGTAAAAATTTCCCTCATGGGCAGCACGGGAAGAAGCACTGGACCTCATCTACATTTTGAAATTCGCCAACGTGGTGGTTCAGCACTCGACCCAATGGCCAAGCTCCCAGCACGTCGCCGCGCATAAACCACCCGGGCGATCGTTTAAAATATTGGGGTAACGGCTCGGTAGCTCAGCTGGTTAGAGCGTGGGATTCATAACCCCAAGGTCGGGAGTTCAAGTCTCCCCCGAGCCATTTTTTGCTTTGATTAAATCGCTAACGCGACCAAATCTCAGCGCATTTCAATTGCATTAAGTCGTTCTCTGAATGATGTTGGGCTGTCTTTCGTGGTTTCTTCCATGATCAAGATCGGTTGATCCTCAGGAACTGGATTTGGACGCCGCTGTTGCCTCACCGATTGTCCATGGTGGGGCCTTGCCTGAAGTGTGAGCTTTCTGGTCTGGGAGTCACGGTTGAGTGGCTGGCTTTTAAGCTCACTACGCACTTGATTTAAAAGTCGGAAATGCCCTGTACTGCTGAATTTCCGCAATAAGGCCTGATCCCAAGACATGGGTTGATCAATCATCGAATGATTTTAGAACCCCATCATCAGCAGGGAAGCTTATTCACGATTCATCGCACGGCAACCGAGACGAGGGCGTGATAAATTAAGGGATGTAACTAGAAGTCGGACCGACTTTGGATTGAGTCTGGTCTGCTGCTTCCGTCACATCCCCATCGACCTTTCATCATGACCGACAACGGTTGCCTGCGCGTGGGCCAACAGGCCCCTGATTTCACCGCTACCGCTGTAGTTGATCAGGAGTTCAAAGAAATCAGCCTGTCTCAGTACCGCGGCAAGTACGTGGTGCTCTTTTTCTACCCACTGGACTTCACCTTCGTTTGCCCAACAGAAATCACGGCGTTTAGCGATCGCTACTCAGATTTCTCCAGCAAAAACACCGAAGTGCTGGGCATCTCCGTTGACAGCCAATTCAGTCACCTGGCTTGGATCCAAACGGCACGCAATCAGGGCGGCATCGGCGATATCAACTATCCGCTCGTTTCAGACCTGAAGAAGGAAATTTCCACTGCTTACAACGTTCTCGATGACGCTGAAGGCGTGGCCCTGCGTGGCCTGTTCATCATCGACCCTGAGGGTGTGATCATGCACGCCACGATCAACAACCTCCCCGTTGGCCGGAATGTCGATGAAACCCTGCGTGTCTTGCAGGCATTCCAGTATGTGCAGTCCAATCCAGATGAAGTCTGCCCAGCTAACTGGACACCAGGCGAGAAGACCATGAAGCCTGATCCCAAGGGCAGCAAAGAGTTTTTTGCTGCGATCGGTTAGGGACTCAAGGCCAAAGGGCCGCATGATGACACACGGGACAGGTCAACGATCTGTCCCGTTTTTTAATGGTGCGCCATTTCATCAAACTCCGATTGAGTCGTTTTGAGCGTAAGCAGCAACTCCCTAGAGAAGCCACTTGAAAAGACCGCAGAGGCTTGAGAACGGGCATACGTTGAATTTGCGATTTAGTCTCATCGGAGACAGGCATGGGGTGCCTGAAAGACAAATGATGAAACTATCTTCGACTCAATCCAATGGGATTCATTGTTGTTGCTAGCTGTCTCGTGGTAGCAGCCACCGTGTGTTTGAAGTTAATGAACGCATGACTCACAGAAGGTCATCAGCGGTGATTAGCCATCCCTGTGATCCAGAAATGCTCGTTGCCAATCAGTGCTTTTTCAGCCAGTCTGAAAGGATCGATCAAGGGCACTGATGAAAGGTCTACTTCAATTCTTCAGCTGGAAAGGAGAGCTTGGAAGGCTTGACTATTTAGGCGAGGTCATTAAGCGACTGCTCATCCTCTCACTCATCCTTGCTGTCAATATTGGCCTGTGCATGTTAGTAGGATTGGAAATTACTCCGGAAACCTGGGATAACAACCTCTCCCTAACCACAATTTCAGCATTGTTGATCATGGTTCCAGTTGATATTCGAAGACTCAACGACATAGGAATCAGTCCTTGGTGGTTAGTACCAGTCTGGATTCTCAGTCAAATTCCACAGCCACTTGATGGATCACCACAGGTTGGAGCCTATACCTTTCTCGTAGCAGTGCCATTGCTGCTATGGGGCCTATTTATTCTATTTAAACCAGGCAAAGCATTAAAAGAATATCGTCGCCAGAAAGGATGATTTGATCGTGAAGGTTGGCTTCACAATGCCTTATCAAGATCCTGCACGACAACATCTTTCGAACCAGTTCCCTGCAATAGGGCATCAAGGCCCCCGCGTAAATCCTTGGCCATTGCCACGCGACTGCCATCACTAACAACCACACGCACTAAGGTTGGCAACCCACCACGACGGGCTCTGAGATAAATCGGCTCAACATAGAGAAGGGCATTTCCGAGTGGCACGACCAAAAGATTGCCTTGAACAACTTGAGAGCCCGCACGGTCCCATAGGCCAAACTGCTGGCTGATGATGGGATTCTGATTGATCAGAGCCTGGATCTGCTCAGGACCAAAAATCGGAACATCACTAGGAAAGCGCAACAGGATCAGCTCTCCGTAATGCTCAGCATCGCTTCTTGCCGCCAACCAACCGGAGAGATTGGGACGGGCAAGTGGCGTAAGGGGTTGTAAAAGTAAAAATTCGGAATCAACACTCGGCTTCACTTGCGCCGTAATGTGATAAGGAGCCACAGGAATCTGTGTTTTTCCATACAGCTCTTTTGGAACCTGCCAAACATCATCTCCACTGTAAAAAATACGTGGATTCGTTACATGGTATCGGAGCAATTGTTGAACCTGTAATTCAAACAAGGCACTAGGAACCATCAGATGCTGACGCAAAGACGGTGGCATAGCAGCCAAGGGCTGGAACAATTCGGGAAACACCTTCTGCCAACCACGAATCATTGGATCGTCTGGTTCACTCACATAGAGATGCACTGTTCCGTTGTAGGCATCAACAATGGCTTTTACTGAGTTGCGTACATAGCGCATCTCTTGTCCGTCAGGAAGGATTGAGGCATAGGGATAGGTGTTAGAGCTGGTGTATCCATCAACAATCCAATACTGATGTTGATCTTCCTGATACTGATCAAGACCAGACTCCATGGGAACGGAAACTAAATAGGGATCACCTTTCAACTGCAAAAAAGGTGCTAAAGCCTTCACACGCTTTTTAACGTCACGTCGCAACAACAAACGTGAATCCGATTGCAAGACGCCCGTATTCAGCAACCTTGGGTCACGGATGTAAATCGATGCCGCAATCCGCTGCCCTAAAGACGCCAGTGGCACACCAGCTCTACCTGAATAATGGTTATATGTGTTTTCATCGCCTTCTGGATGATTGAACTCTTCGATTTGCGTTGGAGCAACGGCATAGGGAGATGGAAGCATTCCGAAATAGAGCGCAGCCCGACCAATTGGCACATTATTCTTGACATCTTCGCGACTAATATCAAGGAATTTATTACCACTAATACTCGCTGAACGACCGATGTCACTGATGAAATAATCAGGGAGCCCATCGGCTCCTCTGGAGTTCACTGGACTCAATGTGAATCCATAGCCATGCGTAAACACGAAGTGACGATTCTGCCAAGTGCGTGACCGCTTGGGGAGAGCTGCCTGGTCGAGTTCACGCGCAGCGAGCATCACTTGCTGGCGTTCAAGTAAATCAGGACGCAATTGATAGCGATCAACGGCTGCATTCGTAAAGCGGTAATAAACCCTGAGCTGCTGCAGCTGTCGGTTTGTTGCGAGTAGAGGTTGGCTATCCCACAAACGAATATTGCGCAAAGTACTGGCACCTTGCTCGCGATCCTTAGGGCTCAAGCGAGGAGAAGGATCAAACTGTTGGGTGGTAATACGGTCCAATTGATAGGCCTGTCGTGTGGCCTCAATCGCACGACTGATATAGGGGGTCTCCAGCTGTAATTCCCGCGGGCGCACGACAAGCCAGTGCATCAGCGGAAACAACACCATTTCCAAGCCAAAGGAGGCCACCGCGATACAGGACAAAATCAGCCGAAGCTGACGACGACGAAAACTGGAAAAGGGTGACGGCAAAACAACAATCGCCAACACAAGCAGCGCAACAGCTCCCGCCGATCGCAAAGGAAGCAGCAGATGAACATCGAGCCAACCTGCACCTGCAACGATTCCATCCTGAGTCCAAAGCAACTGGTGCCTTGAAAGCCACATCAAGCCAGAACAAGTCACCAACAAAAGTGCACAACCAGGCCTCAAACCATGTCGTTGACGCTTCGTTAATCCTGAGAACGCCCAATCACTGAGACATGTTGAACGTGTTAATTGACTCCATAAAGCAGTACTAAGGGTGAGTAAAAGCTGCAAAAGTACTAATTCAAGCCCCAGCGCGATCGCAGAAAAACGACCTAAACCAAAGCTCACATCAGACCCCAGCATCGGTTCCACGCGGCCGAGGTCAGGAATTGAAAGAGCAAGACTCCAAAGTCCCCAACTCCGCGCAACGATCAAACAGATACACACACTTCCATAAACCTGGGCAAGACCTAGACGACGGCTGCGGGTCAAGCCGAACATGATCAACGTCAGCACCAGAATGGACAAGCTGAGCAGCGGCCAACCTGTCGAAAAGGGAAGACTCCACCAATACGACAGTGAAAAGGGGTCACTCCAGGCCAGCCAAGCCAAACGGGTATCAATGGCTAAAACGGTGAGCATCACCAGAAGACATGCCAAGAGGCAGAGCCCGTAGCGATACCCCGTTAGGACAGGTCTTCTCTCGTCCTTTTCTGCTTGAGGTGGTCGCAACCAAGACTGACGCCAAAACGCACAACTGCCCACGAACACAAAGGCAATGAATGCGCCTGCTAATTGAAGGAATAAGCGTTTGCCGTAAACAGACCCAAGTTCAAATTGATCGAACCAGTACCACTCAACCTGCAGTCTTGAAAAAATTACAATCAATGGGATCAACAAGATCCCAAAACGCCCGATCATCCGGAAGATTTTTGCCACTGGATTGACCACTGAATTTGCCACTGCAGTGGAGCGAATCAAGTTGCAGCTGGCTTCTGAGCCAGAACAGGTTGATGAGAATTATTTTCTATCAATCGATTCTCTCCGTTTTGAGGATGATCCAGGCCAGCTAATTCATAGAAGCGAGAACTCGATAGTGTTTCTTCCGCAATCAACGCCTCAACAAGACGATCCATCACCTCGCGACGAGGTTCCAACAGGGTGATCGCCGCATCGAGAGCCTGGATTGCCAGCTGGCGGACGCAGGCATCAATCGCTTTCCCTGTGCTTTCCGCATAAGAGGGACGCGTATGAATGAGATCTCTGCCAAGGAACACCTCCTGATCTCCACCTTCAAGAGCAACGGGCCCCAAAGAAGAAAATCCAAAGCGAGTCACCATTTCTCTGGCGAGATGAGACACCATTTGCAGGTCTCCACTCGCTCCCTGGGTGATCTCACCTGGTCCAAACACCACCATCTCAGCAGCACGACCACCCAGAGCCATCACAAGACGGGCCCGCAAATAAGCCTTGCTGACCAAGCCGGAGTCAATCACCTCCTCATCAGGGAAAAATCGGGTGAATCCGCCCACACCGCCACTGCGGGGAAGCAACGTCACTTTGTCGACGGGATCGGCGTGAGGCGTATGGGCTGCCACCAGGGCATGGCCAATTTCGTGATAAGCAATCAGCCGTTTCTTGGCACTGTCTTGCAAAGGAGAGGCAGACAACCCCATCGTGATGCGTTCGAGCGCTGCTTCTAATTCAGAGCTCCCCACAAAAGAGCTTTCATTTCGCGCCGTCAGGATCGCAGCCTCATTGATGAGATTGGCGAGGTCAGCACCGGAAAAGCCTGGGGTTCTTAAGGCCCAATCCGCCAGAGACACGTCGTCTGAAAGCGGCCGACTGCGGGCATGAACGGCAAGAATCGCCTCACGCCCCTTGCGGTCGGGCAGATCAACGTAAATACGACGATCAAACCGGCCGGGACGCATCAATGCCGTATCGAGCACATCAGCCCTGTTGGTGGCAGCAAGCAGGATGACGCCTGAATTATCCGCAAAACCATCCATTTCAGTTAACAGCTGATTGAGGGTTTGCTCGCGCTCATCATTTCCTCCACCAATTCCTGCACCGCGTTGACGACCAACGGCATCAATTTCATCAATAAAAATGATGCAAGGCGATTTTTCCTTGGCTTTGCGAAACAGATCGCGCACACGACTGGCACCCACACCCACAAACAGCTCAACAAATTCAGAGGCCGCGATGGAGAAAAACGGCACCCCTGCCTCCCCAGCGATGGCCTTGGCAAGCAATGTTTTTCCCGTCCCTGGCGGTCCCACCAGCAACACCCCCCGAGGGATGCGCGCACCCAAACGAATAAAACTCTCCGGTTGCTTCAAGAAGGTCACAACCTCTTGGAGTTCTTCCTTGGCTTCGCTAATTCCGGCAACGTCCTCAAATCGAACGGTGATTTCATCTTGAGGGCGGATCCGCGCTTGGCTGCGCCCAAAGCCCATGGCCTTATTGGCGGCCTGCGCTGAGCGCCGGAGAAGAAAGGAAAGGCCCACCACAATCAGAACGATCAGGGCCAAATTTCCAGCCAACCCAGCCAAGGCCTGTTCCTGACGAACATCCTTCACCGTCAGGGGAACGCCAGCGGCTTCGGCTGTGCGCAAAATCATTTGATCGTTCGCCAGGGTGGGAACCGTGGCGTTGCGACCATCGTCGTATTCCACAATTACTTCCCGACGCGCAGGAACCAATTGCAGATCTTTGACTTTTCCCGCTGAAATTTGCGTCAATAACTCGCTGTAACTCGGCGGTGGATCCGATTTAAAGCGAGCAAAAGGATTGGTGGGCTTTTCCTTGGCATCGCTCCCAGATGCCTGGGAGACAATGATTTCACGATCTTCCGGACCTGAACTCACACCGTTCCTGCGATGTATTAAGAGTAGCGATTTGACGAGCGGACTCTCGAAAGGAGATTATGGGCGTTTGGAAGAGTTCCGGCTGCAATGGCTGTACCGAAGAAGAAAACCTCTAAGAGCAAGCGCAATCAACGGCATGCTGTTTGGAAGGCAAAAGCAGCCACTGCTGCACAACGTGCCATGTCAATCGGCAAATCAGTGTTGAGTGGTCGCGCACAGGGTTTTGTGTATCCGGTTGCTGATGCTGATGACAGCGAGGACTGAATTCATTTCAAGGTGATCTCACGAACAGCGCGTTGGTTCGTGAGATCGATCACAACATCAGATTGATGCAGATCCTGCAACCAAGCTGCTGGAAATGCCGTTTCAATCATCCGAACAAAATCTTGAACAGCGGATTCAGACACGTGAACTCCCGTTGTTTTGGCTTGGGTCTCGACCTGCTGGCGCTTCCAGAGCCGACTTGAAGTGCCGCTCTGCGCTTTGAGGTGCCAGAGCTTATCGATCCGATTCCAAATCGGTGCATAGTCAGGTACGAGACGAAAGAGCTGTTGGCGATACACAAGCTCTTCCGTCGTCAGCGCGAGTGAATGGATGTTTTCTGCCTCAGAAGCCTGATCGGAAACGAGAACGCCAACGAACCATCCCTCCAAAACCACTAAATCAGGGGTGGAGCGGACCCATTCACTGCGATCCCCGCGACCGTCGCGAAGGGATTTATCAAAGCGAGGGGCCAATAACTCCCCCGTCTCTCGCCATTGATCGAGCGCTGTGGCCATCAACTCCAGATCGTGACTCCCCGGTATGGCCCTGGGCACTCCCCAGGGATTTCCTGCCATCCGTCGATCAAGCTCTGGACCAGGCCAATAAAAATCATCGATCGAAAGGAACGCGATCGACCATCCCAACTCCGAGCTGGCGTGCACAAGCCAATCGCAAAGCGTGGTTTTTCCGCATCCAGGGAGCGCACTCAATCCGAGCAAAGGACGGCCACCCATCTGCAAGAGAGACTCGGCCTGTGAAAGCAATGGCAAGGCCACTCCCAGCAGCCATTGATCTTTTACGTCCGCGGGCCAGACGCGACGCGCAAGCTCGAAACCACCGCGTTGCTGCCAATGGCTCCACCAGAGTTCGGGATCTGACCAGCCCAAGGATTCAAGGAGCAAAGGCCAACCCTTGGGAGCCATTTGCAACGGGTCAAGAACCAAGCTTGAAGGCCTCAAACACAACTGAAAAGACAGCTCCAATCCGGATGTTGTCGATCGCGAGCCAACCAATCGGCCAGGGTTCCCGTTTCACATAGGTCCTTGCTCGCACCAACAGCTCAATGACGATCACCATGGTGAGCACCACAAACGGACGTTGACCGACGCGTTGAAACCAATACATGGTGAAGTTGCTGCCCAAAAGGAACCCCAGCAGCAGGGAGAGAACACCCAGGCTCCGGCGACGCCAAGATCCCGTTAGCGCTTGGGTGAGTTGAACACCAATCCGTCTCTGAAACTGTTCATAGCGGGTGAGATGGGTCGTCATCAATCCGGTAAGACGAGAAGCATCTGCAGGTACTCCAGCGTGACAAGGCCATCCACACAAGGGGGGCCGCTCGAAACAGTGCATGGACACTGGGCACTCCCTAGATGATCCAGCACCGCCTCGGCCTGATCTTGATACCGATGGAGCTCCTGATCCCAGGGAGAAGGCATGAGCAGACAACGCAGTCCAGCCGTTCTGGCCGAAAGAAGACCCGGGGTTGAATCCTCCAGTGCCAAAGCCGCATTCGGCTCGGTTTTGCTGCGTTCCAGCGCTTTTAAATAAGGATCAGGACTGGGTTTATGCCTCGATACATCATCGGCACTAATCACCCCAGCGAAGGGATGGTCGCCGCCGGGAAACAGGGTGTCCAACAATGCCGATACGGACGGACCGCCACTGCTGGTCACGATCCATTGATCAATCGCCCGAGCCTGAAGCTCACGAAGCAGTCTTGCGACCCCTGGGCGAAGAGACACCGCGCCGGAACGCACTGCATCGAGATAGTGACGCTGTTTTGAAACGCGCAGCTGAGCAAACTGCGCGTCAGTCAAGACCTCTCCCTGCTGCTGGGCATACGTTTTCATCCGAAGGCTTCCACCAGGAATGCTCAGCAAGGCTCTGTAGGTCTCTGGATCCCAGGTCCAATCCAAACCCTGTTCTGCAAAAGCTCGATTGAAGGCAGGTCGATGCCCATCCATTTCCGTGTCCGCAAGGGTGCCATCCACATCCCAGAACACGGTCTTCAAGACAGGCATGACGGTCATGCAATTCATGGCAACAGCTTGAAGGACGAAGCACAATGCAGGCTGCTTGAGCACCTGCCCGTTGCCGTCTGCCGTGTCCGTTCAGCAATGGCAACTACCGAGGGGCATTGACCCCGGGGCTTTGGATGCGGTTCCACTGCCTCTTCCCCTCAAGGCCTTGCTGTTCCGCCGTGGTCTGACAGAACCAGATCAGGTCCATGCACTTCTGAGTGATTCACCCCTCCCAAAACCTGATGGCCACTTCCCCGAATTGGACAAGGCCGTCCAACGCTTGCATCAGGCCTGTTTAACGGCAGAGAGCGTTGCGATCTGTGGCGACTACGACGCCGATGGCATGACAAGCACTGCGCTGTTGCTTCGCACCTTGCGCACCTTGGGCGCGGAACCCCAAGCCGCGATCCCAAGCCGCATGGCTGATGGCTACGGCTTGAACTGCTCGATGGTGAATGAGCTCCACGCCGATGGAGTCCGGCTCATTGTCACTGTCGATAACGGAGTGGCAGCCCATGAGGCCCTGAGCAGGGCAGAGGATCTGGGCATCGAGGTGGTGCTAACCGATCACCACACGCTCCCAAAGACACGCCCCAAAGCTCTCGCCTTGATTCATCCGGCTACCACCCCGGAACACTCTCCCTATCGCGGATTAGCCGGCGTTGGTCTCGCCTACGTCGTAGCGCGCGAACTCGCAGAACGCATGCGCCAGCCAGCGGCCATCGCCAGTGCTCGTGATTTGTTTTGCATTGGAACGGTGGCCGACATGGCACCGCTGACAGGCGCCAACAGAACCCTTCTCAGAGAAGGATTGCTTCATCTCCATCGAAGCAACTGCCCAGGAGTGCGCGCCCTACAGCAACTTGCAGGACTCGGCGATCGCCCCCTGCGCGCTGATGACATCGGTTTTCAACTGGCCCCCAGAATCAACGCGGTGGGACGGATTGGCGATCCCCAGTTGGTGGTGGATTTGCTCACCGCAGACGACCAAAACAGCGCCATTGAGCTGGGCCGCCAATGCGACAGTCTCAACCGACAGCGACGAGAGCTCTGCGATGCCATTGAGGCCGAGGCCCTGGCCTTATTGGAGTCTGACCGTGATCCCTTACCACCGTTTCTTCTGCTCGCCCAAGGCCACTGGCATCACGGCGTGATTGGCATCGTTGCGGCACGATTGATGGAACGATTTCAACGCCCAACCGCCTTGCTAGCTGCGGATGGCGACGGCCTGATGCGGGCCTCGGTTCGTGCACCCGAAGGGTTCGCTGTCGACAAAGCCCTCGACCACTGCACCGCTCTATTGGAACGCCATGGTGGCCACCCCGCCGCAGGTGGATTCACGGTGAAAGCCGAGCACGTGCATCGCCTCCATGAGGAGCTCAATGGCTTGGCTCAGTCCTGGATCCAAACGCGTGGGGAGGGAATTCTTGTGGCACCAGAAGCCCTCCTCTCGCTCTCAGCGATCAATCACGACCTGTGGTCGGCGTTGCTTTCTCTTGAACCCTTTGGAATCGGCCATCCAGCGCCATTGTTTTGGTCGAGAGGCTGCAAGGTGATCTCCCAACGGTTGCTGCGCGGCGGACACCTGAAACTCACCCTGGGGCAGGGAGATTGTGAAAGGGAAGCCATCGCTTGGCGCTGGCAGCAAACCCAACCCCTGCCAGCGATCGTGGATGTTGCCTATCGGATCAGCCTCAACCGTTGGCAAGGAGAAGCAAAACTGCAACTCGAAATCCAGGCTCTACGAGAACATCACGCCTGCTTGGATCTCCACCGCGGCCTGGGGGTTTATCGCTGCACGAGCCCCGACGACGCAACCGTAGAGATTGAGAACCCTTCTGGAGAGCGACTGTCTGGGCTAATCAACCGCAACGGTGTATTTGAAACTGAAGACAGCAGAGCAGGACACCCTTACGTTGCTGACCTCATCCGAGACGCTTGCATCGGCCTTGGCCTTCTTCCATGACCTCTGAACGCAAAACCACCAGCTCACGTTTCAGTGGCACAGCAGCGGTCTTCAACGAGATCCGTCGACTTGGGCGCCATTTCATTGGCTTGCTCGTTGTTGGTGTCTTAATCGGCCTGGCTTGCCTCCCCTTGAATCTCGTTGATCGAATTCAGGAGTGGCTCTTCCATTTCCTGCCAACAACCGGCCAAACCGGCTGGAGCTCGATTGGTCTCCTGATTGCCCTTGCCCCGTTAGTGGTGATGCCAATCCTGTTGATTCTTCAACGGGGACCGTGGCGGGGAGGCGCTGGATCGGGCATTCCTTCAACGATGAACGCTCTGGAGGATCCTTCGTTGATGCCAGCCGCGATGGAAGCAGGCAGCACACTGCACAGAGGAATCCTTTGGTCAGTGGCCACAGCAGCCATGTTTCCTCTGGGCCGGGAAGGGCCGGTGGTGCAATTTGGCTCTGCCGTGGCACGCGCCACTCAGAAACGCTGGCCCAATTGGTTGCCAGCTCTCACCGAACGGCAGATGGTTGCCATTGGTGGAGGTGCGGGCCTAGCCGGTGGTTTCAACACGCCTCTGCTTGGCGTTGTGTTCATGCTTGAAGAGCTCACCGCTGAATATTCCATCGTCACGATTTGGCCAGCTTTGCTGGTGTGCGTCGCTGCTGCTGGGTTTTCAAACCTTGGGGGAGAGCCGATCTTTGGATTGGGTCTGATCAATGTGTTCGCGCCAGAAACAGAGCAGTTGTTGCTGGCCATTCCCATCGGGATCTCCGCTGGTCTTGTGGGTGGATTCTTCAACCGTGGTCTGGTTTGGACCACAGCGCGTTTGGCTCCCATGGTCCGGCAGCGACCCCTGCGCACCGGTCTCTGCCTTGGCGGGGCGCTCAGTTTGCTTGCCCTGTTGAGCTGGGGAACGAGCACGGCGGATGGTGAGGCACTCGTGAGGCAACTGCTCAGTCAAGGAATGCCCGAACTTGGCTCCGAGCACAGTGATGTCCGCTCGGGTCTGATGAGCGTTTGGATCACGGTGGTCAGAGTGATCGGACCGATGCTGGCCCTCGCACCTGGAGTCCCAGGCGGATTGATCGATCCATCCCTGACGTTTGGTGCCGTTCTCGGCTACACGGTCTGTGCTGTGATCGGATTCAGCACCCAAGTTGGCGTTGGCCTTGGGTTAGCAGCCGGACTCGCTGGAGCCACCCAATTGCCACTGGTCTCCCTGATTTTTTCCTGGCGACTGGTGGGCGATCAACAATTATTTGCAGGAGCTTGTCTCACGGCTGTCATCGCCGCTTACACCGGCCGGCTGGTCTCCCGAACACCGGTGTATCACGCACTCGCCAAGCTTCAGAGAGCTCCGCGCCTGTAGAAGAGAATGAAGATCACTGCTGGGCCAGCAAGCGTGATGAGAGCAAGGGCCCCAAAATTTGCAATCAGGTGGATATCAAATCCCATGGAAGGAAAGCAGTTGATCAGCATGATGCCTCAAAAAGGGTACGGGGCTTTCCTCCGCATTGCCCTGATCGAGAGGTATCAATGTGATGCCTTGTCACAGCAGCCTTTGAATTGAGCCATGAGCCGCCCTTCTCTTCACTGGTCATGCCTGAGTCAATGCGGAGCATGTTGCAGGCTTGCGCCGGCCGAACGACCGGAAGCTCTTGAAGCGTTATCGGACGACCAGCAAACGATTTATTTGGAGATGGTGGGAGAAGACGGATGGTGCAAGCATTTCGACCAGGGAGGCCGGCGCTGCAGGATTTATGAGGACCGACCCGACTTTTGCCGGGTGAGCGGCTTAGCCGATTTATTTGCGGTACCAGCGGAGGAGGTCAATGGCTTTGCCATTGATTGCTGTCGACAGCAAATTCGATCGGTTCATGGCGGAAGAAGCCTGGAACTGCGTAAGTTCGAGCGGTTGATTCGCTCACGTCAGGATTCCGATGACTGAAGCAGGTAGCGACAGCAAGCTTGGTTTTAATGCCGTTCTGCTGAGCACCTTTACCACCGTCTTCCTCGCTGAATTGGGTGACAAAACCCAATTGGCAACCCTTCTTCTGTCAGCCCAATCCGGCGAGCCATGGTTGGTGTTTATCGGGGCCGCGCTGGCCTTGATCTGTTCAAGCCTGGTGGGGGTCTTGGTGGGACGTTGGCTCTCCACCATCCTTCCCCCAGAACGCCTGGAACAAATGGCAGGTTTGTTGATGGTGGGACTGGGCTTGTGGCTGGGAAGTCAGGCCTTGAAGTCATTGATAGAGACCCAATCACTCTGAAATTGTTATGGACTTCGCCCTCCTCATTTCCACTTTTGTGACCGTGTTTCTGGCAGAGCTCGGTGACAAAACCCAACTGGCAACAGTGGCCATCAGCGGCACATCCGATCGACCGTTGGCGGTGTTTCTGGGATCGTCCAGCGCTTTAGTGCTCGCCAGCTTGATTGGTGCTGTTGCTGGAGGGTCCTTGTCGGCTGTGATTCCCGCCGAGTGGCTGCAACTGGTGGCCTCCACAGGATTCCTGGTGATCGGAGGCCGCTTGCTCCTGCCCATGCTCCAAGCCGGGCTGGGATCCACCCAGACGGAGGAATAAGAAGGGGATTGCGCAAGTCGGGCGATTAGAGTCGGTTGGTCATTCAGCCGTTGCATTACCAACTCTTCGAGTGCAACGGTTTTGATTCAACTCCCGGTCCTGAAGGCCGGTTTCTTTCACGCTCCGATGAAATTCACGGTCGCCGACCTTCTCGACCAGGTCCCCCACGACGGTTCCCTTGAGGTCAGCAAGCTCGAGAAAATTCTCCGATTAACGAATCGAGCCGACAAACACTCACTCAGCATTGCGCTTAAGGGCCTTGATCGGCTTGGAGTGCTGAGCCTTGAAGAGGAGAGTTCCGTCTCCAGAGGCGATGAAATCGGGTTAATCGAAGCCCGTTTGCGCTGCAGCAGCAAAGGGTTCTGTTTTGCCATTCGTGATGACGGCGGTGAAGACATTTACATCCGTGACCATCAGCTGAATCACGCTTGGAATGGCGACCGTGTGTTGGTGCGCATCATCCGTGATGCAGGCCGACGCCGATCTCCAGAAGGAGGGGTGCAATGCATTTTGCAGAGAGCCACGACGAGCCTTCTGGCCCAGGTGGAACAACAGGATGAGCGCCTGCTCGCCGTCCCGCTCGATGATCGAGTGCTCGCCTCAATCGAATTACCCGAAGGCGATAGCAACTATCGCCTTGAGGGACCAGCCACATCGGTGGTTGAAGTGCAGCTCGATCGCTATCCGATCGCTCAACACCCAGCGCGCGGTCATGTGGCCCGATCGTTGCCACTCAACGGCGGAGTGGATGCTGATCGCGATCTCTTACTCACCAAGGCCCATCTGCATACCAGGGCAAGTGCGCCCAGAACCACGATTAAGGCACCAGCAGATAAACGTCGCAAGGACCTCACCGATCAGCCCTGTTTGCTCCTGAACAACTGGGTGATGGATGGTGCTCCCCACCTACCTGCAGTCCATGTCAGCCCCCATGAAGGTGGGACCCAGCTATGGATTCATGCTCCTGCAGTGGCTGAACGCGTTAACCCCGGAAACAGCCTTGATCAATGGCTGTGCGAACAAAGCGAAGCTCTTTGTCTCGGCAATAAGTGGATCCCGCTGCTGAGTCCCAACCTGGCCAAAGCGGCAGCCTTCAACGTTGGTGAGTCCCAAGCCGCGGTGAGTCTTCGCGTTGATTTCGACTCTGAAGGTGAGGCACGCGATTGGGAGTTTTGTTTAACGCAGATTCGCCCTGTCGCTGAGGTGACATCTGGGGCTTTGACAGCTTTGGCGGGGCGAAAACCCCGATCTCGTGCCATTCCAGCAGCCCTCAAATCCATCAAAGATCAGATCGGACAACTCGAGACCCTGATTTTTTGTGCCAAAGCTCTTCACGCCGCCGAGTTGAAGCAGGGTCAGATCGAATTGGATCTCCCAACACCCGATTTGGACTCTCTGGGAGACCTCCGAGCCAGCGAACCTGATGGGGGCAATCGTCAGTGGATGGAGCCCCTAAGGGAAGAGGATCCCTTCTCACTCTTGGCGGTTTTCCTGCGAGCAGCGCATGCAACCTGGACTCAGCATTGCCAGGATTTCAATCTTCCCGCTTTGGTGCTTCAAGCCAACGAGCCCGAAAGTGGAGCTCTGAATGATGTTGCCAAAGCAGCCATTGCCTTAGAGCTACCCCTCTCCCTGGATGAGGAGGGCACCACCTCGGCATCCGAACTTGCTCAAGCCTTGATCGCAAGCCCATCCAGACGGGTGCTCAACCTTCAGCTGAAACAGACCCTTCCCGATCCCCAGTTCCGTTTGATGCAGGCGAAAGCAAAGCACATCACGCACGGCAGCGAGGACATTGCAGGGGAAGACGATGCATCAGCGACCGAGACAGAAGACACGTCTCTGCCCGCTCAGGACGGATCGACTCCCCTCTTGGCTCCTTGGTGTTGTCCCACCCTGCATTACGCCGATTTGTTGAACCAGCAGGTGCTGTGTCAACTGCTCAACGACGGCAAAGATCGTCCCAGCGTTCGCCAAAAAGAAACGGTCAACCTGGGCAGCAAAGGGGCTGCTTCAACGCTGACCTGGCCCCTGTTTAGTGGGTCTCTGCAACAACGATTGGAGGAGCTGCTCCAAGAACGCCACCTACAACGGCTCAATTCTCGGCGTCGTCAGCAGGCAGAGCTTTGCCGAGATGTGATTGCGATGGCTCAGGCACGAAGTGCCGAACCCATGCTCGATCAGGAGCAACAAGGCGTCATCAGCGGCGTTCAAAGTTATGGATTCTTCGTGGAAATTGCCCCCTCGATGGTGGAGGGACTCGTGCATGTCAGCTCCTTGAACGACGATTGGTACGAATACCGATCACGCCAAAATCGCTTAGTCGGTCGACGCAACCGCCGCGTTTACAAACTTGGAGATCCCGTGACGGTGCGTGTGACCAAGGTGGATGTCCTGCGCAATCAAATCGACCTGGACATCGTGATGGCATCGGCAGAAGCTGAGGATGCGTCGCCACTGCCGGTGGCCGTGAGTGAGGGTTAAGGCCGTGTCCCTCTCGGAGCAACGAGATCGTCCTTACGTCCTAGGAGTGAGCGGTGCCTCAGCCCAACCGCTTGCCGAGCGGGCCCTGCAACTGCTGCTTCAGCGGGAACGCAGCGTTCACCTGATCATGAGTCGTGGTGCCCATGAGGTTTGGCTCGCGGAACAATCCATCCAAGTGCCCGTCGATCCTGAGCTTCAGGAACGCTTTTGGAGAACGCGGCTGAATGTTCAGACCGGATCTCTAATTTGCCATCGCTGGGGAGATCAAGCCGCCACCATTGCCAGTGGCAGTGTGGCCACTCGGGGCATGGTGATTGTTCCTTGCTCGATGGGCACCGTGGGACGCATTGCCGCCGGTGTCGCCAGTGATCTTCTCGAACGTTGTGCGGATGTTCATCTCAAGGAAGGCCGACCCCTGGTGCTTGCTCCAAGAGAAATGCCATGGAGCCTGATCCATCTCCGCAATCTCACAACGCTCGCGGAAGCGGGAGCAAGAATTGCCCCCCCCATTCCTGCCTGGTACAGCCAACCTCAAAATCTCAGCGAGATGGTTGATTTCCTCGTCGTACGCCTCTTCGACTCCCTCGGTGAGGAATTAAGTCCTTTGAACCGTTGGCAGGGGCGCCAGCCATGACGCCTTTTCAACGCTTGCTGCTGATTCCCTGTCTGAGTCCGGTGGTGGTGATGCTGTTGATCGCAACCCTCAATCTCGGACAAGCCTCATCGTTGCGGGTGCTCACCTGGAGATTGCCACCATTGCCGATTGGGGCCTGGATCGCCGTCGCAACCGTGTTGGGATCGAGCGTCAGCGCAGTGGGGGGATTAGCGATGGTGACCTCAAGACCTGTGCTGCGCCGAGAGGTTCGGCGTCCAGCCACAGGGCCCGATGTTCACGAGCCGATGCCTCGCGAGCAACCATCCCAGGCCAGACCGGCTCAACCCACGCCCTGGCCAGAACGGGACGTGCGCGATCCAGCCCCAACCGTCTCGGTGCCGTTCAGGGTGGTGCATCGAGGCAATCAAGCCACGACCTCAGCAACCCAGGCCGCCGACACCAACCCCATCAAGCCAAGGGAACAACAGGCCAATCCATCGGCGGCTGATGCCGGGAGAGGAGAAGGCGCTGAGGCCGACGATTGGAATCAACAGATTGGCGATGATTGGTAGAGAGCGCACTGGGCTGTCTACAGTTCGCCCAGCAACCAAAGTCCGGTGAGCGAAACTCCCGCAACACCCAAAGCTGAAGCTAAATCAGCGGCAAAGCCCGCAGCGAAGCCTGCAGCCAAGCCTGCTCCAAAGCCCAAGCTGGAGGACAAGCCCTTTCAGGCGTTCATGAAGGACGACCTGATCCCATCTCTCAGCAAAGCGCTGAGCACCAATCACCAAATCACCGCTTCGATCGATTTAGTTGAAGGCGATCGTCCCGTGGTGGGAGGCCAATGCTGGATGCTCACCGGTGCCCTCCCTGGCGATCGGCGCTTCTGGGTTTGCTTTGAATCGGATTCGATCACATCCGGTAAAACGATTGCGCTTGCAGAGTCCGGTACAGAGCCAAGCCTGCTGGAGTCTTTTTTAATCGACGAAAAGCGCATCAATCTGGCCCTGCTCCAGTCCCGTTTGCTGCAGCGTCTGAATGGCCAGAAATGGCTAGGTGGGAATTAACTGAGAGCTCGTAACAGTGGGCTGCGGGGTTACCAGAGGGCGACCTACGATGGGCTGTAGTGACTGATGCAACCGATGGTGCCTCCAACAGCCGTGACGGAAGCCACAGCAGCACCAGGATCCAACGTAACGGCGAAAGACCCGGAGAAGGACACGATCCTGACCCCTCGTTTTTACACGACAGATTTCGAGGCGATGGCCGCGATGGATCTGCGGCCGAATGAGGCGGAATTAGAGGCTATCTGCGAAGAATTTCGCAAGGATTACAACCGTCATCACTTCGTCCGCAATGGCGAATTTGAGGGAGCTGCCGATCAACTCGACCCCGAGACTCGCAAAGTATTCGTTGAATTTTTAGAGCAAAGTTGCACGTCTGAGTTTTCCGGATTTTTGCTTTACAAAGAGCTCAGCCGTCGGATTAAAACCAAGAACCCCCTCCTTGCCGAATGCTTCTCGCACATGGCCCGTGATGAGGCTCGGCATGCCGGCTTCCTCAATAAGTCGATGAGCGATTTTGGTCTACAGCTGGATCTTGGCTTCTTAACGGCCAGCAAAAGCTATACATTCTTCAAACCGAAATTTATCTTTTACGCCACATATCTGTCTGAAAAAATTGGTTACTGGCGTTACATCACCATTTTCCGCCATCTTGAGCAAAATCCAGATTGCAAGATTTTCCCGATCTTCAACTTCTTCGAAAATTGGTGCCAGGACGAAAATCGCCACGGTGATTTCTTCGACGCTTTAATGAAAGCTCAGCCGGACACGGTTAGGGGATTGCGCGCAAGGCTCTGGTGCCGTTTTTTCCTTCTTGCGGTCTTCGCCACCATGTATGTCCGTGATGTGGCACGCAAAGAGTTTTACGAATCCCTCGGTTTGGATGCGCGCGAATACGACCGCTTGGTCATCGACAAGACGAACGAAAACACGGCACGGGTGTTCCCCGTGGTCCTCGACGTGAAAAATCCCCGCTTTTTCGATGGTCTCGAGCGCCTGGTGAACAACAACGCAGCGCTCAGCGCTGTGGATGCAACGCACTCCCCTGCACCCATCAAAGTGCTGCGCAAACTTCCCCATTGGGTGGCCAACGGCGTTCAAATGGCGTCCCTGTTCTTCATGGCACCGATCCGCAGCGATCAGTACCACCCCCGCGTTCGTTGAGGGCTGCCAAAGCAACCAGAGCCCCTATCTCCGATTCCTTCCGCGATTCTCCATAATCAAGGTTGACGCAGACGAGGGGCTTGGTCGTCACCCATCCCGGTCTTAACCAGACATTCAATCTGGATCCGAGCCACACACCCTGGAAAGATCGCCTGGAAACGCTTCTCCATACAGGGATGCGTGCAGGCGCTGATCTTGTGGAAGTGTTCTTAGAACGCACAGATCACCTCGGCGTTCTCGCCGAACAGGAGCGCATCACCAGCGTGTCTCCATCCTTCGGGATGGGAGCGGGGATTCGGGTCTTCCTTGGACACCGAGATGGGTTCGTTAGCACCAACGACCTCAGTGAATCAGGCCTTGTCCAAGCACTGGACCAAGCGTTGGCCATGCTCGAACTGGAACACAACGGTCTCCAGCGCGAAGGAGGCTTTCAAGGTCTCCATCAGCTCAAAGATTTTGGTGCGAAGAAAGATGCCTGGCTCGCTCAGTCACCTGAGCTCGCTGAAATCACCCAACGTTTGCTGGAAGGAACAGCGCGACTGGATCAGCTCGGACAGCATCTTGACGTGCGTCGCGGCAGCTTTTCACGCGACTGGCAGGAGGTGCTTGTGGCTGCGAGTGATGGAACCTATGCCCGCGACATCCGCCTGCATCAGTCCAGCGGCCTCAGTGTCTTAGCCGCCGATGGTGAGCATCGTGCAAGCATCGCTCGCCGCTTTGGATCGAGCGACCGCCCGGATGATTTGCGGGAGTGGGATGTGGATGCAGCCGCCAACGAAGTGTGCAGCAGTGCCGCCACCATGCTTCATGCCGATTACGTGGATGGAGGACAAATGCCTGTGGTCCTCGCCAATCGTTTTGGAGGCGTGATTTTCCATGAGGCCTGCGGCCATCTGCTCGAAACCACCCAAGTGGAACGGGGGACAACCCCGTTTGCCGATCAAGTCGGAAAAACGATTGCCAATCCGGCTGTGACCGCGATTGATGAAGGGCTGAGTACCGGTGCCTTCGGTTCTTTATCGATGGACGATGAAGGAATGGAATCGCAGAAAACCGTCCTCATTGAAAATGGCGTCCTAAAAGGATTTTTGAGCGATCGCGCCGGTGAACTCCGCACCGGACATCCGCGAACGGGAAGTGGTCGACGGCAAAACCATGGATTTGCAGCTGCCAGCCGCATGCGCAACACCTACATCGCTGCAGGCCCCCACAGCACCGATGAACTGATCCAATCCGTTGATCGTGGCTTGTACTGCAAGTCCATGGGCGGCGGAAGTGTGGGACCCACCGGTCAATTCAATTTCTCTGTGGAAGAGGGCTACATCATTGAAAATGGCCAATTAGGCCGTCCGGTCAAAGGGGCCACCTTGATCGGTGAAGCCAAGGAAGTCATGCCAAGGATTTCCATGTGCGCCAATGATCTCGACTTAGCCGCTGGATACTGCGGCTCGGTAAGCGGCAGCATTTTTGTCACGGTGGGGCAACCCCACATCAAGGTTGATTCGATCACGGTGGGAGGCCGCTGAGCATGACCCATACACCTCTCAATGTGAAAGAGCTCCGCGATCAGCTCCACACCCTCGCCACCAGGGACGGAATCCGTCGATGGGACCTTGGAGCCAGCCGAGGAATGAATGCCTCGGTGCAAGTGGATCGGGGTGAAGCCAAGCAAATGAAAGCGGCTCAACGCAGCTCGATCACCGTTCGCGTTTGGAATGAGCAAGGACTGGTTGGTGTAACCAGCACGTCTGACCTTTCTCCAGGAGGCCTCGAAAAAGCCCTGCATGGCGCTTATCAGGCCAGTTCCTTTGGCAACACAGAAGACATCCCAGGCTTTTCACCCCTGGCAACGGCACCGATTCCGGAGCTTGATCGGCCGCTAAAACCCTCTCAGAGCATTCAAAAATTGCTCAGCACCCTGAAAGAGGTGGAAGGGGAGCTGCTTTCCAAACATCCTGCGATCGAAACCGTCCCCTACAACGGCTTAACCGAAGGCAATAGCGAGCGGATCTACCTCAATAGCGAGGGGGCACTTCGCCACATGCAACGCACTCAGGCAAGCCTCTACCTGTATGCCCGTGCCGAAGAAAGCGGCAGAAAACCACGCAGCGGTGGGGCCGTTCGCGTTGCGCTTGGCAGTGCCGATCTTGACCTTGCCGGCTGTATCAAGGAAGCAGCCGAGCGCACCATCAGTCATCTCAACTACAAACCGATTGATACCGGTCGTTATTTGGTCTGTTTCACACCGGAGGCATTCCTTGATCTGATTGGTGCCTTCAGCAGCATGCTCAATGCCAGATCGATTCTCGATGGCGTCAGCCTGAGCAGCAAAGAGTCGCTTGGCCAACAGCTCGCCGTGCCATTTTTTAATTTGCACGACAACGGGTTACATCCCGATCACGTGGGGGCAGCGGCCTTTGATGGAGAAGGCACACCTACCAAACGGCTCTGCCTCATCGGCAACGGCACATTGGAGAATCTTCTCCATTCCGAAGCCACAGCACGTCAATTTGGAGTGTCTCCCACCGGTCACGCCGGACTCGGAGCCAAGGTCTCCGTTGGACCGGATTGGTTTGAAGTGAGTTCCAGTCAAGGATTGATCAGTCCCTCTCCCCATCTCGACCATCGCAGCACCCAAGAGCCCTTCGTGTTGATTGAAAGCTTGAGCGCACTCCATGCAGGCGTAAAAGCCAGCCAAGGAGCCTTTTCGCTGCCGTTTGATGGCTGGCTCGTGAAGGATGGTGAGCGCATCTCTGTGGAAGCAGCCACGATCGCTGGCGACATCCGCGAGGTTTTGAAAGGAATCGTTCACCTAGAACCCCATGAGGTGGTGACCCATCAAGGCGTTTCACCCCATGTCTGGGTGGATGGTTTAGCGATCACGGGAGAGGCCTGAGCTTCGCTCGATGAACATTTTGTTCTGGGGAACGCCCGACTATGCCGTGCCAACACTGGTGGCTCTCCATCAAGCTGGCCATGCGCTTGTGGGAGTGGTCACCCAGCCGGATCGACGCCGGGGACGCGGCAAGACGTTGATTCCTTCAGCGGTGAAAGCCAAAGCTCTTGAGCTGGGGTTAACGGTTTTCACCCCCGAACGCATCAAACAGGACAAAACCTGTCAACAGCAACTCGCTGAGCTCCACGCCGATCTGTCCGTGGTGGTGGCTTTCGGGCAAATTTTGCCCAAAAGTGTGCTGGATCAACCGCCGCTGGGATGCTGGAACGGCCATGGATCTCTGCTTCCCCGCTGGCGAGGTGCAGGACCGATTCAGTGGTCCCTGCTGGAAGGTGACTCCGAAACAGGTGTGGGGGTGATGGCCATGGAAGAAGGCCTCGACACTGGACCCGTTCTGATCGAAAGGAACCTGTCGATTGGGCTACTCGATAACGGCCACACCCTGGCCGAGCGGATGAGTGCTCTGACAGCTGATCTGATGGTGGAAGCTTTGCCATTGATCGAATCGGCAGGACACGGGTCCGAACCCGAACGCAGAGCAAGGCTGAAGCTGGTCGACCAGGCCGATCGTCCTGGAGAAGCCAGTTACGCACGCATGCTCACCAAACAAGACCACCAAATCGACTGGTCCGCATCGGCACTCAACATTCATCGCAAGGTGATGGCGCTCTATCCGAATGCCGTCACGCTTTGGAACGACAAACGCCTCAAACTTCTGCATTGCGAACCGCTCATCGATCGCTTGAGAAAAGAGCTGCCGGCAGAGGTGCACCCCCTCATCGGCCGCTGGCCCACAGGAGGGCATCCACCAGGCACAGTGCTGGAATCTGTAAAGGGAATGGGCGTCGTGGTCAGCACGAATGGCTGCCCAATCCTGATTCGCGCTGCGCAGCTGGAAGGGAAAGGGCGGAGCCATGGCGACTCCCTGATCCAACAACTAAACGCGGCACCCAAACAACGGTTTGGCACGTTTACGTAACGAAATAGCGTTATCGGCGGTACGTTCTCGTGCTACGCGTGTCTTGCCGACGGCGCGATGAACCTCCTGAGCGCCGTCCCCGTCCTCCGCTCAGATCCAGGGGGGCGGCCTTGAGAACGGTGGGCTCAAATCCCGGCACGTTTTCTCGACGAAGGGACTCACCCGTTAAGCGTTCAATTGCCTTCAAGAGCAGTGCCTCTTCAGCAGCAACGAGAGAAATGGCGTGTCCAGTTTCTCCAGCCCGACCTGTACGGCCAATGCGATGCACATAGTCCTCAGCAACATTCGGGAGATCGAGATTCACCACATGAGGCAGCTGCTGAATATCAATTCCTCGGGCTGCGATATCGGTGGCGACAAGAACGCGCACCGAACCGTCCTTAAATCCCTGCAAAGCGCGAGTGCGCGCACCCTGGCTCTTGTTGCCATGGATGGCAGCCGCTAGGAGACCCTGCTGACTGAGACGTTCCACAACACGGTTGGCACCATGCTTCGTGCGGGAAAAGACCAACACCTGGAGCCATTCTCCACTGCGAATGAGATGGCTGAGCAGATCAATCTTGCGGACCATGTCGCAAGGATGAACAACCTGCTCCACAGAGCGCACGGTTTGGTTGGCAGGGGCCACCTGAATTTGAACAGGATGATCAAGCAGGCCTGTTGCTAGTTTCCGAATTGGCGCACTAAAAGTGGCCGAAAACATCAGGGTTTGACGACGATCAGGAAGGCGAGAAATCACACGCCGAATGTCATGAATAAACCCCATATCCAACATTCGGTCGGCTTCATCAAGCACCAAAAATTCCACGCGGTCGAAACGAACAGCCCCCTGCTGGAGCAGATCTAACAAGCGGCCTGGGGTCGCAACCAACACATCAACGCCCTTCTGCAACCGTTGAATTTGAGGGTTGATCTTGACACCACCAAACACCACGTCGCTGGTCAGCGGAAGATGCTTGCTGTAATCACGAACACTCGCCAACACCTGCGCAGCAAGCTCACGCGTAGGGGTCAGCACCAAGGCGCGTATTTGTGCGCGTCCAGGACGCGCTCCATGGTTCAGGCGCTCCAACATTGGCAGCGTGAAGCCTGCGGTTTTACCCGTTCCTGTTTGCGCTGCCGCCATCACATCCCGACCAGAGATCACAGCGGGAATGGCCTGCAATTGAATCGGCGACGGAGCGGTGTATCCCTTCTCCTGCAAAGCCTTCAGCAACGGCTGACTCAAACCAAGGGAATCAAAACCAGAGGCTGTGGACTCAGATGCAACAGGAGAAGCGGAAATGGCCAGCAGAGCGAAAGATTCAGCCTAGATCCACACCTTCAACCCTCCGTATAGAGCGAACGAGCCTGATTCCAGATCTGCTCCAGATCCTCATCTGAGAGGGCAAGCGCTTGCGGGTGCACCAAAGCCAACCACTGCCGCCGATGATCCGAGGCCGTGCCATCAAAAAACTGCTGGCCTGCGGCTAACACCCTGAATTTCAAAAATTCAAGCAGCACTGAGCGAGTTTTTATCCGTTCAGCATCCGTCATCAAGTTTTACCCGCAAGCTTGAGGATCTGCCAAATTTAAACAAAGGGGGAGATTCAACAAACGGGCAGCAAGCACAACTAACCGAAAGATAAAAGAAAAGGCGACCAACAACCAACCCTCAAAAAACAGACAACCAATCACGACAACGAAGAGTCCAATACTTTTATTGCGTCAGGATTTACACCAATCTCAAGGCGTTGACCCAAACAAACACCATCAAGATAAGGAGCAAGAATCTCAAGAACGGACGTGTTTTGCCAATGCCTTATCTTTGTTTCTGGATGAGGCCGGTAAACCAACCCTGGAACATCAAAATCTAAAAGTCCTACAGAACGCAGTCGAACCTTCCAAAAGGAAAAGGTTTCAGGCGGATGCAAATCGGTCCATTCCAGATCAGGAAACAAATAATCTGCATTGGTGAGCTGTAGCTCAGCAGGAGAAAACGAAAGGTTGAGTGTTCCAGGCCAATAAGGAGATAGATCAAGACCTAACGCCGCAAAAAACGGAGTTTGCATCGCAATCGTGCCTTTCGGGTAAGGAGACAGGCGTGGTTCAGCGCGATCCAAAGCTTGGCCTGAGGCCACTCCATGCCCAGCGAGCAGAACAGCTGAATGCCAACGGAGGGATGTCATCAGCGAACTTCCCGGTGAACACAACGATCACAAGGTCCATCGGGCAATACTGCACAGCGAAGCAAAGGGCTCAAAGCATTGAAGCGGCACTCAGCATCTCCAATCACCCAACCATGACCAACAAACCGTGCATCAGCGGGCTGCTTTTGACATTTAACAAGGAGAACAATCGAAGACAGTTCATAACGACCTGAATACAATTTATAGCGATGTCTGCGTTGAATCACGAGATAGCTGTGCTGATCATGAGTAAACCATTGCCCCGGCATTGGAGGATCAGTCAACTCCATGCGATCGAGCAAAACCTGCGTAGCAGCCTGACGTAATTCAACAAGCATTGGATCAAGCCTCTCCACCTAGGGGCTCTTTGCGCTCAGAAAAGCCCCAAATCATTAGCAAGGCAACAGTGAGTAGGGTCCACCATGCAGGTGGATGCAAGTCCGAAACGACCAGCGTTCCAATCAGTTTGACTCCCACTAAACCAACCGCAAGATAACCAGCCGTCTCTAGACGGGTATAGATATCGAGCCAGCGAATAAACAAACCCGAGGTAAATCTCAGTGCCACAACTCCGATAAAGGCCCCAGTAATCACAAGAATCAGTTGATCGCTAATCGCGACAGCGGCAGCAACACTATCAACAGAAAAGGCGAGATCCGTTAAAGCTAGGGCAACAATCGTTCGCGCAAAAGAGATCGAGGGTGCTTGCCCTGAGGATCCAGAAGAACTCTCGGTGTCTGATGGCTTGAACCAAAGATGGGATAGGAAAAGCCAGAGAAGATAAACACCCGCAAGGAGTTGCAATGGCTTGAATGCCAACACCCACTGAGCCAACAAAATCAGGCCAACCCTGAGGAAAAAAGCAATGGATATACCAAGGTCAAGGGCCTTCTTTTCCTTGATTGGGTCATGTTGCTTGCGAGCGACAGCAGCTAAAGCGATCGCATTGTCAGCGGAGAGCACCAGTTCCAAGGCCACAAGCACTGGAAGAAGAGGCAAGAGCTCAGCCCATCGATCTACACCGTCGAGAACAGGCGTGAGGGACGTTAAGGCAGCTGAATCCATCCCAACAGCTTAGAAATGGTTAACCCCCTCCAGAGGCATGAAAACAAAGGTGGAGATTTGCCACATCGATAGCAATCGATGTGTGGTGCGTGTCAGCGGCTTCGATGGAGAACGAGATCTCGGTAGCGCGCTAGGAGAGGGAGCCGATGCTGAGGAGGCAGAGGACAGAGCTCGACAGCGATTAGAGGAACGCAATCTGAAAGGGAGGGTGAGCTCTGAGCCGAAGCGAAACCCGCAGCCAGCCATCAAACAGCAGGGTGACCCCCAGGTTCAACCAGCAAAACCAGCCAAAGATCCAGGCAGTCGTGAGACCAATCCAGCCAACACAGCGTCTCCAATCCCCTTTCAAAACAATGAGGCTCAGGCCGTCTCCACTCCTGAACCAAGCGAAGCTCCCACGGACCCAGAGGATTGGAGCGAAGAACTAACAGCCATCGATCTACAACTAAAACGAATTGGCTGGACCCGGGATCAGGAAAAGATTTATTTGGAGCGAGCCTATGGCCATGGAAGCAGGCACAAATTAACGAGATATAGCGATCTCGTTTCCTTTCTCAATAAGCTTAAAAGCATTGAAACCGGTGCGGATGCCAGTTCATCACCAACTCCGTTACGCAGAAGCGACTTAATCGCGCAAGGCGACGAAATGCTCACGACATTGAAATGGGATCAAGAACGTGCAAAGACGTTCCTGCAGTCAAAACTAGGGGCCTCATCAAGGCAACAACTCAGTGACGAACAATTATTTGAGTTCAACATGTTGTTAGAAGAGCAACTGATAACCGCGATACCACAAGAAAACTAGACACGTTTCGAACCTGAATTCGAGAGAAACAAGGCACACACTTTCCCTTGGACATGCGAATCAAAGAGACAGAATAAAGAAGTCGTATAAACCGTACTTCAACCGAACCAAAAGGATGAATTTGGGGGGAAACCCACCTCATTGGTTGGGTTTACTCGCTCCTTGTTTGGAAGAGTTATCCACAAAAATAGATTCAATCAATAAAAACAAATGGCTAAAGTAATTGGCATTGACTTAGGCACAACCAACAGCTGTGTCGCCGTAATGGAAGGGGGAAACCCCACCGTGATCGCAAATGCAGAAGGGTTTCGGACCACCCCCTCTGTGGTTGCCTACACCAAGGGCAAGGACCAGCTCGTTGGACAGATCGCCAAACGCCAAGCGGTGATGAATGCAGACAACACATTTGGATCTGTCAAACGCTTCCTTGGCAGGCGCACGGATGAGGTGACAGATGAAACCAAAGACGTTCCATACACCGTTGAATCGGTAGGAAGCAAGATCAAAATCCGATCATCATGGATGGAGAAATCCTTCTCACCAGAGGAAATCAGCGCCAGTGTGCTTAGGAAGCTGGCCGATGATGCCTCGAAATATTTGGGTCAAACCGTGACTCAAGCGGTGGTGACTGTTCCCGCCTACTTCAATGACTCCCAGCGACAAGCCACTAAAGATGCTGGCAAAATTGCTGGCCTAGAAGTCCTGAGGATTATCAACGAACCCACAGCAGCAGCGCTGGCTTACGGTTTGGATAAGAAGGATGCAGAAAAGATCCTGGTCTTTGACTTGGGAGGTGGAACGTTTGATGTCTCCATCCTGGAGGTAGGAGATGGTGTTTTCGAAGTGATCAGCACCTGTGGTGATGCCCATCTTGGAGGTGACAACTTCGACAAAGTGCTTGTTGATTACATGGCTGAAACCTTCCAAAAGGAGGAAGGGATTGATTTAAGGAAGGATTCGCAAGCCCTGCAACGCCTCACGGAAGCGGCAGAAAAAACAAAGATTGAACTCTCCGCCTCCACACAGAGCGAAGTGAATCTCCCCTTCATCACGGCAACGGCTGATGGTCCCAAGCATCTGACGCTGACAGTGACCCGAGCCAAATTTGAGGAGTTATCTTCTGACTTGATTGATCGTTGTAAGAAACCAGTTCAACAGGCGATCAAGGACGCCAAACTCTCAGCTCATGACCTCAGTGAAGTGGTGATGGTGGGCGGCAGTTCACGCATTCCTGCCGTGTTGGAGCTGGTCAAAGCGGCAACGGGTCAAGATCCCAATCAAACCGTGAATCCTGATGAGGTGGTTGCCATCGGTGCTGCTGTGCAGGGGGGTGTTCTCTCAGGTGAAGTGAAAGACATCCTTTTATTGGATGTCACACCTCTTTCCTTGGGAGTGGAAACCATGGGCAGTGTGGTGAATGTGATGGTTCCGAGGAACACAACCATTCCAACAAACAAAACCGAGATCTATTCCACCGCCATGGATGGCCAAACCTCCGTGGAGATTCACATTCTCCAAGGAGAGCGACAGATGGTGTCTGATAACAAGAGCCTTGGAACCTTCCGATTAGATGGGATCCCTGCTGCGCCTCGTGGTGTTCCTCAAGTGGAGGTGGCTTTTGACATTGATGCCAATGGAATCTTGAGTGTCACAGCAAAAGACAAAGGCTCAGGGAAAGAACAATCGATCACCATCAGTGGTGCCTCAACCCTCAGCGAGGACGAAGTGGATCGGATGGTGAAGGATGCAGAAGCACACGCTGACTCGGATCAGCAAAAGCGAGAAGCGATCGACACCAAGAACGAAGCGGAATCCGTGATTTACAAGGCAGAAAAGCAACTGCTGGAATTAGAAGGCAAGATCTCAGCCGAGGCCAAAACCAAAGTGGAGTTGGTGCTCTCGGAACTCAAAGAAACCCTTAAAACAGAGAACACAGCGCTCATCAAGGAACGCCTTGATGGAGTGAAAACTGCGCTGATGGAAATGGGGGCCTCCCTGTACTCGCAGCAGGAAGAAGCGCCTGAAACCTCACAACCAAACAGTGAGAACGATGATGTGATCGATGCTGAATTTGTCGAGTCACCTCGGTAAAGATCGATCGTTTGATCGGGAACATCGTGCTGCAGGGAGGCCCAAAAGGCCTCCCTGCGTCGCATCGACGAGAAGAGCAAGAAGCAAAACACCACTCCCAAGAACGGCGCAGAGACCTGCCGGTCGCAGGCGTCGCAATCGAGACTTCTTAAGGTTTGCTCCATAGCAAAGGCTTTATGTGCGCATACCGTGACAGAACGAAAGAGGCAAACGCAATGGGCAACACTTCCAAAAAAGGCGTTTTCTGCATGAAGTGGGATTCAGACGGTGAGCTTTCTACCCATGACACCCATGCATTGATTCAACGCTTAGCTCATGCAGAGAAATCTCGTCGAGCCATGCTTGATCACCATGAACTACGCAGATGGCGATCACGGATGAACGGCGATGTCCAGTCTTGCCAAACACTGGCCAGTTAGCCAATGCCATCTTGGCGATTGGCGCGGCAATCAGTCGCCAAGTGAACTTGCAAAGACAACTTTTAATAGATACATGGCGTTGAATAGACTTCGATTTAAACCATTTTCAGCCTAAAATAATAAAGGACATTGAAAGCAAGCAGTACTGATTACTTGCTTTCAATGCAATTATGCAACACAATAAAATATCAAAAGCGAAAAAGCCTCTCCGCCAGAGACTATTGTCAAAAATCCTTCTGGTCACTATAGTTTAGACAAGAACTGGAGTCGCATCCATTTGGCAAAACAGAAGAAGATCAACCTTCCCTATTCAAGAAAAGAGATGGTCGATTCACTCTGCGCCAAATGGAATTCAATGCGGGAGAGTAGCCCTGATCACAATCAGCTGAGCTTAGAACAATTTCGAGACCTTGCCCGCACAGAAACTGATGACGAGCTTTTCAGAGATTGCTGTAATTCATCAAAGAAAGAAGGCATCACACTATCAGAATTCATGACTCGCTATGTGTAAATAGAGAGCACTCCTACTTTTAAAAAATATGGTTATAGATAAGGGGAACGTTGAACATCAAGCTTCGAAGCAGCAGGCTATTTAATCATTTGACAAACCATCTAGCCCATACAACACATGTGATATTTCATCCACATTGACCCAGCTGATTTTCTCGTCATCAACATCCACAACTTGAATCACACGCTCTCCACTGGGATCTCTAGCTTCAGCTTTACAAGAAACAACCTGTCCCATCCACCAGCTGTGATCCTTCTTGAGTTGTACTTGGTTTTCCCCTTTAACAATGATGTAGTCACCGGGCTTTACACCAAGAAAAGCTGGATAAGCAACCTGGCCATAGGGAAATGGCGTGCGCTCCTTAGCTTCATAACTCATGATTTCAGCCCTATCTTCTACAGCTCTAACCCAAACAAAAAATAAATGCCACCCTGGATAGCGAAATGTAAAGAAAACCTAAAGAGCCAAGGCTCATCAGGGCGCTGATCTCAACATCAAGAGCTCAAAGTCGAGAGAGCTCAAAGGCAAACGGCTGTAGGAGCCAGCGCCGGCATGCTTTCCTCGATGCCAGAAAAGGAAACCAGGATCAACCAAGACGGACCTATGACAACGCAGCAATCGTGCACGATCAACAAATCATCAAATCAGGTGAATAAAACAACGTTTTGGCCATAAAAAAGCTGCGAAGCTAAAGATCATCTCTTGCCTCGCAGCGCCTTGTTTAAACTCGATGAATCAGCTGAAGTTGATCAGCAATCGAACACTTTGCACATGGGTGAACCGGGGTGGGTATCACAGATATCATCCAACACTTTGTCTTTGTGACGATTAGCTGGATTGTCTAAGCCACCATTTTCCTTGGGATCAAACTCGTCAGCAGAATGCTTTTCGTTCGTGCTGTAGGGAACTTTGAACTTTTCGTACTTATCGGTGATGTCCGTCATGATGAGTCAACAAGAACAATTAGATATTAACTGTACATTCCATCGAACGGATTAAATGAATATGACGATTAATTGTCCTGGTATCAAAACTCACAGTTGATTTGCACCCGAGGCAACAAATGTGTGCATTTCATACTGTGACCTTGACATCCCTTGCCAGGGTCTCTGTAGACAGCTGCAAAAAGGGGAAAAGGAGCCTCTGCCACAACCATGGCAACGATGCACAATTAATCAATGAAACATATTGACCTCAACGGTGGCCTTGTGATGGTGACCGGTGGAGGGGGAGCGATCGGAAGTGCCATAGCCATGGAATCGGCACAAGCAGGTGCCGCGGTAGCTGTTTGTGACATCAATGAATGCGCTGCCAAAAAGGTTGCTGATGCCATCCAACGCAAGGGGGGAAAAGCCACGGCATTCAGAATCGATGTACGCGACCGAAACGATGTTGATGCCGTCACCGCCCAGGCTGTTGAACAGCTCGGACCGTTGCATGGGCTCGTCACAGCAGCAGGAGTCTTAAGAACGGGGGGTATCACGACCCAGGGTGAAGAAGACTGGAGTTCCGTGATGGCGGTGAATGTGGACGGCACCATGCATGCGGTACGCGCTGCTATTCCTTACCTAGAAAACAGCAAAGGTGCCATCGTCACCCTTGGGAGCGTTTCTGCGTTCATTGGCTCCAATGATGGAGGTGCGTACACCACCTCCAAAGGAGCTGTGTTGAGTTTCACCTACGCAGCAGCAGGGGAACTAGCCAGTCGTGGCATTCGGGTTAATAACGTCGCGCCTGGATGGGTGAATGGTGGTTTCACCCATCAAGCTCTGGCCATCAGTGATCATCCTGATCAACTACGTGATCAGGCCAAACAACTCCACGCCCTGGGGCGAATGGCCGAACCAACCGATGTCGCCAATGCCGTGGTCTGGTTACTGTCTGATCAGGCAAGCTTTGTGACTGGATCGATGTTGCTCGTTGATGGCGGTTTCATGATTCAACACAAAAGCTGAAACAGAACAACAACATAATAAAATGGGGGAAGTGATCGAAATATGCACAGCAGCTTCAATGGGATTATCGACAATCAGTCAACAAGCCGATCACCATCTCACGCATCATAGATGCAAAAGACAAACAGCAAGTAGCCTAAAAACTAGATTTCAACCAGAAAAAATAAAAACTATTAGGCAGTCAATCAAAAGATTCATTCAGGTCATACTCTCCGATTAGGTGATAAAGATTGAATCATTAATTCTTCTGAAAAGACTCAAGGCCACGAAAATTATGCAGTCAGGCTTAGAATATTGAAAGATTGAATCACTGAGCAGATAAACCTAGTCATACCAAGCCATTGTTAAAAGCAAGATCAGTAATTGCACTCATGCCATAATTGATTAACAAAACTAAAATTCAGGCATATGAAAGGGAATAATCATGACTTCGCAAACCAGTGACTCACTTGTGGCCCTTAAAGCATTGCTCAAGGAGGATGAGAGCTTTGCTGCTCAAATGCGTTTGACTCCTACCAGTTCCTCTGCAGCACAATTAGCCTCTCAACATGGTATTCAGGTATCACCTGAAGCTCTATGGCGTAATCGGGGAGTTCTTGTAAGTGATGGACATCCAACATGGCGTGGTTGATTTAAAAAATCTAAAAAGTCATAACGAATCAAAACTCACCCAGATCCTGGGGAACTCGGCTCGTGTACTAGATGATCTTGACTAGTGGATGCGCAATATAGAATTGTGGCTAGAAGCAGGGGACTATTGAAAACAACGATAATCGGCTTAGCTCTGTCGAGCTAATTTGTGGCTCCTGCACTATCTAAAGATGTACATTTTGCTGATACTGAAAAAACATGCTGGGAAGGGTGGTGCCTAATCGAATGCCATTGGTTTTGCAGCTGGATCAAACTAAATACGATCGATAATGGCATCATTCAGTACAGTGGAACATCTATACATCCAACATCAAGAGAAGAAGAATATTCTCCGGTTTACGACTATGAAGTTGATTGCAAAAGAAAGTTGCACAGACCAATAGGCAAAAAAGAATGGAAAGTTCCGGATGAGAGTTCAGGCTGGGAAGCACAGCTAGCCTTTCTTTGTAGCGATCAATACGAATACGATATCATCAATATCAAGCCTAAAAAATACTGAAATTATCAGCAAAAGGTTGATCAATACTGGCTAATGAAGTTGACAGCAGTGCAACTAATGCAAAGAAAGCTTTTCTGAGCATTGTTCAATCAATACTGTAACCATAAAGTGCTAAAAGCAAATGCAATTCATGTCTTATCGTCGGAACTATGGACGGAACAGGTCTTCTTCGAGCCCAGCTTGCTTCAGGCTGGTGGTCAAACCGTAATCAGACAGAAGCTCAGGCCCCTAGATATCGAAACCTGAATTAACCCGCAAAAGATCGGTGACAAACACTGCACGCCTCCATAAGAGAAAGAATGCACTATTAGGACCAAATTTTTTTTACAGCTCAAATATAATCCTTAAAACAATTGACTCAAATTAGGGGTTTTCATTTTCATGCGTGCTCTCCCGATTGCTTTGTCCTTGGGTCTGGTTTTTGGCGGATTGACTGAGCGGGGGCCAATCGCCCATGCTCAATCCGTTGATATCACAGACATCAAAGATGAACTCAGCCCCTCTGAATTCAGGGCCTATGGAGAGAGCTCACCCAAGACACTGAGATCTCGCCTTGGTGATCTCACATTCACAAAGGGCGGTTTTGCTGGCGGTTACCCCAGTCTTAAGACCATCGATGCGCTTAAGAACGAGCTCGATTTTCACAAAGCAACGCAGGCGTACATCTGGGCCGTTCCCATAGTCAGTTATGCCCGATGGCTTGAGTCCAATGAAGAGCTGTTCGGTGCCAAAGATGGCCAGATCGTGCGGCTGACCTCACCCAAGGCGAAGCAGGGAATTCTGACGGCAAATGCCACGACTCCCTATGCAGTTGCCTTTGCCGATCTTTCAAGAACAGGGCCATTAGTTTTTGACATTCCAAAAGGAATGTCAGCCGGGGTTGTCAATGACATCTGGCAGCGTGGCATTCATGATTTCGGGATGTCTGGTCCGGATAAGGGCAATGGCGCGAAGCTGCTCATCCTTGCGCCGAAGATGGCCATCCCCGATGGTTTGGATACCAATGAGTACACCGTCATTCGCAATGGCTCGAACATTGCGTTTCTAGGGATCAGGGCTCTGATGCCTGATCCTGCTGAGGCGGATCAGCTGTTATCAAGTTTTCGCATCTTCCCTTACGCAAAACGGGCCAATCCCACGCGGCTTCCAATCATTGATGTGGATGAAAGCACGGAGTGGGGGCAATGGCAGCCCCATGGGATGGCCTACTGGCAGGCATTGAAAAAAATCATGGATCGCGAAGTTTTTGAAGATCGCGATCGCTTCTTTCTAAGCATGCTCGCCTCGCTTGGTCTGAAGAAGGGCCAACCCTTTCAGCCCACGGCGGCTCAGGCTGAGGTCTTGAAAGAAGCGGCCGTCATTGGTGAGGCGATGCTCAAATCGATCACCTTTGACAAGCCCTTCTCGAACAATGATCTCTACAAGGGCACGCAATGGGATCAGCTGATGGTGGTCACGGTGGATGACCGAGATGGTGATATGGATCAGCTCTATCGCAGGGCTGCCTTTACCTGGGAGGCTGTTTCAAGGGGCAAGGCTTATTACATCGAGAAGGCAGGCATAGGACAGCAATACCGGACGGCTTACAAGGATGGCAATGGCAACTTTTTGGAAGGCGACAAGCACTACAAGCTGACGATGCCACCCAACGCGCCTGCGGAAGTGTTTTGGTCGATTGTGGTTTATGACGTCAATTCGCGCACGTTGATTCTCAACAATGAAGGCAGGCCTGCACTGAGCTCCAGAACGGGTCTGATTGAGAACGACGATGGTTCAGTGACGTTGCACTTCAGCCCTGAATTGCCGGTTGGCGTTGAAAAAGCCAATTGGATTCAGACCAATCCCAATGAGAGCTGGTTCTCCTATCTGCGCTTTTACGGACCGACTCAGGCCTATTTCGATCAGACCTATCCCCTGCAGGACATCATGCCTGTGAACTAACGATTGCAGGAGAAAGCCCCACTGAGGGGCTGCTACCAGAAGTTCTACTCGGGGCGCGAGATCAGTCCTTCCTGTCTCATCCATGTCTTCATGGCAATCCAACTCAACATTAAGGAGATTAGAAAATGAAAATCAAGTGCCTCATCATCACCGCTGCGGTTCTTGCAGGGTCAATTGCCGTTTCACCCCTTCAAGCGCAGGAGAATCCAACCTATAAAGCGAAGGTTCCCGAGGAATTGCTAACTCCCGACAAGATGGAGAGCAGCTACCTCGGTGAACTGACATTCCAAGACGGTTTTCCAACGAAGGAAACTGCCTCCAAAGTGAGCAACTTCGTAGACATCTCCCGTGCGGTCGAACTATTCATCAATGGAACGCCAGCCGCTTCGATGTATGGAATGCTTAACGGGCACGTCAAAATCGGTCTCAAGCCCAACCACTCGGTGGGGATCACTGAGGAGTTGATGAATGCCCGTTCCCTGTGGCTCACGCCACAGACGACCACGCCTTACGTGCATGCGGAAATCGATGTGAAAGACGGACCCGTGGTGCTCGAGATCGGCACACCGGTGCTCGGTTTTGTGAATGATGCCTTCTTCCGTTATGTGACGGACCTGGGGGTGGTCGGTGCCGACAAGGGCAGAGGAGGCAAATACCTCTTGGTGGGCCCTGACTATGAAGGAGAGATCCCCGAAGGATATTTCGTCTCCAAGACATCGGCCTACCGTCATTGGGCGTTGATGCGTATCGCCGCCAAGCCCGGTGAAACCAAGGAGGCCATTGAGGCCTTCAAGAAAACCTTCAAGATTTACCCACTTGCCGACGCCAACAATCCCAAACCGACTGGGTTTATCAATCTGTCAAACAACCAATACAACACCATTCATGCCAATGACGCGAGCTTCTATGACGAGCTCAATGAAGTGATTCAGTATGAGCCCGCGACCGCTTGGGATCCTGAGCTCGTAGGGCAAGCTGGAGCGATTGGCATCAAAAAAGGGCAGAAGTTCGAGCCAGACGATCGGATGAAGAAGATCCTCACCGAGGCTTCCACCATCGCCAATGCCTATGCCCGGACCGTCGTATTCAGTCCTCGCAATCAAGAGGTTTACTTCTATCCGGGGAAGCGTCAGTGGTATTCACCTCTCGCTGGAGGGAGCCATGAGTTTCTCAACAATGGCGAGCGAGTGTTAGATGATCGCCTGATCTTTTACTACTACGCCACGGGCAGCACCCCGATGATGGTCAAGCCGATGGTTGGTAAGGGATCGGTCTATGCGATGACAACCACTGACATCAATGGCGTGCCTCTGAATGGA